>JAYORG010000003.1:0-133489 GCA_038123275.1 Rickettsiales bacterium | reverse complement strand
CTAACTAAGATTAATATTTTCTAAGGTTTCTGGGGTTGAGATGCTTCACATAAGTAACTCTAAAGCCAGCAAAGCTGACTAGAGTTTCTAAGTTTAGTATTATATTAAAACTATTAAGGTGGCAAGGCCAAGCCGTAAGGTTTATCTCTGGGTAAAGACATATAAACAACATTAATATTAGTTTTTATGGTTGAGATACTTCACATAAGAAATTGTAAGGATTACATAGTAATCCTAACAATTTCTAAGTTCAGCATGACAGGTAACTGCTAACTAAGATTAATATTTTCTAAGGTTTCTGGGGTTGAGATGCTTCACATAAGTCACTCTAAAGCCAGCAAAGCTGACTAGAGTTCCTAAGTTCAGCATGACACTAACACTATTATTGCTCAATAAGGTGGCAAAGACTAGATGTAGAAAATGTGGATGCTAATATGATTGATGATTAAAGTCCATTCTATCAAACCATCATCAATTTTTGTCCAATCTGCCTAGCTTCTTTAATAGACTGATTAACAAAATTATCAGCTTTTCTAATGGCTTCGTCTAATTTTAGACCTTCATTTAAAAAACAAGCAATTGCTGTTGATAGCATACATCCTGTGCCTCTTATATCTAATTTGGTTTTTATTCTGTTATTTTTTAAGATTATTTCTTCTTTATTTTCTTGCAGTAAGAAATGGGTTATTTCTTTTTTATCTGCCAAATGACCACCTTTAATAAGAATATTTTTTACTCCTAGTTTTTGTAAGATTTTGGCAGCAATTTTCATATCTTGTAAATTATTAATTTTAACGCCACTTAAAATAGAAGCTTCAAGTATATTTGGAGTAATTAGATATGATTTTGGTATTAAGATTTCTTTTAAATGTAATATTTCTTCTTTTTTTAGTAATGTTTTGCCTGTTGTGGATTTTATGATTGGATCAATAATAACAGGAATATTAGGGCAGTGTTTAGATAATATTTTGCTAATCAAAAGAATAATTTTAGAATTTGGCAAAAGGCCAATTTTTATATATGAGATTGGAATATCTTCTAATATTATTTTAATTTGTTGTAGCAATAAGCTTTCTTTTACGGGATTAGTGCTAATAAAATTTTGACTATTTTGAATGGTTAAACAAGTTGGAGCTGTTATAATATGCTGCCTTAGTTTAGTTGCAGTTTTTATATCCATTTGCAATCCAGCTCCACAGGATGGATCGAAGCCTGCTATTGATAATATATTATTTGTTATTTTGCTATAATTAATCGCAACCAAAATTACTTAATCTAATTTGACCAGTGTCAAGGCACTTAGCATAATAATACCATCCTGGTTTGCATTTATAGGATCCTCCAATTCCACCAGGGCCAGAATTTTCTGTGCTATCCCACCATCCTTTTCCTTGTACAGCATTAACACGTTTCATTTTATATCCTATACTGCAATTGCAATCTTTTTCATCATATGGATCGTCATATATTTTTTCTGAATCCCAGTTACAAGTTACACAATCTCTACAATCATTGTGTAAATTAAGTTCTACGGCTGTATTTCCGCTTCCTACATAGTCACATGTAACATAAGGGTTTTGGCCGTTAGTTTCGCAATCACCATTGCTACTGCTGCAGTATAAAGTTTTATTATCTCCTGGATATAATATATAGTCATTGTTTGCATAAGCTCTTCCAAATGTATCACCATTTGCTATTCTACAAGTTATAAGGCCGCAATCGCCATCATCATCAACTTCTAAAAACATTTCATCTATATTATTGCTAGAATTTTTATATACACATTGTCTAGTTGGAGCATCTAAATCTACAGACTCTGTTGTCTCATATGTATATGTATTACCAGTCCAAAAGCTTGTCCCAGTATGAGTTGTGACAATTTCACCTATTGGATTTTCATATCCTGCTACACAAGTTCCGGTAAGATAGCTTGAGCTTCCAACTTCTAGATTGCCGCCACTATATATTGCATTGCCAATTTGACCGCTATTTCCAGAGCACATTGGTATAGGATCTTCCCATAATCCATTGGTGCCACATATTCTTTTTAATAGATAATTACTATTATTACCATCTCCAAAGTCAGCAGCGTCAAGGCTATTTTCATTTGGTATGTAGGCAGTACTGCCCAGAGGAGTTCTGTCCCAGTCAACAGTGATGGTGCCAGAGCTAGTAGGGTGTTGAGTTTTTCCGATTCCAATTCTTGGATCATCCACAGCCCCAGGGCAGTAGTCAACACAAGGATCTTTGGCTGCTTCCCAAATACTTCTAGTGCTTGTTGATACATTATCATATTCGTTTGCTGCTATAGAAATACATCTTCTAGTTGGAGGTGTTGGTAAATTACCAGGATTAAATAGAGTGGTTTCATTAATGCTATTACCATCTTCATCAACTGGAGAAGAGTAAGGGCTATATATAAAATTTTCAATGCAGCCAGGGTAATTATTATTTCCTGATGCTTGATCAAGCACACCATATACAAAACCTTCAACGGCTACATCTTGCGCTTCTTCCCAATAAGCAAAGCCAGCATTAATATCATTTGCCCCTGTAAAGGTGCTAACTGCATCACAGCTTGTTACGCAAGGATTAATAACTTCTCCCCATTGCCCTAAATGATTACATTCTCTCTTTGGTCTAGCGCCTCCAGAGGACTCAAAGAATCTTATATTTATTCCATCGTCGTGGCAGGTTCCAGTGATTACTGAATATTCTGTATCTTCCTCAACTATTTGGGTGCTGGATCTTGAGGCTTTTCCTTGTCCAAAAGTAGCACCACCAGAATCAATCCATTCATCAAAGTCATCTTGGGTCATATCTTCTATGTTTTTAGGGTTATTTGGAGAGCCAGGAGGATTTATAGGAGGACATAAAACTCTTTCGCATGGGTTGTTTACCTCAAGCCATTGTCCTTGTTGGTTGCAGTCTCTGTCTGGCAATGTGCCACCAGTAAATGCAGTTTCATCTGAATTAAGTACACTTCCAATTGGTTTAAAGCCTGGTACGCAAGATGTAGAAGTGACATTTTCTACAACATCGCTATTATCAGCTTTAGTTATACTATTCCAGTTAGCAAAGCCATTAATTGTCCCTTGATCTTCTCCTTCCTCTCCTATTGCATAATCTCCTGAATATACACCAATAGTTTCGTCAGAGTTTATTTTTGACATTCCATCTGTTGATTTTTCTAAGCAGCTATATCTTATACATCCATTAAGTAGGCTATTTTTATCCCAGGTTCCATCATCCTTGCAATTCATGGTTGGGTTGGCATATATTCCAGAAGGTTGGGTAACTCCTTTCCAAAAACCATTACATGATCCCTCAAAGTTATCTGTACCACTAAATGTAGTTCCAAATTCAGCATGTTGAATATTTTCAGCATCTGATGTTCTATCTTGGTGAGAAGTGTGAACATCATTAATATTGCTTTGGTTTATAGAGTCTATTATGTAGTGTAGATCATTCGCATCATTAATATTTTTGTCATATTCTATAGCAGGGCATAATGATGGATATGGAATGTCAATGCAAAGGCCAGCTTCTCTTAAGGTTTTTTCTCTAATTTCATAAATTTCCATATCTAGACCTAAGTCTGATATATCATAACTTCCAGCCTCAAAGCAAGGGCAGTTTAAATTAGCATTTCCGCCATCAATACATTGTGATACATCAACTCCAGGTATGCTGCCATCTACTAAGCATTTACCTTTTATATTTCCATTTTGGGCTCTAAATGCAACTACATTGGTTAATTTATCTTCAAAGCCTCTGACAATGCAGGCTTCGTTAAACCAGCCATAGGCATTTTCATCTCCTGATGCTGGCCTTACGGATCCTTCTATTGACATATCAAGTAATAAATCAGATACATTAGTTATTACATCGTGATCTACTATGCCCCATCTAGCATTACAAGTAATTAGTAATGACGTATCACAAATTTCTTTTTTGTCCACTGCTGCATTGTAGCCAGTATTACTAGATGCCATGCTAATTAGGTCTATTTCGTTAGCTATACATTCATTAACCAATTCTGTACAGCTATCTCTTATTGCACAAAATTTATATTCTTCTATAGATTCATCGCAAGATTCTTCTTCAAAGCCAGGGTTATCAAAGCTTATTACACTAGAACAATCATCATCACCAGAACAACCATTATCAATACCATTATTTCCATCTGAAATCATCAATTGTAGATTTAATACAGCATCACTATAGGTGATATTTGAATTTGAAGTAACGATAGCCTTTCGTGTATTTCCTGCTACTTCTCCATCAATATCTGGTTTATTTCTATCGACACAAGCAACTTTTTTATCAACTATACTTCCTTCTGCATCACTTTGTGTTCGGTATAAACATAGAGTAGGGACTCCTGTTAATTCATTAAGTTCTTTTCTAATAAAAATATTAGCAATATATTCTTTATCTCCTACCATTGCTGATAAATCAGCTGTTGAAGATTCTTCTTTATTAGACTCATGACCAGTGCTATCTTTACTTAAGCTCAGTAAAGTAGAGTCATTTTCGCCAAAATTAATTTCAATTTCTGGATAGAAGAAGTCTGTGGCACCATTTGTTGAATTTTCTCCACCTCTAATTTCTTTAACTCCTGAAATCCATAATGGTGGAGCAAATAGATATTCTGAATTATATCTATTAGCAATAGCATAAAATCTGTTTGGTGCAATTCTAAGTGGAACAAGGGCACATTCTTGAGCTTTATATTCTCTGCCATCTAAATCTGTGTAGTCTTTGGTTACGTGGGGAGCTAAAAATAAACCTCTCCATTTATGAGCCAGACCTTCATCATCATTGGTATTTTTACCATCACATTTTGTAATAGATGCTCCATTACCGTTACTTGGTATTTGTTCACCTCCAAATTTTTCGGCTATTGCATTAAGTTCATCTACTTGTTTTTGTGTATATTCTGTTGTAACTAGTTTTCCATCTATACAAGTTCCATCTTCTAATTCTTCGGTTCCATCCATATAGTCTGAATCATAGGCTAAAGTACCTTTCATGTCATAAAATGTGCATAATCTGCGG
The DNA here is from genome assembly GCA_038123275.1 of Rickettsiales bacterium. Taxonomy (GTDB): domain Bacteria; phylum Pseudomonadota; class Alphaproteobacteria; order Rickettsiales; family UBA1997; genus CAJQHT01. The sequence goes on along the minus strand of JAYORG010000003.1, from coordinate 128,428 downwards.
CCATATTTTGCAGCCCTTAATTGAATATATGTATCAATTGTTGCATCGCAACTTCCGCTACTTTTTCGGGCATTAGAGCACTTTCCTGGGTCATCTTCATAAACCGTAAGAGTTTTACAGACATCCCAGCCACACATTTGTGATAGGCAATTATTAAATTCACAAAATATTCCGCAAATTCTTCGTCCGCATGCCCCAAGTCTTCCGGTATTTTTAAATCTTACACAAGTTCTAATGCTATAAGATGGGTTATCTAGTTCGTAGTTAGCTTTGGCAAAACCATCATTATAAACAACACCATCACTTGGACTTGCCTCTGAATATAAGTTTCCTCCAATGTCGCAAGTATAAATATAGCCAGTTCCTCTAGTTCCAGTTTTAGTTGCGTCACAGTGGCCAGCACTTCTTTCATCATCCCATATATAATGAAAATATCCCATATCTATTTTAACTTTTGTAAATCCCAGATTTACTTTAATTATCCAGCGTTCTCCCCATCCCGCATCCTCCATATTGCTCATGGAGTAGCATATATCATTATCTCTATTTTGTATTCTAACCCAGTCAACTCTTCCTAATGGTGATGGTCTATAAAACCAGGATCTAAGCACGGCATCATCTGCTGTTGGTACATATGGAGGTTCTTCAGTATCATTTTCTGCTACAGTATTGCATTCTGGCTCACTGTTATTGCTTTCAATATTACAATCAATTGCTTGTGTACAATAGCCATCTTCACAAGCTGAACCAGAATCACAGCTAGAGCTTGGTGTTGTTGGGTTGTCATCATCTACTGGTTCGCAGCGATGTTGTCTATAAAATATGGGTAGACAGGTTAAAGGGGCGCAAATAGATGCCCCCCCAAAGCCTGGATCAAGAAATTCTGTATAGGCAGCAACATAGTCACTGCCTTGACTAGTGATATTTTCTGAATCACTTGTTCCAGCAGAACATTCTGGACTTAGGTCGCTGTCACTAACATTTGGATCGCAATCATGAATTTGGCACATTGGATTATTTGGCCTGTACACAACGTAAGGTAGTTCTTCTGCGCTAAAGTTATAACATTTAGTGTCAACTTCGCAATATTGTTTTGTATCATCAAAAAATTTACCACTACCTTCTCTGCCATTTTCAGTGTCAATTTCATCGATTAACTCTTCAGTAGTTAGGTAGCTACAAGGTAGCATATTGCAATTCTCTCCATCAATAGGAGTTTCGCTTGCACTTAATTGGTGGCACTTTTTAGCAACGCAAGCATCTTTTCCGGCTAATGTATGTACTTCCTCGCCATTTTCAATAATTGGGGAGCTGCCATCATATGGACAAAATCTAATACAATGTGCATTATGAACTGCGTAGTCTATGCCTCTAAGATTTTCAGTTTCTCCTGCTTCTAGATCTGGATTGGGATTGGGGTTATTAAATTCTGCATCGGAGCATTCTTTTACGCAATTTATAGATTCAGTATCAATAAATTCAGTATTAGTCGGATCTACAGAACTTTGATCACTTTCTTTAAATAGTGAACAAAGGGGCAGGTCAATTAAGTCTTTACAATTTTGTCTTGGCAATGCTCCGCTTTGGCCAGTACAATCACTATAACCAAGACCATAAGAAAAAGCTTTACTTGCAAACAAAAACTGTAATGACAATATGAGGATGATTAGTATTTTTAATTGTGTAATTAAAAATAGATCAGCTTTGCTGTTTATAGTTGTGTTTCTGCTCGAATTAATTGGTCGCAAACTGTTATTTTTTTATTTTAAGAACTCTATTAATTATACGTTATTTTGCTTCTTTTATCAAGGTTAATCTTTTACTGGCTTTAACTTTACTTGGTTAGATTGTTTTTTTCTATATTCATCTAGTTTTTTGCTAATTTGAGCATTTTCTAATGCTAAGATAGAAATTGCTAAAAGAGCAGCATTTTTGGCTCCAGCTTCACCAATTGCTAGGGTTGCAACTGGAATACCTGCAGGCATTTGTGCAATAGATAAAAGGCTATCTAGACCATCTAATGATTTACTTTTAATTGGCACCCCTAAAACAGGTAAAGTAGTTAAAGATGCTACCATTCCCGGTAAATGAGCAGCACCACCGGCTCCTGCGATAATAACTTTTATACCATTTTCTTGAGCTTTTTTAGAAAATTCATAAAGTCGATCTGGAGTTCTATGAGCTGATACGATATTAACTTGAGTTTCAATTTTAAAATTTTCTAGTATTTCAACTGCTTTTTGCATAGTTGGAGAGTCTGATTGACTACCCATTATTACTGCAACCTTACTATTTTTCATGATAAATTATTAACTAATTGACAAAAATGATCTCCTCTTGCTTCAAAATTTGGCCATTGATCAAATGAAGCACAGGCTGGAGATAATAAAATATTAATTTTTTCTTTATTAGCCATTTTAACTGCTTTTAAAAAGGCTTTATCTAAGTTATCGCAAAGATAATTTTCTATGTTATTTTGATTTAAAAATTTAGCAAATTTTTCTTGATCTTTGCCAATTAAAAAGGCTTTTTTTATTTTATGTAGATGTTTTTTTAACAAGGATAGATCATCACTTTTGGATTCTCCCCCAGCAATCCAAAATATATTATCATAGGCCTCTAAGGCGCATAAGGCAGATTCAATATTAGTAGCCTTACTGTCATTAATAAAGGAAATATTATTGATTGTTTTTACAAATTGTAAGCGATGTTTTAAACCTTTAAAGGATTTTATGGAATTGATTATTTTATTATCAGCAATTCCATTTAAGTAAGATATTGCATAGGAAAAAATTATGTTTTGCTTATTATGAGCACCTTTTAAATAATCAAATTCTTCTAAATTAATGGTGTTTTGGCTAAGATTATTAATTATTTGATTATTTATTAAAGAAATAGAGTCTTTTTGATTTGTTTTTGTAGAAACTGCAATTGTTATGCCATTGAAATTTTTATTATTTTTTAATTCTTGGTAAATTTTTTGGCAATTTTTATCATCAATATTAAGCAGAGCCACGTCGGCTTCTTCTTGATTAAGAAAAATTCTTTTTTTAGCTTCAATATAGCCTTGCATATTTTTATGGCGATCTAGATGGTCAGGAGTTATATTTAAGATAGCGGCAATATTAAAATGTGTTTTATCATTTAAGTCTAGTTGATAAGATGACATTTCAAAAATATAATTTTCTGATTTTTTAAGATCAAAACAAGGAATTCCAATATTTCCTCCTATTTGAGAGTCGATGTTATTTTCTTTAAAAATGTGACCAGTTAAAGAGGTTGTTGTTGATTTGCCATTAGTTCCGGTAATTCCAATAAAGTTTTTATTTTTATTTAAAAGGTAGAATAGCTCTATGTCGCCAATTATTTTACAGTTATTTTCTTGTGCTAATAATATAATTTTATGAGGTTTTGGATGTTTAAGAGGTATACCTGGGGCAACTACTAAGAAATCGATATTTTTCCAGTTAAGTTTGTCTGTGTCATGGAAAAGTTGTAAATTAGGCTGATTTTGGTATTTATTTTTTAGCTTTTCTAGAGATTCTTGGTTATCATCAATTGCAACTATCTGATATTTATTATTAATAAGATAATCTATGGTTGATAATCCAGAAACTCCAATACCAAAAATAGCTATTTGCCCCATTTTAATACTAATAAGAATTACGTAATTTATTGATTGCTTCCTTGTAGTCTTTAGAGTTAAAGACATAAGACCCAGCAACTAGCACATCTCCACCAGCACGAATTATTTCTTTAGCAGTTTCTTCATTAACACCGCCATCTACTTCTAATTCAATTTTTCTTCCTGATTTAATAATTTTTTGGCGACAATTTCTAATTTTAGATAATTGTGAATTGATAAATTTTTGTCCACCATAGCCAGGGTTAACGCCCATAATTAAAATTAAATCAATTTCATCAATAACATAATCAAGAATATCTTCATGAGTTGAGGGTACAATGGATACGCCAGCTTTTTTGCCAAGTTTTTTAATTTTTGATATTGACCTATGTAAATGTGTAGTGCTTTCTGCGTGTATAGTGATGATATCGGCTCCAGCTTGGGCAAAATTTTCAACATGATTATCTGGGTTGTTAATCATTAAGTGAACATCAAATGGTAATGTTGAATATTTTTTTAATGATTTTACTACGTCGCTACCAATAGTGATTGGAGGAACAAAACTGCCATCCATTACATCAATATGTATGTAGTCGGCTCCAGCTTTAGTAATACCTTCTATGTCTCTTTGTAAATTAGCAAAATCGGCTGATAATATTGAAGGAGAAATTTTAATTTTATTTGCCATTTTCATTATCATTATTAATACATTCAAGAGCTGTTATGTCGTAGATAGGATGTTCTAAGCTTGATAGAGAAGGGCTTGAGGATAGCATCCATCCGTAAAATATTCTCTCTCTTTCCTTTTTATTACTGTCTCTATTAAAGATTTCTAATAATATTTTATTTTCTGGTTTTTCATATAATGGTGCTTTCCAGCATTTATGAATTAATATGTCTAATTTGCCAAATTCTATTTCCTCTCCAACATTAATTTCTAGCCTTTTGGTTTTGGCTGTTATTTTATTTAAGCTTTGTAAAATTGCTTTATTAACAAAGTTGGATTGATCAATTTGACTTATGGTAGTTTTTTTTGGTTTTTTATTTATTATTGTCTCCTCCATTGCAAAAGATAATTTTACAAAAAGTAAAGCAATAATAGATGCAAATATTAATATTGATTTATTCATCTTATTTATCCTCTTTAGATCCAAACATGAATTTACCCAGTAAGTCTTCAAAATTTACTGATGATTGAGTAAATATTATTGCATCACCATTTTCTAAAATTTCTTCGTCAGCACCTGGTTCAATGGAGATGAATTTTCCACCAAGTAAGCTAGCACTCATAATTTTTGCAGAAGAATCTGCCGGTAATTCAATTTCATTATTAATGTTTAATGTTAATAAAGCTCTGTAAGTTTGCGAATTTAAGCTTTGAGTATCAACTGTTCCTATTTTTACTCCTGATATTTTAACATCACTACCATTGCCAATATCGCCAATATTGTCAAATTCTGCAATTATTTTGTAGGAATCTCCAGTTGCGATGTTAGATTGCTTAAAAGAAAAGATAAAAAAGTAAATAGCGCTAAGCAAAACAAAGGTTCCAACTATTACTTCAAAGAGATTATTCTTCATTATTATTATTATTTAATTATTAGGTTTCCAAGATTCATAATCACAGCTAACAGCTTTTCTTTTTTTAGTTTCAGTATTTATTGGAGAATGCTGATAGGTTGTGCCGGTTAAATTGGGTAAATGAATTTTTTGCCAAGAATTTTTATGAGTATTAATATTAACTGGTACTTCATCGCAAGTGTAATGCAACCATCTATGCCATTGTGATGGAATTTTTGAAGCTTCTACTTGTCCTCTGTAAATGACGAAGCGTTTTTTCTTTATTGAGATGCTGGGTGATGATTTTTGTTCAAAATAGCTATTTCCAAATTCATCAATTCCAATTTTATTACAGGAAAATTTTATTTTTATTTTATTGATTAGATTCATCAGTAATATATTGTAAATTAATTAATGTAATAGTAAAAAAGTAGCAGCGAATTCTGAACAAATCAATTAAAAATATGCAGATTTCTTAGTTGATTTTAGCATAAGTCCTAAAAATATTAATCTTGGTATGAGGAAAAACGAACATTTTCTATTTTTAATATTTACTTTTCTTTTCTTAAGTATCTTTAACTTCCAAACAGTTTTTGCTGACAATAGAAAAGTTTCGGTGCAAATGTGGGATGGCCTTAACTCAACAGATGTTTCAACCATTAAAACTGTAGCCATATTAATTGATAATAAGAAATATGATCAGGCTTTAAAAAAATGTGAAGTAATGAAAAGGGGCAATAAGCATTTGTACCAGGCGCTAAGAAATATTGTTTTATGGAATAAATATAGCCAGGAAAAGTTAACCAAATCAATAGCTTTTAGTGATATTTCAAGATTTGTTATGGATAATGATTATTTTCCAAATATTAAGAAGTTAGAGGATAATGTTGAAAAACTAGTAATTTTAAAAGAAGTGCCAGCTTCTAGCTATGATCCTTATTTTATTCAAACTTTTGCTAAAAATAAAGATACAAAGCTTTATATTTTAGAAGAAAAGATAGAGTTTTTAAAAAATTATTCCGGCGATTTTGCTAGTAGAGAAAAAGCTATTGCTAAGGTTCAGTCTTTAATTTCTGATATATGGGTTAATCATGATTTTACAGATAAAGAAGAGGATGAATTTTTGTACAAATATAGTGGTCAACTTAATGAATTTGATCATATTGAAAGAATGAATAGATTGTCATGGGATGGACAATTTAAAGCTGTTGCAAGAAATATTGTATTGGTAAATGAGCAATATCAAAAATTATTTACAGCCATAATTAAAATTAGTAAAAATCCAAGATATATTAATAATATTATTTTATCAGTTCCAAGAAAATTAAGGGGCAATGAGCATTTGCAATATAGAAGAGCAATATTTTATCATATGCAAGATAATGTGCAGGAGTTGGTGAGTGTACTATCAAATGTTCCTAAAAATATTGAACATCCTTTAAAATGGTGGAAATTAAGACATCTTTATGGTCGCGAGTTATTAAAAGAGCATAAATATAAAGAGGCTTACAAAATAATTAGTAATCATGGCTTGGATGCTGATTCATACGAGTTTTCAGAGGCTGAATGGCTGGCTGGCTGGGTTGCTTTGCGTTTTTTGGATAATCCTTTAGATGCATCAGTTCATTTTAGAAATATGCATGATAATGTTTCTTATCCTATTAGTGTTTCTAGAGCTGCCTATTGGCTGGGAATGTCCTTTGAAGCATTGGATGAAAAAGAGAAGGCTATGAGTTGGTATAAAATTGCCACAAAATATCCAACTTATTTTTATGGTCAGGTTGCTATTCATAAATATCGTACTATTTCTGATGAGGTGTTCTTGGATCATTTTGCTTTACCTAAAGCTCCCACCATCACTGCTAATGACACAAAGATAATCTCTTACAATCAGGCTTTAAGAGTGGCTTACTTATTAATTTTAATGAATGATAAAGAAGATGCCTTAGAAATTATTAAAGGGGTTATTAAAAACCTTAACTCAAAAGGCAAAATTGGTGCTATTATCAAGTTGGTAGAAGAGATTGGTGGTGATGAAATGACACATAAGGTTTATCGTTATGCTAATAGAAAAAATATCTTTTTTATTGATGATCAATTTAAGGTTATTGATAAAATTAAGTCATATCCAAATGCTGCTTTAATTCATGCTTTAATAAAGCAAGAAAGTGGCTTTGCTAAGGGCGCTTTAAGTTCGGCTGGGGCAGTGGGCTTTATGCAAGTTATGCCTGACACTGCTAAGCAAATTGCTAGAAAGCTTAAAATTAAATATTCAAGCCGTAAGTTAGGTAGTGACATTGACTACAATATTAAAATTGGCTCATATTATGTTAATTCATTATTAAAAAAATTTGATGATTCTAAAATTTTAGCAATTGCTTCTTACAATGCAGGGCCAAATGCCACTAAAAGGTGGATAAGAGAATTTTATGATCCAAGAGATTACAGTGACACCAAAAATTATGATGGTAATGATCTAGATAAAGTTATTGATTGGGTTGAGTTAATTACTTATGGAGAAACCAGAAATTATGTACAAAGAGTAATGGAAAACCTATTGGTTTACAATTATTTAATGTCATAAGTCTTTAAACTTAACCTTTGTCTCTTCCTTATCCCTAATTCATATTTAAAGCAATAAGAAATCTTGACTAATTAACCTTTTTTACACTAAACTATTAGTTAGTTGCTCTGGGAGCAAGTAACTAATAGTTTATTAACATTAAATTTAATGGTTTTATGCAAGAGGGTATTTTAAATTCAACTAGTTACCAAAATCTAGTAAAGGACATTTCTTTTTTAATTAGTGATGGTAAGAAAAAGGCAGAAGATTTAGTTAAAAATCAGATGATGCTAACTTATTGGCAAGTAGGGAAAAGAATTGCTAACGAGCAATTAACGCATAATAGCAATTATTATTGGCTAATTTTAGAAGATGTAAGTAAAGAAACAGGGGTAGATAAAGCAACTTTAAGCAGATCAGTCCAATTTTTTAAACTTTATCCAAACCAACCTCAATTAAGCAATTTATCTTGGTCTCATTACAAAAGCCTAATAGCATTAAAAAGCCCTGACTTAAGAGTAGAGTTAGAAGAAAAGGCCAAAAAAGAAAATTGGAGCAAAAATAAGCTAATAGAAGCCATCAAAATAAGAAGCGAAGAATCAAGCCAAAGTTTAGATACTCAATTAACCAGGCCAACAAAGCCTAACTATCTCTACAAAGCCACAATAGCCAATGTAATTGATGGAGATACTCTTCTTTTAGACATAGATTTAGGTTTTCAAACAATAAGAAAACAAAGAGTTAGACTAAATCAAATAAATGCTCCTGAAATAAAAACTAAAAAGGGCAAAGAATCATTTAACTACTTAAGAGACTTAAGCGCCAACTTAGGAACCGTAATTGTCAAAACCAATAAAATTGATATTTACGGGCGCTATTTAGCAGATATTTTCTATCCACTAACTAAGACAACTAATCAAACAACTCAGGCAGAAATATTCCAAACTGGAGTTTATTTAAATGAACAAATTGTAAGTGAGGGTTTTGCTAGTAAGGTTTAATCTAAAGCCAAAGAAGCATCAAGTACAATAGTAAAAAATTTAATTAATTGGTCTTGTAAGTAATGATGTAATAGATAATTGTCATATCTAAAAAAAAGTTCTAGCAAAAAAGAAAGATAGCTGCTAGTTTGTGGTAGCATTATTAATGGGTCTGTCCCAAATCAAAAATCGTTCAATTTTTTCTTAATTTCCACTCAGAAATAAGGAAAAAGTGAATGATTTTATTTTTCTAATTCCAAATTTTTTGATTTGGGACAGTCCCTTAATAGGGGTTAATGCTACTAAATCTTAAAGGCTATTTATGACAACACCATTTGATCTTGATAAATTAAAAGAAGAATGTGGAGTTTTTGCTATTTTTAATAGCAAAGATGCTGCCGTTAATACTGCTCTTGGTTTGCATGCGCTACAACATCGTGGTCAAGAAGCTGCTGGTATTGTTTCTTGTGATCGCAAATATTTTTCCATGCATTTTGCCGATGGCCTAGTTTCAGATCATTTCAATTCACCCCAAGTAATAGATAAGCTACAAGGCGATATTGCTATTGGCCATGTGCGCTATTCTACTGCTGGCAAAAAAACATCTCGTAATTACCAGCCAATTTTTGCTGAATTTAGCTTTGGTTGCTTAGCTGTTGCTCATAATGGCAATTTAACTAACGCCAAAACCCTTAGAAAAATTTTAATTAAAAAAGGCGCCATATTCCAAACCACAATGGATACAGAGGTAATAATTCATCTTATTGCCACAAGTCAAAAAACAACAATGACTGACAAAATTATTGATGCGGTAGATCAAATTGAAGGTGCCTTTAGCTTGGTTATTGCACATAAAAATGGTCTTATTGCTATTCGCGATCCACGTGGAGTTAGGCCTTTAGTTCTAGGTAAAATTGGCAGGGCTAGCGTGGTAGCTAGCGAAACATGTGCTTTTGACATTATTGGTGCTGATTTTATTCGTGATGTTAAGCCAGGAGAAATGCTTATTATTAACGATAAAGGCATTGAATCTAGCCAACCATTTAAAAAAGAAACTCCAAAATTTTGTATTTTTGAATACGTTTATTTTGCTAGACCAGACAGCGTTTTAGAAGATAAAAGTGTTTACGAGATGAGAAAAAACATTGGTATTGAATTGGCCAAAGAAGCTAAAATAAAAGCTGACATCATTGTGCCAGTGCCAGATTCTGGGGTGCCAGCTGCAATTGGCTATGCACAACAATCAAAAATTCCTTTCGAGCTTGGCATTATTAGAAATCACTACGTTGGCAGAACTTTCATCGAGCCTAGTGACAAAATAAGACATTTTGGCGTTAAGTTAAAGCACAATGCTAATCTTAGTGTTGTAAAAGGCAAAAGAGTAATATTAGTTGATGACAGTCTAGTTAGAGGCACAACTTCAAAAAAGATTACCCAAATGATTAGAGATGCTGGAGCTAAAGAAATTTACATGTTAATTGCTTCTCCACCAACGATTGATCCTTGTTTTTACGGTGTAGATACCCCTAGTAAAAAACAACTCATGGCAGCTAATCATAGCGTAGAAGAAATTACTAAAATGATTGGGGTTGATAAGTTAGTGTATATTTCAATTGGTGGTTTGTACAAAGCAGTTGGAGAAACTAAAAGAAATAATAATGAGCCACAATATTGTGATGCTTGCTTTAGTGGCCAATATCCAATTAAATTAACCGATAAATCAAATTCACCTTTAACACAATTTGTAAAATAATTATGAGTAAAGATAACAAGGATATTAACAAATTAGATTTTGAATCTTCTTTAAAAGAATTAGAGGAAATTGTAGAAAAATTAGGCAATAATCAGGTTCCTCTAGAAGATATGGTAAATTTTTATCAAAAGGGTGTAGAATTAAAGAACAATTGTTTAGAAAAGATATCAAACGCCAAATTAAAGGTTGAAAATATTTTAACTGAGAAATAGTTTTTTTGTCAGTTTTGAAAGAAGTCCATTAGGTTTTGTTTTACTTAAAAATAATAAGTATTTAATTAGAAATGAAGAATTTACCAAATATTCTTACTATTTTTCGTATATTGATCATACCAATATTGATCTATTCTTTCTACATACCCGGGTTATTTTCTAATTTAATAGTAGCTTCTTTATTTTTGTTGGCCAGCATAACAGATTTTTTCGATGGTTATTTTGCTCGCCTCTTTAAAGCTCAAAGCAATTTTGGTAGATGTTTAGACCCTATCGCTGACAAGCTATTAATAACGGTAGCAATAATTATGCTAATTCATTTTGGCAATAAAAACATAATTATTACATTGGCTGGCTTAATAATAGTTTGCCGTGAAGTTTTAGTGTCTGGTTTAAGAGAGTTTTTATCATCAATTAATATTACTGTTCCAGTTAGTAAGTTATCTAAGTACAAAACCGGGATTCAAATGGCGGCATTAACATTATTATTAATTGGTAAGCAGGGTTCAATTTATGCTGTTTTGGAAATATTAGGAGAAGAAGAGGCCAGAAATATTAAATTAGACATTGCTAATGGGGTTACTGATTTAGGAGAATTCTTATTAATTATCGCAGCTGTTTTAACGGTAATTACTGGTTATTTTTATCTAAGAACAGCTTTGAAAAATATGTAGTTTAAATTATCTAAAATGAAAAGTTTATTAATTGTAGAATCACCAGCCAAAGCTAAAACTATTGGCAAATATTTAGGGAAAGAATATGAGGTTATTGCCTCATATGGCCACATTAGAGATCTTCCAAGTAAACCTGGATCTGTAGATGTTGATCAAGATTTTGCTATGAAATATGAAATTAGTAGTAAGTCATCAAAATATTTTAGTGATATTGTTAAAAAAATGAAGAGTTGCGATCAATTGATACTAGCTCCCGATCCAGATCGTGAAGGAGAGTCAATTGCCTGGCATGTTTTAGAGGCTTTAAAGCAAAAAAAGGCTATTAGTAACAATACCCCCGTTCAAAGAGTTGTCTTTAATGCAATTACTAAAAAATTAGTTTTAGAAGCTATTGCAAATCCACGTCAAATTGACATGGATCTAGTTAATGCTCAACAATCACGTCGTGCTTTAGATTATTTGGTTGGCTTTACCTTATCTCCAATTTTATGGCGTAAACTTCCAGGAAGTAAATCAGCTGGTAGGGTTCAATCAGTTGCTTTAAGAATTATCTGTGAAAGAGAAGATGAAATAGAAAAATTCAAGTCTCAAGAATATTGGGATATTAAAGTTGATTTAAAAGATGAGTCAAAAAAAATAGTTACAGCTTCTTTAACTCATGTTGATGGCCAGAAATTAGAAAAATTCTCTATTCCAAACGAAGAAGAGGCTAATAAAATATCCAATCTTTTACAAGATAAGTCATATAAGGTTACCGACATCAAAGAAAAAGATGTTAAAAGAAGGCCTTATGCTCCTTTTATGACTTCAACATTACAACAAGAGGCTGCAAGAAAATTAGGGTTTTCCACTAAAAAAACCATGCAAATTGCTCAAAAGCTTTATGAGGGGCTAGATATTGGCGGCAATGTGCAAGGTTTAATTACTTACATGAGAACAGATGGTATTTATGTTACTCCTGAAGCCATTGAAGTTGCGAGAAACTTTATTAAGTCTGAATATGGCTTAAGATATTTACCTTTAAAGCCAATAAACTACCAAAGTAAAGTTAAAAATGCTCAAGAGGCTCACGAAGCTATTAGGCCAACAGATCCATCTTTAGCACCCAAGGCAATAGCAAAATATCTAGAAAAAGACTATCTTGCTCTTTACGATTTAATCTGGAAAAGAATGGTAGCTTCACAAATGTCAGACGTAATAATGAAGCAAGTATCAGTAACTATTCTAACCAATCCTAGTTACGGACAATTAAGGCTTAGTGGTTCAGTTATTAAATTTGATGGTTTTTATATTCTTTACAATGAAACAAATGAAGATGAAGAAGAGGATGAAGATAAAAAAACATTGCCAGATCTTAAATTAAATGACAATTTAGGTTTGGTAGAAGTTAAACCAAATCAACATTTTACCGAGCCACCACCAAGGTACAGTGAAGCTAGTTTAGTTAAAAAAATGGAAGAGCTTGGTATTGGGCGTCCTTCAACATATGCTTCAATAATTTCTGTTTTGCAAGATAGAGACTATGTTAAGTTAGAGAAAAGAAGATTTACACCTCAAGAAAGGGGAAGGGTAGTTACAGCATTTTTAAAAGAATTTTTTACTCATTATGTTCAATATGACTATACGGCTAAATTAGAAGATGATTTAGATGTAATTTCAAATGGTAAAATGGGATGGAAAGATTTCTTGAGAAACTTCTGGGGCGACTTTAACCAAAATATCAACGAAGTTTCAAAGAAAACTATTACTGAAGTTTTAGACAAGCTAAATGTTAACTTAGGACCACATGTTTTTGGTCTTAATGAAGATGGTTCAATAAATAATAAATGCAACTCTTGTGACGATGGTATTTTAGGAATAAAAATTGGTAAATTTGGTGTTTTTATTGGCTGCTCCAATTATCCAACTTGTAAAAATACCAAACAATTATCTAAATCAGATGACGAGGGTGTTAATCAGGATCAGCAATATAACGAGCCCAAAATTATTGGAAAACATAGCGAGAATGGTGCCCAAATTTCAATAAAAAAAGGTCCTTATGGTTTTTATATAGAGCAAGAAGCTTTGGAATTAGAAGTAGAAAAAGAAGCACCTAAAAAAGATAAAAAATCAAAAACTAAAGCTAAGGCAAAAAAACCAAAGCCAAAGAGAGTTTCTATTCCAAGAGACATTGCTGTTGATGATATAACATTAGAAATTGCTGAAAAATTATTATCTTTACCAAGAGAAGTTGGAAATCATCCTGAAACAGGTTTAAAAATTAAGGCTAGCATTGGTCCATTTGGTCCTTATTTGCTTCATGATGGCAAATATGCTTCAGTAAAAGAAGATGATATCTTAGAAATAGGGCTAAATAGAGCAGTTATTGTTATAGCTCAAGATTTAGAAAAGAAGGCAAAAAAAGGAAAGAAAGGCACAAAAAAAGGTGCAAAAAAGACTAAGGCTAAAACTAAAAGAAAAAAGGCTTAGCCAGTAGCTGGGTAGGCTTTTAATAGAACTTAAAATTATAAAGTTTAAAACATTATTTTATGTCAAATCTTAATCAGTTGCCAGATATAAATACAGATTCTGAATTTGAAGGAGTTTTGATGCTTAAAAAATCTCTTTTTAAGCTAAGAATGCCGGCTTTTTTATGTGAAATTCATCCAGATCGACCATATCATCTAAAAATTATTTATTACAATAACGAATTCATTAGTGCTTTTAATCTAAAAAATGAAGAGGTTTTGGGTAATAATTACGATTTTTTATTTGATAACATAGATAGCGAATATTCAGAAAACCACTTACAATATATAGAGTTACTCAAAGCAGTAAAGAATTTTAAGCCAATAGGAGTTAATATTGATATTGCTCAATTTAATAATAGAAAAAAGGTTAGTAATTACAAAATTCATTTTCATCCCAATAGCTTTAAGAGTGAATATTTATATTGTATTTTAACTTTTGAAAAAAATGTAGTTTTACACAAGTCATCAAGTGCTATTAAAGAGTCTCAAGATAGATCTTCTTCTAAATCTCTAATTCAAAATTTAGAAAGAAAATTAAGAAATGAAAGAGTCCTAAGAATCATCAGTGAGGTAATTGTTTCTGATATTCCTTTAAAAGAGATATCAGATAGCATTTCTAAAATTTTATGTGACCATCTAAGAGTTAGTAGATGTATTTTATATGACTACAATAATGGCAAGACAGGTTTTGTATCAGAGTATCATGATAAATATGCCAAACCCATGGTTGGTAATGGAGAAAATATTGACCTAGAGCCAATTAGAAAATATATTAATTTTCAAAATAAGCTATTTAATAACTTTAACCTAACTAAAAAAAGTAATACCACTTTAATTTGTGAAGATATTAAAAATGATGCTAGATTTAAAGCAATTGAGGGTGTTTGCAATAAATTTAATATTGGTTCACAAATATCAATTGTAACAACTTTTGATGGAAAGATTAATGGTGGTTTATTTTTGCATCAACCAAATCAAGTTCGTTGGTATGTTGGAGAGGTTGAATTTTTAGAAATTGTAGCAGAACAATTCTCTATTGCTATTGATAGATCCCACTCTCTAGATAAAGTAATGCACGCTAACCAAAAGCTTTTAGAGAAAACATTACAATTAAAAAAATCTCTTAAGGAAGAAAAAAAGATGAGACAAATGCAAAGCGAGTTTGTAGCAATGGTTTCTCATGAATTTAAAACCCCATTACAAATAATTGATGGAACAAGAGAGGTTTTATCTCGCAAGTTAAAAGAAATAACTGCAAAAGACGACTCTATTGCCAAATTGCTAGATAAAATTAAGGGTGGAGTTTCTAGGCTTGGTGGTTTAATTCAAAGTAATTTAAATCTTTCTCAAATTGAGATGGATCGAGATAAAATGAAAATCAAAAAAGATGATTTTTCTTTTAAAGAGTTAATTAATGACATTTTAGAAAAAAATTCTAATTTAATAATTAATAAAAATATTGAAGTTATTTGTAATACGGATGACTTACCAAGCTTATATAATGGAGATAGAAAATTATTAGATCATTGCTTTACAAATGTTATTACTAATGCTGTTAAATATTCTAATAAGGATACAAAAATTAAAATATTTGGCAAAAAAGAAGGTAAAAATATTATTATTAAAGTTAAGGATAGTGGTATTGGTATTCCTAAGAGCGATTTATCCAATATAGGAAAAAAATTCTTTAGAGCCCAAAATACCCTAGCTGTTTCTGGCACTGGAATTGGTTTATATTTAACAAAGTATTTTGTTGAATTACATAATGGTTCTGTTTTAATAGAAAGTGAACTTAATAAGGGTACATTAATATCTATATCATTACCAATTTAAGCAGTAAATAGGGCTCATAGTCTTTAATAAATCAAAATTTAGTACACTTTGAAGATGCAAAAATTTTATTATTTACTCATCATATTTTGTTTTATTGCTTTTGAGGTAAAAGCCCAAAGTCAATATCCCAATCTTAGTGGTGAAATATATATGGAATCAAAGATAGGTTTTATTAACAGCGAATCTAATGCAAATACTTACAGCAATAGTGGAATTATGGAGTTTGAGCCTAGATTTTCTCTTAACATAAATGAAGAATGGTCTATTAAAACCAGATGGAATCTTTCCCCTCTTAGAGATAGAGACGTTGATAATTATGAAATAGGAAATGTTTTTCCATCAGATAATTACCCAGATAATATAAATGATTATGGCTTAGTAGTTGAAGAGCTAAAAGGAGATTTTAGAAATGATGACCTTAATTTTTTCTTTGGAAAATATAATCCCACATTTGGAGAGGCATGGAAGAAGAAAAAGAGAATAGGGGTTTTTGTTACTGATTTTACTCGTGATTATGAGTTAAGAGAAAAACTAGGCCTAGGAGCATCTGCTATTTTAGATGAAGATGGCGCCATTACCTTTAATACTTTTTTTAATGACACAACAGCTATGAGCAATAGTGCTTTTAATAATAGAGGTAAGAATAAAAGTAGTAATAATATTGCTGGAAATAATACCAATCTATCATCTTATAGTATTACAGCTTCAGGAAATAATTTACTTGATGTGGATGATTTGCGATATAATTTTGGATATAGAGATTTAGACACTGAAAATGCCATAGGATATGATAATGAAAAAGCTTTTGTTGGAGGTTTAGAATATACTATCCCACTAAACTATAAAACTTATTTTGTACCCTTTGCTGAAATTGTTAAAATTAATAATTTTAATGGTCTAGCTGGTCAAGATATTTTATATACAACACTTTCTTTAACTCTTAAATACAGCAATTGGCACGCAGGAATTAGTGGAGTTGTTAGAGACATAGATAGAACCGGAAGTGATGACTACACAGACAGACAAAGCCAGTATTTTGTAGGATATAAATTTAACAATGGTATAAATTTAGATGTAGCTCATTTAGATGTAAAAGAAAGCAACAATAAGGCTAAAATGGTAGGTGTAGCCCTTTCATATCTTTATGAATTTTAACTTATAAAATTATTTTCTTTCACAAAGGAAAATAATAATTTTTTAAATTACAATAGGGCCTTTCTGTTATTGCTTTATTAAAAGCAAGCAATTAGTATGCCTTCTCTTGTAAATTGCGGATGTGGCGAAATTGGTAGACGCGCTAGATTTAGGTTCTAGTGTCGAAAGACGTGTGGGTTCAAGTCCCTCTATCCGCACCAATTAATGAAAATATAATAAAATGTCTCAAGTTGAAATTAAAAATATTTTAGATAAAAAACTAAAGAAAGATTATCAAATTTTAGTACCTTACTCATTACTTGATGAAAAAATAGATAAAGAAGTTTTGGAAATTCAAAAAACTTACAAGATGAAGGGTTTTCGTGCTGGGCAAGTTCCAACTAACATTATTAAACAAAAATATGAAAGCTCAATAATGGCTGAGGAATCACAGAAAATAATTAATGAAACCTCGAAAAAAATTGTTGAAGAAAATAATTTAAGATTAGCTCTTGCCCCAAAGATTGATATTGAAACTTTTGAACCAAAAAAAGATTTTACATATAAGGTTTCTATGGAGCTTTTTCCAGAAGTTCCAAAGATAGACTTATCTAAATTAAAGCTAGCTAAAAAAGAGGTTAGCATATCAAAAAAGGACATTGATGAGGCCATTAAAAAAATAACCTCTAACCATAAAGAATGGGATAAACAAGATAATTCCACAAAAGCCAAAAAAGGCAATGCAGTAAATATTGATTATGTTGGCAAAATTGACGATAAAGAATTTGATGGTGGCAGCGCTAAAGGTCATCAATTAGAATTAGGAAGTAAAAACTTTATTGATAATTTCGAAGATCAATTAGTTGGCAAAAAAGCTGGTGACGAAGTAACGGTAAAAGTTAAGTTTCCAAAAGAGTATCATAGTCCTAATTTTGCTGAAAAAAAGGCTGTATTTGAGGTTAAGGTTAATTCAGTTTTGGTTAATAAAGAATTAAAACTCGATGATAAATTTGTCAAAGAAAAGTTTGGAATTGATAATCTAGAAAAATTTGAAAAAGAAGTTGAAAAACAGATTGCTACTAGCTACGAAGCAACATCTAGAAACTTATTCAAAAAAGATTTATTTGAACTTTTAAATAAAAAATTCAATTTTGAATTACCTTCTGGTTTAGTTGATGAGCAGTTAGAAAAGGTTTGGGCTGGAGTTGAAGAAGAGTTAAAACAAAATCCAGATAAATTTAAAAACGATAAAGAGAAAAAGAAAGCTAAGGAAGAAAAAAGAAAACTATCTGACAAGATGGTTAGAAGTGGTATAATTCTTTCTAATATCAGCAATGAGAGCAAGATTACTGTTACTGATAATGACATAATGGCTGAAGTTAATAAGAAGGCTGCACAATTTCCAGGACAAGAGGAAATGGTTGCTCAATATTATCAAAAAAATCCTGAAGCCATACAAGAGATTAGAGGCTTGCTACTAGAAGAAAAGGTTGTTGATTACATTATACAAAAAGCTAATGTTGAGATTAAAAAGGCATCTTTAAAAGATCTAGAAAAAGAGTTAAAAAAATAATTATTTATCTTAAGTATAGGCTCTTAAACAAACAAATATGTGTAAGGTGCATAATTAGGCTAAATAAAAAGATAAAATCTTTCAATTACATATGAAAGCGATAGTAGCTCTTGGCATTGAGACTAGTTGTGATGATACATCAATTGCAATAGTTGACAATAAGCGTAACATAATTAGTAATATTGTTTCATCACAGATAGACTTGCATAAGGAGTTTGGTGGAGTAGTTCCAGAAATTGCCGCCAGAAGCCATGCTCAAATAATTGATAAATTAATCAAAAAATCTTTAGATCAATCTAATTTAGGCTTTCAAGACTTAAATCTAATAGCTGCTACTGCTGGTCCTGGTTTAATAGGAGGAGTTATAGTTGGTTTAATGGCTGGAAAGACTATTTCTTCAATATATAAAAAACCCTTCATTGGAGTTAATCACTTAGAAGCCCATGCTTTAACTGCTCGTTTAACTAATGAAGTTAAATTTCCATATTTATTACTTTTAGTTTCTGGAGGCCATTGTCAGATTGTTTTAGTTAAAAATATTGGTAATTATTGTAAGATTGGCCAAACAATTGATGACGCATTAGGAGAAGCTTTTGATAAGGTTGCCAGAATGTTAGGGTTCGCATATCCAGGTGGTCCAATAATTGAAGAATTAGCTAAAAAGGGGAATAAAAATAGGTTTATATTGCCAAAGCCTCTTATTTTAGATAAAAATAATAAATTTAATTTCTCATTTTCTGGTCTTAAAACTGCTGTAAGAAGATTAATAGAATCAACAACAAATGAAGAGTTTAGCTCTAACACTTCATCTAAGCTAGAAAAACAAGATATCTATGATATTTGTGCCTCATTTCAAAAAACTGTTTTAGAAATATTGTTTGATAGATTAAAAAATGCTATTAATAATATAAAAGAGAATAACGAAGATATTGAAAATATAGTAATTGCTGGTGGCGTTGCTGCCAATAGATATCTATATAAAAATTTGGAAAAAATTATTTTTGACAAATTTAATATAGGAGTTATAGCTCCTCCAATTAATTTATGTACAGATAATGGTGCTATGGTTGCTTGGACTGGAATTGAAAAATATCAATTAGGATTAGTTGATAATCTTAATTTTAAGCCAAGAGCCAGGTGGGATTTTGTTAATTGATATCAAGGATATATTTTGAGAAAATTTCTAATAATAAATTTATTATTTTGTAGCTTATTTTTCTTTGATCAAAAAAATTGCTGGTCTGAAGAATTATCAAAAAATAATATTAGTGATATTTCTATCATTAAATCTAGTAAAGGCAATAAGCTTAGCTTCTCCTTAAGCAAGGCGCCATCTTATAAGGTTTTTACCTTAGAAAATCCCAGCCGTTTAGTTGTCGACTTTAATGGCGGCGCTTTAAAAACAAAGGTTAATATTTCTAAATTTCCTATATTCACTTCTTTTAGAAGTGCCATAAGAGAAAATAACGATCTTAGGACTGTTTTTACTTCAAATTCTAAAATAGAAGTTACTAAATCTAGCATTATAAACCCTAGTAGCGATAATGCTAATTATAGCTTAGTTATTCAATTGTCACCTAACATCGATTCTAAATCTAAAAATAATAAAAAATACTCCCTTAGCCCACTTAATAGTGCTATAGCTGACAAGATTCTTGTTTCTAATGATACAGTGTCAAATAAGCCTAAAATAAAAAAACAAGCAACAAAGAAAAAAATATCTAAAACTAAAAATAAAAAGAAAATAATTGTTATAGATGCTGGGCATGGAGGCAAAGATCCTGGAGCAATAGGAAGATATCATAAAACCAAGGAAAAAAATGTTACCTTAGCTTTTGCTAGAGAAATAAAAAAATATTTAGAAAAAGATGCCGGTTTTAAAGTATATTTAACCAGGGATACAGATTATTTTATTTCCCTTGGAAATAGAGTAAAAAAATCACAAAAGCTAAAGGCTGATTTATTTATTTCAATACATGCTGATTCAGCAGAAAATAAAAAAGCCACAGGTTTATCAATCTACACTCTATCTGAAACTTCTTCAGATAAAGAAGCAGCAAAATTAGCTAGAAAAGAAAATAAATCTGACATTATAGGTGGTGTTAATTTCTCTGGTGCTAGTAGTGATATTTTAAAAACATTAATTGACTTATCTCAAAGAAGCACCATGAATAATTCCGCTAAATTTGCTCAATTTGCTATAAAGAAATTATCTCAAGCTAATATAAAAGTTAAACAAAATACTCATCGTTTTGCTGGATTTAGAGTATTAACCGCACCAGATGTTCCATCAGTCTTAATAGAGCTTGGATATCTTTCTAATAAAGGAGATGAAAAAAAGCTAAATAGTGTTTATTATAGGCGCAAGTTTGCCAAGATCTTTACTAAAATTGTAGGCAATTACTTTAAGAGTTAAGAAGAAGAGGTTGCACGCAAAGGAATTATGGGTTTGCTATCAGTATAGTATTAATAATTTAAAAATCTTCTTGGTGCTCTGTCTATAATTTTAAATTCTGAGTTACCAACCCCTAGTACCGATAAATTTCTTTCAACTATACCATTAGGCAAGAATCTAAATAACCCATCAATGCCGCGATAACCCTTTTTTCCATTATAATTAACAATATCATTGCCAGTTAATTTTTGGTCTTTTATTTCACTAGATAAGTCAATAACAAAGGCAGTAACATCATAAGCAATTGAGCTAATTCTAACAGGGTCTTCCCCATAAATTTGATTATATTTTTCTTTAAATCTTGAATAATATTTATTATTTGGACCAGGAAACCAAGCTCCAGATAAGGAATTACCTTCAAGAATAGACACTTTATCCCAATGGCTAGTTCCAATAATTTGAATATCTCTACCATCAACATTATTTAGATGCAGTTCTTTGGCTATTTTAAATGCCTTATCACCAGATTCTGCAATTAAAATAGTGTCAGCATAAATTTTATGCTGCGCAATAATTTCAAGTTCACGAATCTCTCTTTCTTCCTTATCTTCTATAGCTTCCAATTCTTCTTGATATTCTTCAATTTCATCTGAAACTATGTAAGAGTTTAATATAGTATTAGCAATTTTAGTGAAGCTCTTTTTGCTATTAATATAAAATTGACTAGAAATAAAATTGGCATCCTTAATTTCTGCCATTTCTCTCAAAGTTTTGGCTATTCTAATACCATACTGATTATTTGGAGCAATTACTGAAAAGTTACTTTTGCCACTATCAATTAAATAAGAAGTAATACGATCTATTTCCTGTTCAGGAGAAAATCCTGATAAGAATATTCCTTTATAATTAATTAAGTCAGAGTTATTCGAAAATGATAGCACTACAATATTATTTTCAGCTGCAATCTCAGATATTGATTCTATTGAGCTAGTAAATACTGGTCCAATAACTAACCTAATTTTTTTATCTGCTATTTTTTTGATAATTTTTTTCGAATTATAATCACTGCTTTTATTATCAAATATAAATAGTTCTATCCTATCTTTATGGTCATTATCAAATAGAGATAAATTTATGGCATTAAGCATAGACTTGCCAATTTTAGCATTTTTACCAGTAAGAGGTAGTATAGTGGCTACTCTTAATTTTTCATATTTTTTAACTTCTTTTGGCATTACTTTCCCAATTGGAAATTCTTCTAATCTTGGCTGAGAGCCATATTTAACAGTTTCTACTGTAGAGCAAGAATTAAGAATTAATGATATTATAACTATATAAAAAATATTTTTTATTTTCATTTTCTTTTTTTAAAGTGATAGAATAATATAAAACTTGGTTAATACTGGCTAGGAAATAGAGAATAAACGACATTAAAGAATATGCAAGATTTTTTAGATTCAAAAAAAGATAATTTCTTTTTGGAAAATGCTTTATACATAGTATCAACTCCAATAGGAAATATTTCCGACATTACCTTAAGAGCAATTGACGTTTTAAAGAAGTGTGACACCATAATTTGTGAAGATAGTAGAGTTTCATCACGTTTATTAAAATCCTTAAACATTAAAAAACCTCTTATGGTTTATAATGACTATAGTGACGAGTCCGCAAGATCCAAAATATTAGATTTAATTTCAAAGCAAAATAAATCTTTATGCTTAATAAGCGATGCCGGAACCCCATTAGTTTCTGACCCTGGTTATAAATTAGTTAATTTTTTATTAGAAAATAAAGTGCAGGTAAAATCAATTCCTGGAGCATGCAGTGTTATTGCCGCTTTATCAATTTCAGGGATACAAAGTGACAGGTTTTTATTTGCCGGTTTTATTCCTCATTTAAAATTACAAAAAGAGAATTTTTTTAAAGAACTAGTTAATATTAACTCCACTCTAATATTTTTTGAGTCACCACAAAGAATTTTATCCACCTTAAAAAATATGTTGTCCATTTTTGGAAATAGAAAAGCAGCAATTACTAGAGAAATAACCAAAATTTATGAAGAAGTAAAAAAAGATAACCTTGAAAATTTAATTAAATATTATCAAAAACATAAAGTAAAAGGTGAAATAGTTATTTTATTATCAAAACCAGACCCAAAAGATAAAGAAATCAACTTTACTAAAATAGATGAAGAGCTCACTTTGGCCTTAAAAAGTATGACTCCCAAAGATGCTGTTGCTCTAATAGCTGATAGTTATGATTTAAATAAAAAAATAATATATCAAAGAATGCTTAACATAAAAGCATCAACATGAAGAAGTACAATAAAAAACTCAGATCATATTATTTTGGAATTTCTGCTGAATATTTAGTAATTATATTTTTATTATTCAAAGGATATAAAATATTAAAAAGAAGACATAAAACCTATTGTGGAGAAATAGACTTAATCACAATTAAGAAAGACACCTTAGTAATTATTGAAGTTAAGGCTAGAAAAAAAATTCAAACAGTCGAAGAAGTTTTGTCAACTTATCAACAAAATAGAATCACACAAGGCACAATGGCTTTTATCGCCAAAAATAAAAAATACCAAAATTTAGGTATCAGATTTGATCTTATAATAGTTCAATCTTTTAAAATCACTCACCACTTAAAAGGATACTGGGACTAAGTTTTTACTATAATATTATTTTATTATGCCATCCTGAACTTATACTAACTAAGGCCTATTAAGTACTTAGTTAGTCTTGCGTGATAGGATCTCACGTCACGATTATTTTATTATGTCATCCTGAACCTAGAGTAACTTAGGCCTATTAAGGACTTAGTTAGTCTTGCGTGATAGGATCTCACGTCACGAGTGGAGGAGTTAATTCTAGCCTACAATTATTAACTATTCCACTTGCTATTACTTATAGCTTTCTTAAATATTGTTAGCATCTTAAAGGGATATTGGTCTTAATAATATCAGTATCCCTGCGAAGTTGGAATAATAAGTTTTGGAATCGATCTCAACAAACATTTATTAAGATCTCTAGGTCTAACTGAGGGAAGTAATATAATTGATCCATCTTTTAATTTTAAAGCTGTATCTCTGGTTCTATGATGGCTATATTGTTTTCTTAATGCCTCGCGTAGTTCTTTTTTTGTTGCTCTTAAAACTAAAGTATTTGGAGCTCCTGGACAAATAATTTCTACAGCTCGGTCAATTTCAGTCTGATTTTTTGGGTTTGTGCAGCTAGCCAATATTAATAATATTAAGAAATATTTTTTTAAAATCATTCTATGATATTTTTTATAACAAAATCTTGGATAAATTATAATAATTCCAGCAGATATCTATTGTGGCGCTACTTGACCAATATTGCCAAATAAATCAGATGCAAAACTTTTTTCTATTTCTCTTACCTTAGTTTTATTTTTAGAGAATTTAATATGATTTTCATCCTCTAAATTGTAATTACTAAACTCTTTAACAATATTGTCTTTATCAAAAGTCATTACTAATATTTTTCTTTTTATTACTTTTGGCTTAAAAAATAACAATTTTCTTACTTCTTCTTCAAGATAAATCCAAAATATTTCATTATCTATATAGTTTATTAGGGTAGGTGATCCCATATTTTTAGATATCTCACTTTTACTACTTAAGCCTTTTTTAACTTTATAGTCGGTTAAATCAAAAGAATATCCTTTATTTTCAACTCTACTTAAGCATGATGTCAGAAATATTAATATAAGTAACGACGTTAATAGGTTTTTCATTGTCATGATAATGATTGCTTAAATATAAAGACCTCTGTACAACTAAAATGTAATATGTTTTTTATTAAAAATCATTCACTTTTTCTCTATTTCTGGTATATTTTTCTCTATTTCTGGTATAAAATAACTAATTTTTTAGCCAAATATGTTTATATATAACCAAAAAATCAGCTAATTCCCTTTAAATCTAGAAAAAAACTGAATAATTTTAGTTGTGAAAAGGTCTTTTATAGAATAATTCTATATATATAGTTGATTTTATTATTTTAATAGCTAATATCAACTTACTCTTAGCCGCAAGGTATTATTTATTAATTCTTAAGGTTAAATTAATATTAGTTTTTAACAAGTAAAATATGGCAGTTCCAAAGAAGAAAACATCAAAGTCCAAGCGTAATATGCGCAGAGGTAGTAACGGCTCTTATTCTCTAAAATTTCCTAATGTTGTTGTAGATGAAACAACTGGTGAATATAAGCTATCTCACCATATATCTCTTGATGGTTATTACAAGGGTAGAAAAATCATTGAAAATAACGATAACAATAACGAATCTGAAGCTCAAGAGTCATCAGAATAATAGATTTTTATTGAAGTATTTGGTTCACAGTTAAGATTTAAATTAATAATAATTTAAATACTCAATAGAGCCAAAATGTAGACTTACTTATATCAATCATAAATATTTGATCAAGTGACTAAAAAAATTACTATTTCTCTTGATTGCATGGGTGGGGACAGGGCTCCAGATATAGTTATAAAAGGAGCTTGTAAAGTTGCCAAAAGCAATAAAAAAGTGCATTTTATTTTCTATGGTGATCTTGATTTAGTAAATCCCTTACTTGAAAAATATTCCATTTTAAAAGATCGTTATTCTTTAATACATACAACTCAAAATATATCTAGCGAAGACAAGCCTTCTATAGCGCTTAGAAGGGGTACCAAGTCTAGTATGAGGTTAGCAATTAACTCAGTTAAAGATGGCCAGAGTGATGCAGTTGTTTCTGCCGGTAATACAGGAGCTTTAATGGCTATGTCTAAAATTGTTCTAAGGCCATTAGCTGCAATTGATCGTCCAGCAATTGTTACATTTATTCCAAATAAAAAAAAGAAAGCTACAGTAATGCTCGACATGGGTGCTAATATCGATTGTAATTCAGAGGTATTATATCAGTTTGCAGTTATGGGTCATGCTTTTGCTAAAACTGTTTTAAAAATAGAAAATCCAAAAATTGGCTTATTAAATGTTGGTTCTGAAGATTTAAAAGGTAGTGATGCTGTTAAAAATGCAGCTATATTAATTAGAGAAAGTGACATATCTAGTTCTTTTTACGGTTATGTTGAAGGTGATGACATCAGTAAGGGCACAGTTGATGTAGTAGTAACTGATGGCTTTTGTGGCAATATAACATTAAAAGCAATTGAAGGAACAGCAAAAATGGTTACAGGGTTTGTAAAAGAGGGGTTAAGCGGCTCTTTTATTGCTAAAATTGGTTACTTACTTGCTAGTAAGTCATTGAAAGATGTTTTTAAAAAAGTTGACCCTAGAGTTTATAATGGTGCTATGTTGGTTGGCTTAAACGGTATTGTGGTTAAAAGCCATGGTAGTACAGACTCAACAGGGTTTGCTAATGCCATTAATGTGGCTATATCCTTGGTTGAGGATAAAATTAATGATACCATTATAAAAGAAGTTAAATCTTCAGGTTTAGACTTAGAAGAATAAATCATTGTAATTATGTTTAATTCACAAATAATATCAGCTGGTTCTTACTTGCCAGAAAAAATAGTAACTAATTTTGATCTGGAGAAAAAGGTTGATACTAGTCATGAATGGATAGTAGAGAGAACTGGAATTTTACAAAGGCACATTGCTGGTAAAAATGAGCTTACATCAGATATATCATTAAAGGCAGCTAACAAAGCAATTGCTGCAGCTAATATGGATATATTAGATATTGATATGATAATATTAGCAACTACAACTCCGGATCTAACCTTTCCTTCAACTGCTACTATTATTCAGTCAAAATTAGGCGCTAAAAATGCTTTTGCTTTTGATGTTCAGGCAGTTTGTAGCGGCTTTGTATATGCATTAAATATAGCTAATAATTTTATTAAAACAGGGCAGGTCAAAAATGCTTTAGTTATTGGAGCTGATACTTTGTCCAAAATAGTCAATTGGGAAGATAGAAATACTTGTGTATTATTTGGAGATGGAGCAGGGGCAGTAATTTTATCTGCAACTAAAGATAATAATAGTGGTATATTATCTAATCAATTGCATAGTGACGGTAATTTGGTCGATATATTAAAAACCAGTGGTGGAACATCCCTAACACAAGATGCTGGTTATATTACCATGTCTGGAAAAGAGGTATTCAAACATGCCGTAGAAAAGATGAGCAATTGCGTAATTAAATCCTTAGAAGCAATTAATTTAAGCGTAAAGGATATAGATTTACTAGTTCCACATCAAGCTAATGCTAGAATTTTAAATGCAGTTGCTAAAAAACTAAATTTATCACAAGACAAGGTAATAGTCACAGTTGAAAATCATGCTAATACTTCCGCTGCATCAATTCCTATGGCTTTAGATTTTGCCTTAAAAAACAATAAAATTAAAAAAGGTGATATAGTGGTAATGGAAGCTTTGGGTGGAGGTTTAACTTGGGGATCCATTGTTCTTAGATGGTAATAAATATATGTTTAAGTTTTACTATTCTTGTTATTTTTTTATATTCTTTATAATTTTTAGCTCAAATTCTTTTGCTAGCACCTGGAAGAGATCAGTAGAGGGTGGAATTTCTATTGAAAATGGCAATAGTGAGTCTGAGTCTTTTTATGGAAACACCAAGATTGACTATGATTCAGGAAATAAATGGAAAGATATTTTTAATGCTAGGGGTGAAAATAAAAAAGAAAATGAAGAGCGCTCAAAGGAAGAATATAGAGTTAATAATCAAACTCGTTATGTAGTAACAACATTAAACTACAGTTTTCTAGAATTAGAATATGTTGATGATAGATATGGTGGTTATGATTATCGTATTTCAGAAACTATTGGCCTTGGTAGAAATATTATTAAAACAGACAACATTAATCTAACAGCTCAATTTAGTACTGGTCTTAGGCAAATAAAATTTTCAGACCAAGATAAAGAAGATAGTCTAGTAGCTAGACTTGGGTCTAATCTTGAATGGAAATTAAATTCTACAGTATCCTTCAATGAGGATTTTGATATTTCTATTGATAACAATGCTAGAATTACTAGATCTGATAGTAATTTAAAAATTATGATGAATAAATCTCTTTATTTAAAAATAAGTTTATTTATTGAAAATAAAAGTAATGTTCCAGAGGGCATTAAGAATACGGATAACAGAACCATGGTTATTATTGGTTATGATTTTTAAATAGTAAGATAGCACTATAGTAAACATATCTTGCAAAAAATATAAAAAGTAATCAAAATTATTGTTTTTAACAAATATTAATATTTAGATAATATCATGGCCGGACATTCAAAATTTGCTAACATTAAGCATAGAAAAGGTGCTCAAGATGCCAAAAGGGCAAAATTATTCACCAAGTTACAAAGAGAAATTACCGTGGCTACCAAATTAGGTCAGCCAGATCCAAATTTTAATCCTAGACTTAGAAATGCTATTATAGCTGCTAGATCTTGCAATATGCCTAAGGATAGAATCGATGGAGCAATTAAAAAAGCATCTAGTGCAGGTGAGGGTGATAATTATGAAGAAATAAGATATGAGGGTTATGGTAGTGGAGGTATTGCATTTATTGTTCAGGCTCTAACAGATAATAGAAATAGAACCGCTGGTGAAGTTAGAAGTATTTTCACTAAAGCTGGAGGGTCTCTTGGAGAAACTGGGTCAATATCATTTATGTTTGATCATATTGGATTAATAGAATATGAGGGCAGTGTTGCCAGTGAAGATGAGATGTTCGAAATTGCACTAGAAGCTGGAGCAAGTGAAGTTGATTCAAGTGAAGAATGGCACAGTATTACTTGTCCACCTAATGACTTTAACATAGTAAGAGATGCTTTAATAGAAAAGTTTGGAGATCCAAAAACAGCTCGTTTAGATTGGAAGGCCAAAGATGAAATTGAATTAAGCTTAGATCAAGCTCAAAAGATATCTAAACTTGTTGATGCCTTAGAAGATAATGATGATGTTCAATTAGTTTCTAGTAATTATCATATCACAGATGAAATTGCACAACAGTTAGATGAATAATTCAATGTCAATTACTTTAACAGTAAAAGATGAAAAAATAGTACTAAGCGACGCTCAAACAAAGGCTTTTAATGTTTTAAGTAATTTAAAAGATAGCTTTTTAGATGCAAATACAAAAAAATCTTTTCTATCAAAAATACTTCCTCAATTTTTTAAAGAAAACCAAATTTATCATCAAGGAATTTATCTTTATGGTAAAGTTGGCAGAGGTAAGTCAATGTTAATGCTTAATTTTTTTAATGAATTTCCAAGTCAAAATAAAATTTATTTGCATTTTAATAGCTTCATGCAAAAAATTCATCAAGAGCTCTATAAAGCACGCCAAGATAAAGAGACAGATAAAGAGAGGTTAATAGAAATTGTTACTAAAAGTATAATTAAAGATAATAAATTAATTTGTTTAGATGAATTCCAAGTTGATGATGTTGCTGATGCTTTAATTTTAAGAAGAATTTTTTCCTATATTTTTAAGAAGGGAGTTGTGGTAGTTTTTACATCTAATTTAAAGCCAGAAAATCTTTATAAAGATGGATTACAAAGAGACTTATTT
The DNA here is from genome assembly GCA_038123275.1 of Rickettsiales bacterium. Taxonomy (GTDB): domain Bacteria; phylum Pseudomonadota; class Alphaproteobacteria; order Rickettsiales; family UBA1997; genus CAJQHT01. The sequence goes on along the minus strand of JAYORG010000003.1, from coordinate 99,038 downwards.
TTAAAATTTGTGGATAAGACATTAAAAAAACATTGCCAAATAATTAATCTTGATAGTGACATTGATTATAGAGAAAACTTTTTGCACAAAGTTAGAAAGCATTATTTTTATCCAGCAAATAAAGAGAATAATAAAAAAATATTAAATATTTTTTCTCATTTATCTCACAATAAAAAGCCTTATCAAGATAAAATTAAAGTTTTAGGTCGAGATTTAATTATCAAAAAAGCTTACGAAAATATTGCTCTATTTAATTTTAAGGAATTATGCCAAGAAAATCTTGGGGTAGCTGACTATCAAGAAATTTGTAAGAAATATAGTATAATCTTCTTAACTAATGTTCCTAAATTAAGCAAAGAAGACAGAAATGAAGCCAAAAGACTCATTTTATTTATTGATGAGGTTTATGAAAATAAAAATATTTTATTAATGTCGTGCGCTGTTAAAATGGCAGAAATTTATAAAGATGGAAAAGATGCAAATAAGTTTAAAAGAACCGTTTCACGTTTAAAGGAAATTATGTCGGATGATTATGGTGCTGTTCTAAATCAAAAAGTTTAAAATTAAATAATTTTATTTGTCATATTTTTATAATAAAATACTACATCTAGTATCTATTAATAAATAAATATGCTAAATATAGTATTTATTACATTTAATAATAAAAATTATTATTGTCTTTATTAATATAGGTGATAAATTTATGTATAGGCAATAATGTCTATTGGTCTTAAATTTAATTTTTAAAATTTCGTGATAAGGATATCAGTTTTTTTATCGTTAGCGTTATTTAGTTTTGAGCTTTTAGCTCGTGGCTACCAGCCACCTCCCACTCTTCAATTATCTCCAACTGACTCTAAAAAAAGTGCCATGGCTCAAATAGCTCAGCCTCAAAATCCTCGTTATAAGTTCATAGATTCTAAAAATAAAGATTTTTCCTCTTCTGCTATACCTAAAAATCCACTAAATAGTAATGATTTTCTAAGACGCAAAAAAAAGCCAAAAGCTGTTATTCCTGAAAAAGCCGAGCAGTTACAAAAAGGAAATCCAAGGGTGGCTATATTTACACCAAGGCCTTATACTCCAAATAGATTATTTTCAGCTGAATTATCTAAGCCAGAAAACTTTGTTAACAGTAATAACTTAATTAAGAAATCTGGATCCTTCTATCAAGCAAGAGGTGAGGTTGTGCATATATCAGGAAAGGTGACAGATTCTTTTGGGGTACCAATTTCTGGAGCAGTAATTGAAGTTTGGCAAACAAATTCAGCAGGAAAATATCAAAGTTTACTAGAAAGCGATAGTGAGTTTATGGATGTTCACTTTAATATGTCGGGCAAGGCAATTACTGATAATTTAGGAAATTATCAGTTTTTAACAGTTATGCCAGGGTCTTATTTAAATAGAGCTCCTCACATTAATGCAAATATTTATCATGAGCAATTTGGTAAAATTGAAACGGAAATATATTTCGAAAACCATCCAAGAAATAAGGTAGATCATGAATATTTATCTTACAATGAAGAGGAAAAGGAGTTATTAACTGCTAAAGTTAAGCTGTCAGATATGTTCAATAAAAAATCTTATAAGATATGTACTTTTAATATAGTAATGAATGGTGTCCACAAATATAAAAGTTTTGGTGGAGAAGTGTGATAAAAGAAAAAAGTCAAAAACAATTACAAATCGGTGAACAAATTAAAAGAGAAATTGCTAATATCTTCTTGCGTGATGATATTTTTAAAAGTGATAATTTTAAGTTAACAATATATGAGGCTGATGCTAGTCCTGATTTAAAAAATGTAAAAATTTTTGTTAATATTTTTGGTGATATTGAAAAAAAGAAATTACTAAGCGAGCTTAATAAAAATAGTTATTACTTTAGGCAAAAATTATCAAAAAGATTAAAGCTTAAAAATATTCCCCAGATCAAATTTATCCTTGATCAATATTCTGATAATGTTGACAAAATATCAAAGAGACTAAAGGAAGAGGGTGAAGTTATTGCTGGTGATAAAAATAAAAAATGAGCAAAGAAGAAGTCATAGATAAGTTAGAAGAGATAAGAAATATAGGTTCTAAAATGGCAGAAAAATTGTATAATGCCGGAATATATAATTTCCAATCTTTGGTTAAAATTGGGACAGAAGATGTATATATTATGATAGATGAATCTGGTGGATTCTGTGGAACTCATCATGCCGCTTACTTATATGCAATAGAGGCTGCAATTATTAATTGTAGATGGCAAGATGTTCCATAAGAAAGGAAAGTTGAGCTAAAAGAGTTTGCTAGAAAATTAAGGGAATTATAGGTGATGATTTTTAATCAAAAAGTCCAAATATATTTCTAATAGATCCAGGAACAGCTGCAGAGGCAGAATTTATATTAAATTGACCATCTTTATGATTTTTGTTTTTAATATATTCATACCTTGCAGCAAATAATCCTCCTCCTTGTTCTCCCATTATTATAGCGCCAATCACTGGTATATCTCCAATACCAAATAATTTATTTACGCTATATCCAGGAATTATTAAGCCTTTTAATTTAATATCTAAGTTTGATAAATTTATATCACCTTTAGCTGTGAATCCTAATAAGTAGCTACTGGCTATTAATTTATCTATTTTAAAAATACTATTCTCAAGTCTGAAATCTAAATCTAGTTCGTCAAAATTAATTTTTTCTGAACTATCAACATTATTTCTTAGTCTTTCAAAAGCATTATCTTTGGCTATTTTTTCAAATATTTCATTTTTTATTATTGAAAAGCCGTCATCTATATATAAATTACCCTTGATAAGATTAATTTTATTGTCACTAACTAGCATTTTTCCTTTTATAACAGCATTTCCATCTATAACTTGGCTTGATATGTTTAAGCCTCTTGCTAGAAGAGATATATCTGATATTTTCCCTTTAATAGTTGTGTAATCATGTTTTTTTGATTTTTTAAATAAATTAATATCAATAAAATGATTATTTTTCATTTTAGCTTTAATAAAGCTGTCCAAACATACCGATTTAATACAATTAATATTGATGTTCAAGTTATTTAGATATTGATTATTTGCTAGGCCAAGTTTTTGTATATGGGCTTTTATATTAATATTATCATAGGTTAAATTGTTTGAACCTCCATCTATCTGGGATAGACTTTTTATAGCTGGTTCTAGATTGAAGTATTCACCATTTATTTCTAAAGTTTGTGATAAGGTTTTTATATTAGATTCATAATATAAATTATAGTTATTATTATAGTTATCCTGTATAACGGCTTTTGATATAATAAATGGTTCTAAATTAAATAAAATATCAGCATTTATCTGCGAATTAGTGATTATCCAATTAATATTATTTAAGTTTAAAGTGTCATCCTTAACTATTATATCTAGACGTGCCACGCTAGGAACGTTTTTTTTCTTAAATATATTAGCAATTGGCAAATTGAATTTAGCATTTGATAAATCTATATAGGTATTAAATTTATCCTCATTGAATTTTTTAATTGTACTAACATTTATAGAAGAGTTATCAGAAAAATAGTTACTATTAATATTTTTTATATTTGATAAAACTTTTATATAAGCATCATTTAAGGTTATGCTATTTTTAATTGGAATTTTTATATTAAAAATACTATCTGAGTACCCATTTATATAATTATCTATTTTTTTTGAGAAGTTACTCTTATAATTAGCGTGTTTCAATGGATCTGAACCATTGCCATTAACAGATCCATCAATTTTTAGTGTTATTTGTTTTGCTTTAAAATTATCAATTGCAACTTTTGCTGTTTTTATTTTACTATCCAAAACATTTCCAGATACTATATCTATTGTCATATTATCTTTTGTAAATGAGGCAATTCCATCTATATTAACAATTTCTGGCATATTTTGGTGATACTTTAATCTAATTTTTGAAAATAAAATTTCTGAATCAACATGATCTAAAAATTTTATATTATTTTTTCTTCTAAATTTAATATTAGCATAAGCATCTTTAACTAATCCTTGATCTATATGGCCCTTAACCCAATCTCTAATTTTTGGACCCAAAAATACAGGCCAATATTTAGATATTTTACTACCAGGAGAATTTGATACCTTAAAATACATATCTATTTCTTCTAAGTTTTTGTCATTAAAGTTATCAATATCCATAGACATTGTAAATTTAACATCTTGATCAAAATTAACTTTTAATTCAGATATCTTAATGTCATTGAAAGAATTGCTCAATTCTCCTGTGATAAATAGATTTTTAAAATTCATTTTTTGATCAAAAAATTGATCATAATAAAAATTTCCTTTATTAGAATTTATATTAAAAAGAATTGATGTTGCCTTATAGCTCTTATCTATTTCTAAGTTAAAGTTAGCACTTAGATTAGTTTGTATTTGCGATAGATGCTTAGCTCCTTTTATAAAACTAGAAAATGCTGCTGGAACAAGATTAAAAAATCCAGCATCACATTTTAATGAAACATCCTCATTAAATTGACAATTTGCATTAAATTCCACATCAATTTTATTGTTGCGTAAATTAAAAATATTTTTAGTGGAGACAGCTAATTCCCCTCCCTTTTGATTAATTATGATATCTGAGTGTCTAACAATAATATTTTGAGTAATATTATCCTTATCTTTAAAAGATACATCAACATTACTAATTTCAAATTCTTTGGTAGCAAAATTATTCTTTTTAAAAAAAGAAAATATATCCCATAATTGTTTTATATATTCTTGCTTCTTATAAGGCTCTTTTATTTTGCTGATATTAAGAAGTTTTAAAAGCTCTATATTATCATCAATATCAATTTTAGCATCCGCAAATTTAATTTTACTTGGCTCTTGATTAATAATAAGATTAATAATTGAAAATTGAACGCTGATTTTTGGTAAAAATAAATTTCTATCAGCAAGATCTAAGTTGGTATTTTCTAGATTAATGTTTATTTTATATAAATCTTCTAAATCTATTGAAATTTTATCAATTGTAATTTGATCTACATATGATAAATTTCCATTAATATATTTCTCTATTTTATCCGTAACAAAGGGAAATGATTTTGGTTCAACAGATATTAATACAAGAAAATAAAATACTCCTAGAAATAGTAAAAAGGTTATTGAATATATTAATTTTAATAAAGTATCCAGTAGAATAGGGAGGTGTGAGGCTTTCTTATTTTTCTTATTTTTCATTTTAGTAGCCTAGGTTCTGTCTAAAAATTTTCTCAAAAACTCAAATAAACCAAATCTCAACAGAACTTAAGCTTCTTGCTGTATAACTCTATAATTTGGAATATATAGCAATATACTTGCCCCATCTTCTTTAAATACTATATCAAAATCATAGCCATATTTTTCAATATAATTATTAATCTTATCTTTACTTATGGAACCCTCTAAAGATTTTTGATTAATCTCACTTGAAGTTGGATAAAAAATTAATACTAGCTGCCCCTGATAGTCCTCAACAATACTGATGCTAATTTTACAATTAATATCAATTTTAAATATTGATCCAAGTGCTTTTCTAATAACTTCTAAAATTAATTTTTTATCAACTTTAATTTTAGGAAGTTTTTTATTTGGGCTAAAATCTATTTTGTCTTTTAGTTTTTTATCTAAAGATGCCACAAAGTCTATCACCAGTACTTCTGGGTCAATAACATCTTCATTTGAACTTAGTTGATTATCAATAATTTCACCATTCATAAAGTTATCTATTACACTTTTCATTTTAACTGAATTGATATAGATATGATTTATGTTTTCCATATATTTTCTATGTGGAAATGGGCCGTAAGGCTCTGTTTTTAAATTTTTAGATATAGTTTTAATTTGATCTAAATGTCTCAATAGCTCATTTGGAACCATTCCTGATACTTGATTTTTTATACCAGTTATATCTTCTTGATGGCTACCTTCAACTTGCTGGTAGTTGTTATATTTTTCTTTTATTTTAGCTACCAAAAGTTCAAAGTCTATTGGCTTAGTAAGATAATCATTAGCTGTTAAGTCAATGCCTTTAACCACGTCTTCTTTTTGTCCAAGGGCAGTTAAAAATATAAAAGGAACATTATTATTAGGAATATTTTTATTGCTTCTAATAATTTTAAGTAGTTCATAACCAGATACTTCTGGCATCATGATATCCGAAACAATAATGTCTGGTTTATTTTCTAAAAATACTTCAACGGCTTCTTTTCCATTTTCCGCTTCAAACACTTCAAAGCCCTCATCTTTTAGAATTTCAACAATATTTTCCCTGATATCTTGCTCATCTTCTGCATATAAAACTTTAATTTTTTTAGTCATAAGGATTTATTTTATATAAAAGTTATTAGACATTATTCATTAGATAATATTAGGTAATTAATAATATATCTAGCTCTATTTTTACTTATTTTGCAATATATAATCTATTATATTAACTAATTGAGATCATAGTATAAAACTACACAATATCCAATATTTTTGTAAATACGCTATTGTATAATGTGTGTTTATGATACAATCTTAGCGCCAGTAAAATTTCTTAATATTTCACCAGAAAAATCTTTATTTTCTTTATTGCTTACTGCTTCATTAGTAGTAATATTATTTTGTCCCTTTTCCACAGGGTTATTATCTATTTTTTCTATTATCTTTTCTAGGTTTGGCAAGCTCTCAAGATGACATATCCTAATTAATAGCATTTCAAAGATAGTTTTTTGGTTTATTTTTGTTGTCACTATCTCATTTAATCCTTTGAGTAACATTTGCCATAACTTTGCTAAATCAGCAATTGAAGTTTTATCAGCAATTTCTTTTATTTTATTGGCTTGATCTAAAGACAAATCATTCATATCAAGATCTTTTAAACTTTTACATATTGTAATTCTATGGTTAATTTCCAATAAATCTTGCGTTAAACTGGCTATATCAGAAGATTTACTATAAAAATTATTAAATTTATCCAAAGATACTTCTATATTGCCACTTAATAAAAGTTCAAATAATTCTAAAATAAATGACTTGTCACTGGATCCAACCAAATCTTCAACTATAGATGCAGGAAGGGTTTTCTTGTAGTTATTACACGATAAAGCTCGATCTAATATTGATAAAGAATCTCTAACTGATCCTTGAGATGAATTAGCAATTAGTGATAAAGCTTGAGGATCTGAGTCAAAGTCTTCTTCTTTTAATATCTTGCTTAAATATTCTTCTAATTCTTTATTATTTAATCTTCGCAAATCAAATCTTTGACATCTAGACAATACAGTTACAGGAATTTTCTTAATTTCAGTTGTGGCAAAAATAAATTTAGTATGAGATGGTGGCTCTTCTAATGTTTTTAGTAAGGCGTTAAAGGCGCTGTTACTTAGCATATGCACCTCATCTATTATATATACCTTATATCTTCCAATAGCTGGAGCATAGCTTATAGAATCAATTATTGACCTCATATCATCAACACCAGTTCTACTAGCTGCATCAATTTCCAAAACATCTTGAAAATTTGATTTACTAATAGCTAGACAATTAGAGCATTTATTACAAGGAATCCTGGCTTCTATGGATTCACCATCTTCTCCTATGCAATTTAAAGATTTAGCAATAATTCTGGCGGTTGTTGTTTTTCCTACTCCTCTTATTCCAGTTAAAATAAAAGCATGAGCAATTTTCTTATGTTTTATTGAGTTTATCAAAGTTTGAACTAAAACTTCCTGTCCAACTAGTTGATCAAAATTTTGGGGGCGATATTTTCTTGCTAATACTTGATATGATTCTTGTTTATTTGCAGTCATGATACGGTTTAGTCTTTGTAGGAATAATTTAAAGGAGATAAAAATAACCCAATTATATATACATAGAGCTGCTTTCTTTCGAATCTGACTCGGTTAGTAAATAAATTGCCTATTCTTACCTCCAGAGTTATATTCTGTTATCTAAAAGAATTTTTGCAAGCAAATTATTATCAAAAGAGCAGCCTTTTATTTTTGCTAATTAAAAAAACTTGACTTTATTCAAAATATTTGTCACGTTCTAATTGCCTCCTTTAAAAAGTTGTGGGCAAGTCAACCATTCCTCCCAAGTGGTTGACTATGGCACTGTCAGTTTCTTCTGGCAGTGCTTTTAAAATTAATCTTTAATATTTAACCCCTTAAAATAGTGATTATATATCCAGCAATAGATTTAAAAGAAGAGAGATGTGTTCGTCTTTACCAAGGAGACATGAATAAAGTTACGGTTTTTAACGATAATCCAGTAAATCAAGCGCAATATTTTGCAGATAATGGCTTTAAGTTTTTACATGTGGTAGATCTTGATGGTGCAGTTGCTGGCAAGTCTATTAATTCCAATGTCATTAAAGATATTCTTAATAATGTTGATATAAAAGTTCAACTTGGTGGTGGTATTAGAGATATAGACGCTATTGAGTCTTGGTTAAATTTAGGATTATCCAAAGTAATAATTGGCACTGCCGCTTTAAAAAATCCAGATTTAGTTAAGGAGGCTGCAAAAAATTTTCCTGGTCAAATAGTTGTTGGAATTGATGCTAAAGATGATTTTGTTGCAGTTAGTGGCTGGATTGAGGATAGTAAAATTAAAGTTATTGATTTAGCTAAAAAATTTGAAGATGCTGGGGTAGATTCTATTATTTACACCGACATTAATCGTGATGGCACTTTGTCTGGAGTTAGCCTAGAAAGCACAGTTAATTTGGCAAAAAATATTTCTATTCCAGTAATAGCTTCAGGAGGTGTTAGTGATATTAGTGATATTAAGAAAATTCAAGATTGCGAGCAACACGGCATTAAAGGCGTAATTGTTGGTAGGGCACTTTATGATAAACGAATTACAATCCAAGAGCTTAAAAAACTTCTATAAATATAGTATAGCCTAAAAATCTAACTATTATTCTTGATAAAGCCTCTTTTGTAATTCCTAAGAAATAAGAAATATTTGGTATCGGGAGTCACCACCACGCAAACCCAGCGTGTACAGTTTATTCTCCGTAAAGGATATTATATTCACTGTACCCCCGACATAAATATGTTAAGTAAGAAGATTATTCTTACTAATATTAAGGGCAAAAATCTAAATGAGAAATTTCTAAAGAGCAAGGATAAATATTTATTAGAATCATTTTGTTAAATTTAACTTAAGGTCTTGCTAATAATAGCTAAAATTACCTTGGAGAGCCTAATAAGATTTAATTTTTAATCTATTTTTATACTTTAAAAAGCAAAAATTATTAAAAGAAGATAGTAATAATTCTGGATTACTACCGCTAGATTTAGATTTTATTTCCAATTCTTGCAGTTTTAATAATAAAGTTTTAATTGAGCTTAGATTCCATATTTTTAAATGTTTTCTAAAAATTGGTTCTTGTTTAAAGAATATTCTTTGAGATTTTATTTCTTGCTCTAAATTACTGCCATTAGCAATATTTTGCTGCACTGTATATAGCTTAATAAAATAGTTAGATAAAAATCTAATAATGGCTATAGCATTAATTTTTTCAGAAAATAATTTTTCTAAAAAATAATTAGATTTTTGTAAATTTAAATCAAAAAAAGAGTTGATAAATTCATTAATTGATATCTGCGATATATCAGCAATAACATTTTGAATTATATCCCTTGTAACCAATTTATCATTGTTCATATAAATTGATAATTTTTCTAATTCATTTAAAATAATGAAGCGGTTTTTTCCAAATTTATTAACAATGATATCAACTACACCTTCCTCAACGTTTAAACCATAATGAGCTAAACGCTCTTTTATGATATTTTTAATTGTCATCTCATTATCTTCATAGCAAGCAATAGAGGCAAAGTGAGGGTTTATCTCTGCAAATTTTCTTAAAGATGAGCTAGCTTCAAGTTGACCAGCATTAATTAAAATAAAATTTTCTCCAGTGGGCTTTGAAAATTTGCCATCTTTTTTATTATTGCCAAAAATTTCTTTTAAACTATTGGTTATTTTATTGTTAGCATTATCAACCCTAATTAATTTTCTTCCACCCAGCATAGGAATAGAGACAAATTCATCCATTATTAAAGCGTTATCTGCCTCTAATTGCTTAACATCAATATTGCTAATTAAAAATGGGTCAGATGAATTTGGAACAATTAAGTTGGCAATTTTTGTAGTATTTATGCTAACCAATCCAGATTCCGGCCCATAAATTAAAGCCCCAAAAATTTCTTTATTGTCAGGCAGGGAATTAATAAATGAGTCTATTTTATATGGTGCTATTTTCATAATTTTGTTTTTTTATCAAATCTAATATTAATTTCTTTTATTAGTTTATCATCCACATAATAATTTAAATGAGGAATTGCTAAAATTTGATTACTTTTTCTAAAAACAGGAATGGTGCAAATAATATTTTTTAAAATACCATTCATCTTATGTTTAATGTCTAATTTATTAAATTCTTGCACTTCAATATTGCTAATAGAAATTCCATTAATATCTAAATTGCAATTTATCTTAAAACGATTATCCCAAATTAAATTATTTACAAATTTATCTTTCTTAATTTTATCTTTTTCACGGTAGATAATTAAATTAGAATTATCATATTTTTGTACAACACAACCATAAAAACAGCGTTTTTTATGTTCTTTATCCTCTAAAATCCAAAAATACAAATTTTCTAAATATTTTAATCTAGGCTTGTAGTAACTACCGCTAACTTCCATAAGCGTCCAGGCCAAATAACGTTTTGCCTCTTCTTCACTTAAATTACAAAAGGCTGCTTTTTTTAATAAAATATATCCTAAATTATTAAATTCTAAAATTTTAGAAGCATTTTTAATCAAATTTTGTTCAATTAGTTTTTTACTTTCTAAAATAGATTTACTTGCCAGGGCAATTCTCTGATTTATTAAATTTTTATCATCTAGGGAATTTAAGAAACTTCTAATTTTATTTCTTAAATATTTTTTATCCTGATTCGACTCATCTTCAATCCAATTAATATTATTTTTCTCTAAATATTCTTTTAATTCTTCTTTTTTAAAATTAAGTAATGGTCTAATAATTTCCATATCCCAAAATTTACTAACATAATCCATAGCCGAAAGCCCATCAATACCACTGCCACGAAATAATCTAATTAAAAAATTCTCTGCTTGGTCTTGCTCATGATGGCCAATAAAAAGATGTTTTATGTTATTATCAAGGCAAAATTTATTAAGTAAACTATACCTCATTTCTCGTAAATTAGCCTCAATATTAGCTTGTGGTGGCGTACCTAGGTAAGAATTTAAAATTTGACATTCAATGTTATTTTTTTGTAAAATTTGTGCCGTATCATTAGCATCAATAGTAGAGTTTTCTCTTATCTTGTGGTCAACAATTAGGGCAATTAATTTAATTTTTTTATTTTTAGTAAATTCTTTCAATAAAAAAACCAAAGCAATAGAGTCAATTCCACCAGAAACACCAACAGCAATTTTTTCTGGAAGTTTAGAGTCAAAAATATTATTAATTACTTCTTCTAGTTTATTTAAAAGCATCAATTTAAAAAATAATGAAAAGGGATAATATTAATAAAATTTTTACCATTTTTAGTCAAGATAATCCTCATCCTAAAACCGAGCTTGAATATATTAATGACTATACTTTGTTAGTTGCTGTGGTTTTATCGGCCCAAAGCACTGATATTGGTGTTAATAAGGCAACAAAACCTTTATTTGCAATTATTGACAACCCCAAAGATATGGTAGATCTAGGAGAAGATAAGTTAAAAAAATACATCAATACTATTGGTCTTTACAATAATAAGGCCAAAAATGTTATAGCCTTATCAAAAATGTTAATAGAAAATTTCGATAGTAAAATACCTCAAGATTTAGAGTTATTACAAACTTTACCAGGAGTAGGACGTAAAACCGCTAATGTTGTTTTAAATTGTGCTTATGGTGCTAAAACCATTGGAGTTGACACTCACGTATTTCGAGTTAGCAATAGAATTGGCTTAGTTAAAGAAGATAATGTTTTAAAAACAGAGTTAGCTTTAATAAAAAAAATACCACAAACTTGGATACAACATGCACATCACTGGCTAATTTTACATGGACGCTACGTATGCACTGCCAAAAAACCAAAATGCCAAATATGCAAAATTCAAACCTTTTGTAAGTTTTATAAAGTTTTATAAAAAGTCTTAATTATTTTATCTGACAATAAATTAGTAAGGTTAAGTTCTTAAAAGTATCTTTTGTCAAAGGGAAATTAAAATGTTGTTCCAAAGCTAAAGCGGAATGCTTCTGTTCTATCGTACACCTCAGCTTTATCAACTTTTGAGAAGTCCAGCCTTATCGGCCCCAAAGGAGAGGACCAAACAATACTTAGGCCATAACTTGATCTTATAGACCCATCATCAGCAATTTGGGCATTTTGCTTATTAAATTCATCAACCAATTTTAAGGTTCCAATATCATGAAATAGGGCGGCATTTATTCCAAGTTCTTTTGGTAGACCCAACGGGAATTTAAATTCAGTTGTACTAACATAATATAACCTTCCACCAAGAGCATTTCCTCCAACAGCACTGTCATTGCTAACAATAGTTCTTGGCCCTAATCCAGCATATTCAAACCCTCTAAAATTATTTCCACCAAGGAAAAAATTGTCATTACTTTTAATATCCTGTCCTAGCCCATCAATATAGCCAAATCTACCAGAAAATTTTAAAATAAAACTTTCATTAACAACAGGAATATAATAGCTAGCATTACCTTCTTGTTTTAAATAATCTATATCTCCACCTACGCCAGCATATGTTTGTGTAATACGGCCATAATAACCATTTTTTGGATTAAACCTACTATCTCTTTTATCAAGGCTTACACTATGACTTATTGAAGAGTTAATAAATCTACCTTTAAGATTTTGAATTGTTACTGAAGCTGCAGGATCAATATTAGAAATCTTTTTATCTTTATATGAATATTTTATTAAATGATAAATATGTTCAGAAATAGAATATCCACCCCTTAGTGCAAATCCTTGAGAGTTCTGATCATATACCAATGTATTTCTTTTATCTAACTCATAATTAAATAGATCCACCCCAGCTGCAATTTCTCTACCAGTAAACCAAGGTTTGGTATAATTAATTTCATTGCTAAATCTAGTAGAAGATTTTTGAGTATTGATTGCTAGCTCTTGTCCAGTTCCAAATAAATTTCGTTCTCTAACCCCAATATTACCAGTCATCTTATCAAGAGTTGAATATCCAATACCAAAGTTTAACTCTCCAGTTTTCTTTTCTTTAACCTCTATTTGGATATCTACTTTATCGCTATTTCCAATTCTATTAGTTTTAAAATCAACTTTATCAAAAAATCCTAAATTATTTATTCTTTGTTTAGATCTATTAATTTTAGTGATATTATAAGGATCTCCTTCTCTTACCCTTAATTCTCTTCTAATTACCTTATCTAGAGTTCTGTCATTACCTGTAATATTTATTTCATTAATATATATCCTTGGTGTTTCCTCTATGATATATTCAATATCAATTATTTTTTGATCTTTATTTCTTTTTAAAATTGGTTTAATATTAGTAAAAGCATAGCCATTTTCAGATAATATATTAGTAAATTTATCAATAGTTTTATCAACTAAATCAGCATTATAAACTTTATCTTTTTTGGTAAGAATCGATTTATCAAGTAATGATTTGTCAAATTTTTTAACTTTATTAATAATTTTAATTTCACCAAAATCATATTTTATTCCTTCTTCAATTAAGAAATTAAGAAAAAATTTATCCTTAAGGGGAGTAATTTGAGCATTTGCTAATATTACTCCAAAATCAGCATAACCTCTAGAATTATAAAAGCGGCGTAATTTTTCTTTATCAAACTCCATACGGTCAGAGTCATAAGAGTCAGAGCTACTAAATGGTTTATACCATTTGGTTTTTTTAGTTGTTATTTCATCAAGCAGTTCTTGATCGCTAAATACATAATTGCCAATAAAGTAGATATCTTTAATTTTAGCTTTTTTACCTTCAGATATTTTAAAAATTATATTAATTCTATTTTGATCTTCTTTCTGAATTTTTGGATCAATTTTTGTTAGAAAGCGACCACTTTTAATATAAATATCATTAATTCTTTTAATATCAGACTCTAGCTTAGATTTAGTATATATTACTCTTTTTTTAAGCTTTATTTCAGATAAAAGAATATCATCATCAATCTTTTTATTACCTTTAAAAATTACATCTTTTACAATAGGATTTTCTTTAACTTCAATTACTATGAAGTTTTTATCTTGATAAATTTTTGTTTCAGAAAATAAATCTAAGTCATAAAGTTTTTTTAAAGATTTATCAATTGCTCCTAATTGACCTTTTTTTAAATTTTTAATATCTAAGTAAGATTTAATAGTTGCTGTATCTATTCTCTCATTACCAATAATTTTAATCTTAGATGGTTTTTTAGCTAGGGAATTATATTGCAAGGTGCTATAAATAATAATCGAAAGTGCAAAAAATAATTTTAAATTTTTTGACAATATCGCCATATTCAAATTTAACCTTTAAATATTTAAGTGTTTTTAAGTGTGGTGCGCCCTAGACGATTCGAACGTCTGACCCACAGCTTAGAAGGCTGTTGCTCTATCCAGCTGAGCTAAGGGCGCTCTGGTAAAATCGAAGGCGCAATATTAAATTTTAAACAAGTAAAAAGCAATATTTTTATCATTTATAGCATTTAACAAGTTTAACTTTACTTCCTTGTGTTAGATATACAGAGCTTATTATAATAATTATTGAGCCAATTATCATATAAATATCTACTAATTCTCCAAAAGCAAAATAAGCAATAACTGATATAAATACTAATCTAGTAAAATCAAATGGTTGTAAAATTGATAATTCTGTTTTGCTATAGGCAGTCGATAAAGAGAAGTGAGCTAAATTGGCACTTAATCCCAAAAAGAATAGCCATATTAATTGATTAAAATTCATAGCTTTTAAATAAGGAGCTGCAACAGGGATTGACATAATAAATATTAATAAAGCTAAGTATAAAACTGCAGTTGATGGTTTATCAGTTTTTGTTAGTTTTTTAGTAAGAATGTTAGAAATTGACCATAAAATTGCTGTAACCAATGATATATAATGTGCTATGGTTACAGTTTCAAATCCTGGTCTAATAATTATCAAAACACCAACAAGTCCTATTAATAAAGAAATCCAAAGTCTTTTACTGACTTTTTCTTTTAAAATTAATATAGCTGCTAAAGTTGTTAAAATTGGAACAATAAAAGTAATAGATACTGCTTCAGGAAGTGGTATTTGAGTAACCACATAAAACCAAGAAAGCATAGCAACAAAACCAGATATTGATCTTAGAAAGTGTAATTTTAGTTTTTTAGTTTGAAAAACTTTACCATTTGTTTTTATTATCAAAGGAGATAGTAGTAATACTGAAAAAAAACAGCGCATCATTAATATTTGGGTAACGTGAAGATCTTGTGATGTTTTTCTAACAATTGCTATCATCAAGGCAACAAAAAAACATGCTGATATTACCCATAAAATACCTTGTATATCATTTTTTTCTAAATGTTTCAAAATAAAGAAGCTTGTTTATGTGTAGGATTTATATTAAATTCTAGATTTTGATAAAATTCTACCACATCTTTATTTGCTTGTATTTTATTAAAGTCTAAGCCTTGTATATATAAACCTTCTAATGTTTTAACTCTTGATAAAGCTACATAAATTTGACCATCAGAGAATGAATTGCTTAAATTGCAGTTTATTTTATCTAGAGTCATTCCTTGAGATTTATGAATTGTAATAGCCCAGGATAAGATTAGAGGTATTTGCGTCATTTTTGCTTCTGTTACTAATTCTTCTTTGCCTTGATCATATTTTTCCAAGGCCCAGTCTTCAGGAGATATAGTAATGGTAGGGCCACTTTTAAATTCTACTATTGGATATCCTCTCTTTAGGGTAAAGCCCTTAATTATTCCAAGAGATCCATTAATAACCCCATCTTTTTGATAGCTATTTTTAAGCATCATTACTTGGCAGCCAATTTTTAATTCTAATTTCTCATTTGCTAAACAATTTTTGCGCAAATTCTCAATTTTATTGCTATTTCCACTAAAAACAGCTTCAAAAAATTTGCTCTCTTGAGGTATTTTTTGTAATTCTAATTTATTAATAGACTCCATCTGTGAGTTATGAGTCACTAAAATTGTAGCTTTGATATTATCTTGTGTATCAATAGCATTAAATCTTGACTCTAGTACTTTTATGCCATCTTGACTTATTTTTCCAAATCTAATATCATTTAATAATTCAATAAAATCGTCATCTTTTTGCCTAAAAGCATCATTTAAGACAAAATTCTTGAGATTTAGCTCATTCCAAGCTTCTGATTGAAAACAAAAATTATAATTTGGAAGCGAGTAGTTACGGTCAATAGGTGGAAGTTGTAAAAAATCTCCAAATAAAATTATTTGCAAACCTCCAAAAGCTTTATCACTTCTTCTTATATCCTTAAATAGCTGATTTAACAAATCAAATGTTTTGGCTGATATCATTGAAATTTCGTCAATGGCTAACATATTAGCCATTTTAATTCTTCTTTTTAATCTACCAAATTTTGGAGAAGCAAAATTTTTTATTAGCTGTTCAACGGGTAGGTTACCTAATCCTATGCCAGACCAAGAATGTATTGTTTGTCCACCAACATTAATAGCAGCAATTCCAGTGCTTGCAGTAACGTGCAGACCAGAGGTTAAATAATTTCTTTTTAGATATTGTAGTAAAAATGATTTTCCAGTTCCAGCACTTCCTGTAATAAAGATATTATCACCATCTTCAATACTGTAAACAGCTTCCTTTTGTTTTGGTGATAATAGTGATATTGACATCTAATAATTAAGATAGGTTAAAGGCCTTAATTATTAAGGCCTTTAATTATATAGGATTATTTTTTCTTTCTTAGTTTTATAATTTCGTTTTTAATAATTTCAACATTAACGGCTCCAGGGTATAGAGTTTCACCAACTAAGAATGCTGGAGTTCCATTAATTCCAATTGAGGCAGATAGCTCCTTGTTAAAATTAATTTCATCTTGTATTTTAGATGCGTATTTAGACAGAACTTTGTCTATTTTAGCTTTGGTAACTCCATGAGAGTTGGCAATTGCAATAGCTTCAGCCGTAGTTTTAGCCTTACTTTTCATTAAAGATTGGTGAAAGGCAAAATATTTACTTGGAGCCAACATGTTAAAAGCTAAAGAAACTTTAGCTAGATCTTCAGAAGATTTTCCAAGAATTGGTAACTCTTTAAAGATAATTTTTATCTTTTTATCATCTTTAGTAAGTTTTTCAATTGTCGGTAAAGCTCTTTTGCAATAGCCACAATTATAATCAAAAAACTCAACAACAGCTACATCATATCCCTGTGGAGCAATAACAGGGTCATTCTTGCGGTTGTATATATCTTTCGCTCTTTTGGTTATATTGCCAGAAGCTTCCTCTCTTTGTTTTTCAGCTTGCCTTTTTTGCATATTAACCACTGATTCCAATATTAGTTCAGGGTTATTTTGTATCCAAACCGCAATCACCTCTTCAACATCCTTTACTGTTCCAACTGGTGCATTTTGATCAATTTTAATTTCATTATTTGAATTTTTATCAGGATTTTCATTCGTTTTAAGTAACAAAAATCCAATTGCTAAGATAGCCGCTATAGCAATAACTAATTTAGTTTTTTTGCTATAATTACAAGACTCCTTGTTTTCTGATGTTGTAGTTTTAGAAACTACAGGAGATTTTTTAGCTGTAGTCTTTTTAGCTGTGGTTCTTTTAGCTGTAGTCGTTTTTTTAACTGCAGTTTTCTTGCTAGCTTTAGTTGTAGAAGTTTTATTTTTTGACATTGCTATTTTATTAAATTTAATTGAAAATTTTAGTTTATAATAGATAAAATAAATATTAACATTGAACATAAGTTGCAAGGAAAATTTTATTTATGAAATCAATTTATCCCAATTTTACATTTGAAAAAGAGAATATTGGAATTGTAGCTGGAATTGATGAGGCTGGAAGAGGCCCTCTGGCTGGTCCAGTTGTTGCATCTTGCGTTATACTTGAACAGGACAATTATCCTTTAAATCTAAATGATTCTAAAAAACTTTCAAAAAAGAGTAGAGCAAAAATCTTTTTAGAACTAAAAAAAATTGCCAAAATAGGAGTTGGAATTGTTAATGAGGATAAAATTGATGAAATTAATATTTTAAATGCTACAAAATTAGCAATGAGGTTATCTTTTTTAGATTTATGTAGTAAATATCAAGTGATACCAGACTTAGTATTGGTTGACGGCAATTTTATTCCAGACATAAGTGCAAAAGCTCAATCTATTATTAAAGGTGATCAAAAAAGCCTTTCTATTGCTGCTGCTTCAGTTGTAGCCAAGGAAACTAGAGATGATATAATGAAAAATTTAGGAAAAGAATTCCCTTATTATGAATGGCATAAAAATCAAGCTTATCCAACTAAATTTCATCTAAATAAAATTAAAGAGGTCGGAATTTGCAAATATCATCGCAAAAGTTTTGCGCCAGTTAAAAATTATATTGATACAACAAGTAATCTAGAAGATTATGACTCAATAAAATTAAAAAATAATGAGAATAATTAAAGAAAGCGACAAAGATTCTATTAAAGATGCTATAACAATCTTGGATTCAGGAGGGGTTATTGCTTTTGCGACTGATACAACTTATGGTATTGCATGTGATGCCAGAAATGATCTTGCTGTAAAAAAACTTTATAAGTTAAAAAATAGACAAGAGTCAAAACCTATTGCAATCTTTGTCCAAAATTTAGATTTAGCAAAAACAATTGTGCAATTTGACAAAAAATCCACTGCTATTGCTAATAATTTTATGCCTGGAGCCTTAACTTTAATTTTAAATAAAAATAATAAATTTTCTAAAATATCAAATTTACTCAATAATAGTAGCCTAGATATTGGTATTAGAATTCCAAATCACCAATTTTCTTTAAAATTATTAGAAAAATTTACTGGAATTTTAGCAGTTACTAGCGCTAATATCAGTAACAAAATGGCGGCTACCAATATTTCTCAAGTAGAAAATTATTTTGGTAAGTCAATAAACTTAATGATTGATGGTGGAAATTGTCATAAAAAATCTTCAACCGTATTAAAAGTTAATATTAACGGTGAGGTTCAAATTTTAAGACAAGGTCCAATTACTAAAAAACAAATATTATCAGCACTAGATAACGAAGAATATGATAAATAATATATGGTTTAAACTAGTTGGCATTGGCGCCATTCTCTATTTTGCACTATTTCATGATACCAGTAATAAGCAAAATCTTAGAAACAGGCTTTCTCCTGATCGTGTAAAGAAAAATATCTCTTATATAAAAGATAAAGCTGTTTATGCAAAAAAAAATATAGATAAATCCAAAAATACTATTGATTTAGGTGCTACAATTGAAAAAGAAATGACTAAAAGTGATAAGCCTTATCAAAATTTACTTATTGGCTCTGGAGCAAGAGTTGCATGTGGTGATTTTGCTGTTGTTAATTTTATAAAACTAGGAAATGGTAATGCTTCTGCAAATAATAATTATGATTTAAAAATAGATAATTTAGAGCTTTCAAAGAATTTAATTGGAATGAGGGTAGGCGGTAAAAGGAGAGTCTTTGTTAATCAAAAGGTAAACAACAAGGATGTTGAATTTATTTATGATGTTAAGTTAATAAAAATTAAAAATATTCAAGAAAATGACCAAAAATGTAATTAAAGCAAAATCTATGGCAAAGGACAATAACAAAGGTATAGAGTCTTTTATAAAATTTTTAACAGATTTTCTGCCGTTAATTATATTCTTTAGTGTTTATAAGTTATCTGGCCACTCAAAACCAATTATTCCAGCAACAATTTATCTAGTTATTGCTACTATAGTTGCATTACTAATTTCTTATATAGTAACAAAGAAAATAGCTAAAATGCCGTTATTTTCAGCAATTTTACTAAGTATATTCGGAGGAATTACAATTTTGTCTGGAAATGAGATATTTATTAAAATTAAACCAACTTTACTAAATGCACTATTTTCCATTATATTATTTGGTGGTTATTTTATGAAAAAACCACTACTGGGATATTTGTTTGATGGGGCAATTCATATGAGTAATCAAGCTTGGCTACAATTTTCTCTTAGATGGGCTTATTTCTTTGCTTCGCTGGCTCTTTTAAATGAAATAATTTGGCGTAATTTTTCAACTGATTTTTGGGTTCAGTTTAAAGTTTTTGGCATGCTTCCTATATCTATTCTTTTTGCTATTATTAATATGCCATTTATACTCAAAAACTCAAAAAATCTTCCAAAATAGTGCAAATCAATACATTTTTTAGGTAAGACTCTATATTTCCCTTGCCAGTCGTCTAATTTTATGTTATAATACTACGAATTATAAATTTTAGTATTTTACAGGGTTTAATGATTAGAAGTTTTATTTGTCTATTATTACTATTTTTAATTACAAATTGCGATTCCATGCCTAAAGATTGGAATTGGGGCATAAGACCTCGTCCGCTTAATGGTATGTCTGGCTTTCCATCCGCTAAAACTGACTATGGTGCTGGCTTTAAAGAGGGTTGTGGTATTGGATGGAGTAGTGTAAATCATGGCTTAATGACTGAATTTATGCCCATGAGATTAAATACCAAAAAAATAACTAAAAGTGCCGATTATCGTGCCGGATGGTGGGATGGTTTTGAGCAATGTGTTTATGTAAGTGACTGGGATGTTATTTAGTCTTGGCCATATAAAAGCATAAGTTCTATTAATGCCTCTTTTCATCTTATTATAAATATGCTATAATTAACATATGTTAAAAAGAACATTTTATACATTATTATTGGCTATACTTACAAGTTGCAGTGGTTTTTATAGTCCAATTGGCATGCCAATGGAAGTTCCAGATGGACCACCTGAATTTAAAGCAGGATGGTATGATGGCTGCAGAACTGGTCTTGGTACTAAGAAGTATGCTGGAGCTTCAGTTTATGATACTACATTTGGTAGTGGTATATATCAGCATGATCCGGTTTATATAAAAGCCTGGGGGTCAGCTTTTTATACTTGTTATGTACTTGGAAATAGAGCATCGGCTATTAATATTTTTTCTAGAAGCCCAGCTGATTAAGGAGTTTTATGATTATAAAAGTATTTATTAACATTATTTTAATATTATTTATTAGTTCTTGTGCATATAGGTGGGAAGGTCCACATAAAGAGTTTAAAGAAGATCTAGCAGAAGCTAGCCCTGATTTTAGAGAAGGTTGGTATGATGGTTGTGAAGTAGGAAGAGCTACTGGTGGAGGTACATATTATAGAATGTTTGCTAAAAATAATAAGGTTAATGGCTGGAAAATGGCTAATTCACTGGATTATAAAATAGCATGGTCTTATGGTTTTTGGTTCTGCTATAGAGACGATCATATTGATCAAAAAGAAGGGCCGTTTAAGCAATTCTTTTATGGTATGCAGTAAAGTTTAGGTAAAATATGAAAAAAATTATTATTATTTTAATATTATTATTCACCTCATCATGCAGATGGTTTGCCGATTCTAAATTTACTGATCATAACTTAGCTTTTACCAATATTAGGGTTCCACCTGGAACTCCTAATTTTCAAAAAGGATATAAGGATGGCTGTTCCACCGTATTATATTCTCGTGGCTATGGTCTTTATAGAACTAGATATGATTATAAATTTGATCCAGAATTAATAGATGATCCAGAATATTTCTTTGGTAGAAAAAGGGGATATAACTATTGCTTTGGTTATATAACCGGTGGTTCTGGGCATTTTTCTGGAGGTTGGGATAGATATTTATTTGCTCAAGGTAGCACAGGATTTAATATGGGTAAAGGCAATTTAAATAATACAGCACTTGGAGGAGGAGTATTAAGTGACAAGATATCTGGAGGTGTTGGTGGCTTTTTAGGAGTTTTGCAGCAAAATAGAGCTGGCAATAAAAAAGGCAGTGTTATGGGTGGTCATATTTTTTATGGTAATCCTGGCGCTAATTCAGGAAATATTTTAGGATTTTAAGAAGTAAATTTATGAAAAAAATAATAATTTTATTAATAACATCATTTTTAATTACAAGCTGTGGTCCTTATTGGTATAAGCCTTATGGTAAGATATTTACTCATGCTCCAAAAGATGGCACACCCGGATACAGGATGGGGTGGATGCATGGTTGTGAATCCGGATTGGCAACACAATTTGGTTCAGCTATTATGATGACATTTTACAAATGGAAGAAGGATCCTGATCTATCAATTGCCAAACCAGATTTAAATTTGATAAGAAAAAAATATGAGGATAAGTGGGACATCAATTGGGATGATCCAAAAGAAATTCAAAATAATATTAGACATTATAAAAAAATATTCTGGCTTGGGCATATATTTTGTCGTCACTCAGTTGTTGGAACATACCAAACCGCTAAAGATTCTCAAGGAAAAAGCTTTGATCCACCATTAGCTGGTGAACAAAGATATAAGCCTCAGGCTCATAGCTTAGGAAATGTTTACAGTTTCCATGGAAGAGGTAATATGAATTTACATTTTTGGTAAATTTATAGTAAAAATTATTAGTAGAAAATTAGTATATAATATGGTATAATACTCCTTGGATAATTAATTTATTAATAAATACTCTAATTTAAATGAAACCAGATATAGCTCAACAACAACAGATGCAGTCACAATTAGCTGGAAGATTGTCAAATGAAAAACATCAAGGCAATCAAGATTCTAGTAGTAATATTCCAAGCACCAAGGGTGAAATGGGTGGCATGAATAAAGCTGCAGTCAGTGACCAAAGCATTGGAGATCTTCTGCAAAATGGAGGAGTTGGCGTAATAAGTGAAGGTAAAAGTATAGGAGATGCTATAAAAATTGGCGGATCATTAGATTTTGATATTGTGGCAGTAGCTGGGCATTTAGTTACAAAAGATATGGTAGAAAATGAAATTTCTGGAGGAATAAAAGAAACATTACTTGCCCCAGCCGCAGACGTTACAGGTCAATTCAGATCTGCTGGTAATATAGGTACAACCGGATTAAGCACCACTAAATCAGAAGGTCAGGCTATGTAGTGAAGTTCTTACCTTACGCATATCCACGCTTTTTGGTGCTTTTTTTAATTTACCTCGTAGTATAATTAAATATACATGAGAAGCAAATTTAAAAAAACATCAAAAAATCCCTTAAAAATTGTGGCGTGCGTAAATTAATAGTTGCACTTCTAGGCAAAAAACCAACTAGTTAAAATATAATTCATCAATAAAACTGTAATAGAAGCACTTACAACAGCATTTGTTGTGGCAATTCCAACGCCTTCAGCTCCGCCTTTTGAGTTATATCCCCAATAACAGCCCATTATTGTAATAATAAAGCCAAAAAACATAGCTTTAACAAGGCCAGAAATTACATCCATTGCTTCTAAAAATTCAAAAGTATTCCTAATATAGGGTCCAGGAGAAAATCCAAGACTATGCACACTAACCAAAAATCCTCCCATAATACCAATAATATCTGCAATAATAACCAAAAATGGCAAAGTAATAACACCAGCAATAACTCTTGGCGCAATTAAATATTTAAAAGGATTAGTAGATAAAGTTTTTAAAGCATCAATTTGTTCAGTCACTTTCATAGTTCCAATTTCAGCAGCCATAGAAGCTCCAACTCTACCAGCAACCATTAATCCAGCAAAAACTGGCCCTAACTCTCTAGTAACAGATAAAGCAACAACAACAGCAATAGTACTTTCAGCATTAAATCTAGAAAATCCAGAATAGCTTTGCAAAGCCAATACAGCTCCGCTAAACACAGCCGTTAATCCTACAATTGGCAAAGAATAATAACCAATGGCAATCATTTGTTTTAATATTAATTTAGGATAAAAGGGAGGGGTAAATATATGTTTTATAGCTCTACCTATAAATATAAAAACTTCTCCTATTTGAGCTAAGCGTTTTAAGGTAAATGAGCCAATTTTTTCTAATGAGTCTAATAATATTATCATTATTAATTTTTTGAAATAATAACTATTGCTTGAGCAATTTCTTTTTCATCACTTAAAGATAAATCTATTTTAAAATCTAAATTTTTAAAGTGTTTTTTTAGAAAATCTTCAGCAATTTTATTTAGCTTAATATCTGGTTTGCCGTTTTTATTATTAACAACTTCAATATCAGTAAAATTAACCCCTCGACCAATACCAAGTCCAATAGCCTTAGCAAAAGCTTCTTTGGCCGCAAACCTTTTGGCGTAATAGCTAGACTTTAATTCAATAGTCGTAAATTTTTGAGATTTTTCTATTTCCAATGGGGTGAAGATGCGTTTTTCAAACTTATCTTGAAATGCTTCTAAGGAATCTTTAATTCTTCTAACATTTACTATATCCAAACCAACTCCAAGAATCATAAACAAAGATTTTTGATTTATCAGTGTTGCACTATGTCTGTCATCCTGAATTTAGAATAACTTAGACCTTTAGGTCTTAGTTATTCTTAGATGAAGGATCTCACGTCAAGAAACGTAAGTTAAGTGTGAGAGTGCAATTATCTAGAATAAAATTCCACAATTAGATGAGGCTCCATTTCAGCAGCGTAAGGCACATCAGCAAATGCAGGAACGGCTAAATATTTAACGGATTTAGCATCATTATCAACTTCTAAATAAGATGGAATATCTCTTTCAGCCTTTTGTAAAGACTCTAAAACTATATTTAATTTTTTAGATTTTTCTCTAATCTCAATAACATCTCCAGGCTTTATTCTATAAGATGGAATATTAACTATTTGTCCATTTACCATAACATGCTTATGGTTAACAAATTGTCTAGCAGCAAAAACTGTAGGGACAAAGTTAGTTCTATAAATAATTGCATCTAGCCTTCTTTCAAGTAGGCCAATAAAGTTTTCACTAGCATCACCTTTAATTTTAGTAGCAGCCTTAAATAAATTTCTGAATTGTTTTTCAGAAATATTTCCGTAATAAAACTTTAATTTTTGTTTAGCTTTTAGCTGAGTTCCATAGTCAGTAGCTCTTCTTCTCATGTTTGCACCATGCTGACCTGGTTTATAATTTCTTTTTAAATAAGGATCTTTTTCTTGTCCCCAAAGGCTAGCGCCTAATTTTCTACTAATTTTCTTTTTAGCTTTTAATCTTTTTGTCATTTAACTTTTGTTATTTGTTAATTCTTTAAAATTATTTCAAGGCCAGGAATAATAAATCAAAATCTTATTTTGTCAATACTAATTCTGTTCTCTATCGTTTTTTCTTGGATCCATGTAAATTAAAATTGGAGCTGAAATATAGATTGAAGAAAATGTACCAATAATAATGCCAAAGAATACTGTCAAACTAAAGCTTTTTAAAACTTCTCCTCCAAATAAAACTAGGGCTCCAAGTGATATTAAAGTCATTCCAGACGTCAAGACTGTTCTGCTTAAAGTTGAGTTAAGGCTAATATTTATTAATTTATTTAACTCCATTTTTTTAAATTTCCTTAAACCCTCCCTAATTCTATCATAAATAACTACCGAATCATTAATTGAATATCCAATAATAGTTAATAATGCTGCAATTGAAGTTAAATTAAATTCTAATTTTGTAATAGAAAAGAAGCCAAATGTTAGAATTACATCATGAATAATTGCTAAAATTGCTCCAAGGCCAAATTGCCAGTCAAATCTAAACCAAATGTAAATCATTATTGAAATAAAAGAGAATATAATAGCTAAAAAGCCTTTTTTAATTAATTCCGATCCAATTTGAGGTCCAACAAAATCAATTTTTCTATATTCTATACCTGGAAATTTATCACTTAAGGTTTCTTGAATTAATTTAATTGTTTTGGCTTGATTATCTCCTTTAGAGATTCTGATCATTATATCTTTTTCATCAAAATTTTGAATATCAGCTTTGCCAATTTTTTCAGTACTTAAAACTTTTCTAATTTGAGAGATTTTTACTTTTTGCTGTGTTCGTGCTTCAATTAAAACTCCACCAGAGAAGTCAATGCCCAGATTTAAGCCTTTAGTAGCTACCAACAGAATTGATAATATTAAAAGAGAGGAAGAAATAAATATAACAACTTTATGAGATTTCATAAAGTCTATTTTGGTATCAGTTAAAAGATTATTTAGCATTTTAGACCAAAATATATTTAAGAAAGTTTTATTTTATTAAGCTTTTTTACTTTTTAATTTTCTTATAGATGCAGCAATTCTTTTTAATTTTCTAGCTGCAGTGTTTAATTTAAAAATGCCTTTAGTTACACCGCGCATAAGCTCTTTTTCCAAAACTTTAAAAGAGTTTCTAGCTTCAGTTTCTTTATTTGCCTTAATGTCATCTTCAACTTTTCTAATAAAAGTTCTAATTCTGTTTTTTCTAGACTTATTTACAGCTTCTTTTTTTCTATTCACTAAAAGAGCTTTTTTTGCCGATTTGGTATTTGCCATTATCTTAAATATTTAGTTTATTTATAAATTAAGGCCTCGCATCTTAGTTTTTAATAATTAATTAGCAAGAAAAAATAGAATATTTTTATATTCTTATCAATCCTGACATATAAGGTACTAAAGCTTTTGGAATATCAACCGAACCATCTTTATTTTGATAATTTTCTAAAATAGCAATAATTGTCCTTCCAACTGCTAAAGATGAGCCATTCAAGGTATGAACAAATAAAGGTTTTTTAACATCCTTACTTTTATATTTGGCTTTCATTCTTCTAGCTTGAAAATCTCCACAATTGGAACAACTTGAAATCTCCCTATATTGATTTTGTCCTGGTAGCCAAACTTCTAAATCATAAGTTCTATTAGAGCCAAAGCCAATATCTCCACTGCAAAGCAAAACCTTACGATAGGGTAAATTTAGCCTTTTTAAGACTTCACAAGCCACATTAGTCATTCTTTCATGTTCTTCTTTTGAAGATTTCTGATCTGTGATTGATACCAACTCAACCTTCTTAAATTGATGCTGTCTAATCATACCTCTAGTATCCTTTCCAGCTGCTCCAGCTTCACTTCTAAAGCAGGGTGTATAAGCCGTAAATCTTAGAGGTAATTCAGATTCATCAAAAGTTTTTTCTCTTGTTAAATTAACAAGAGAAACTTCTGCAGTTGGTATTAGCCAATAGCCATTTTTGGTACAAAATGCTTCATCAGCAAATTTAGGTAATTGTCCTGACCCTATCATGGCATCATCTTTAACTAAATTAGGTGGAGAAATTTCAATATAATTAAATTCACCAGCAATATCTAACATAAAGTTAGATAAGGCTCTTTCTAATTTAGCTAAATTATTAGAAAGAGTAGAGAAGCGAGATCCTGAAATTTTGGCTGACTGCTCAAAGTCTAATTGACCTAAATTTTCACCAATTTCAAAATGTTCTTTTGGCTTGAAATCAAATTTTGGTAATTCACCCCATATTTCCACTTCTTTGTTGTCTGCTTCTTCTTTGCCCAATGGAACATCTTTGTCTAAGATATTGGGTATTTCCAATAAAATATCTTCTAGTTTTTGAATTGTTTTGAGCTCTTTAGATTTTAATTCTTTTAATTCACCATTAACTTTATATGATTTATTGATTAACTCACTAGTGTCAGCTCCAGCTTTTTTAACTTCATTAGCAACTTTTTTTGATATTAAATTCCTTTCTCTTTGCAATATTTCAGTTTCAGAAATTATAGCCACTCTTTCTTTGTCTAATTTAATCAAATCTTGCGCCTTAAAATCGCATCCGCGCTTTTTCATGCTTTCATCAAATCTTTCAGGATTTTCTCTAATCCATTTTATGTCTAACATTATTAACTAATTTATTATTTATTGATTTAATAAGTTTAATAAGGTTAGATTTGTAGGAAGTTAGTCATTAATATTCAACAATAAAATCAAAAATGACCATTGATGCTGTCAAATTATCGCAAGATTTAATAAAAATTGCTTCAGTAAGTGGGCAAGAATCAAATATTATTGAGTTTTTTAAAGAAACTGTAGATAAAATAGGCTTTAAATCACAAATATTAGAATTTTCAGGGGATGGAGGCACTTACCCTGTTTCAAATATTCACAGTATTTTTAATCCAAATAATTCTCAAAATATACTTTATTTTGCCGGTCATTTAGATGTTGTTCCAACGGGAGATTTGGCTAATTGGAAATATCCTCCATTTGATGCAAAAATTGACAATGACAATTTATTCGGTCGAGGAACTTCAGACATGAAATGTGCCATTGCTTGTTTTGTTAGTGCTGTGAGCGAGTTTTTAAATGAAAATGAAGATATAGATTTTGGTATAGGATTATTAATAACCGGTGATGAAGAGGCGGAATCTATTAATGGTACTAAAAAGATGTTAGAATGGATGAAGGAAGGCAATAAAAAAATATCTAATTGTATTGTTGGTGAGCCAACTAGTTCAAAAATTTTAGGTGATGTTATTAAAATTGGAAGAAGAGGCAGTGTTAGTTTTGAATTAAAAATTAACGGAAAACAAGGACATGTTGCTTATCCAGAAAATGCCATTAATCCAATTTCGGCTTTAAATAATATCATGAAAGTTCTAAAAGATCACAATTTAGATAATGGTAATGATTTTTTTGATCCATCTAATCTAGAATTTACTAGCATTCATGCGCCAGATACTGGAGGAAATGTTATTCCAGATCATGCCATAGCCAAATTTAATATAAGATTTAATAATTCACATTCCTCACGAGAATTAATAGATTGGGTTAAATATGTTTGTTCAAAAGGAACAATGGACCGTAATTATGAATTAAACTTTAGGGTTAGTGGTGAATCTTTTATTACTAAGCCTGGTTTTTTAAGTGATATTGTTAAAAAAGCAATT
Source organism: Rickettsiales bacterium (assembly GCA_038123275.1). Taxonomy (GTDB): domain Bacteria; phylum Pseudomonadota; class Alphaproteobacteria; order Rickettsiales; family UBA1997; genus CAJQHT01. The sequence goes on along the minus strand of JAYORG010000003.1, from coordinate 70,050 downwards.
TTAGATATTTTAAACATTAAGGCAAAGCTAAGTACAACAGGAGGTACTTCTGATGCTAGATTTATTAAAGATTTTTCGCCAGTAATTGAAGTTGGTATGCTTAACAAAACAGCGCATCAAATAGATGAAAATGTTAAAATTCAAGATATTAAAAGCTTAAAAGAAGTTTATAAGAAGATACTTTATCTTTATAGCTAATCACAATATATTTTCTATGAAATCTTATTCTTTAACTAACATAATTTGCACATTCTTTGGGGTTGGCAACATTAAATTCGCCCCTGGAACATTTGGTAGCTTAGCAGCTTTTCCAGTTTGGTTTGTTTTTGATCATCTTTTGAAACTATCTGGTATTGAAGAATATTTTTTTTACATCTTTTGGCTTGTTATAATTACTATATTATTTATTGCTGGCATTAATTATTCAAATATTTATACCAAGGAATCTGGTAAAAAAGATGCTAGTGAAATTGTTATTGATGAGATATTAGGGCAGTTAATTGCTATTTTTTTAAGCTATTACTTTGTAATTAAAGTTTTTCAATCAAATTTAGTTTTATTCTTCTATTTTATATCCATATTTATTCTATTTCGTTTTTTTGATATTTTAAAACCAAGCTTAATTGGTTATGCTGATAAAAATCTTAAGGGTGGATATGGCGTAATGATAGATGATGTTTTTGCTGGTATTGTTAGTGCTTTAATTATTGATTTAATTATTTTAATAAAAGTTCTTTAAATTTAATAAAGTTAAATTATTATTCCTTTCTTTAATATTACTCCTTTTTAAAGAATATGCCTGATATTTATTTAGAATATTTTTTTACTGCCCTTATTATTATTGGTAAAATCCTATTGATAGTGCTTCCATTACTTGGTGCTGTTGCTTATTTAACATTAATGGAAAGAAAAGTTATTGGCGCTATGCAGCTTAGAAAAGGGCCGAATGTTGTTGGGCCTTTTGGATTGTTACAGCCTCTGGCTGATGGTTTAAAGTTGATGTTAAAAGAAGTTATTATTCCATCAAAGGCTAATAAAATTTTATTCTTAGCAGCTCCTGTTATCACATTTATTTTAGCCTTAATTGCCTGGGCTGTTATACCTTTTGGCGATGGTTTAGTATTGGCAGATATTAATGTCGGGGTAACTTACCTCTTAGCAACTTCTTCCTTGGGGGTTTATGGCATTATTATCGCTGGTTGGGCTTCTAATTCAAAATATGCTTTTCTTGGAGCCATTAGATCTTCTGCACAAATGATCTCTTATGAAGTTTCTATTGGTCTTATTATTATTAATGTTGTATTATTATCCGGGTCTTTAAATCTAACTGATATTATTCTATCACAAAAGGATGGTTGGTTTATTTGGCCTTTATTTCCAATGTTTATTTTATTTTTTATATCAACTTTAGCTGAAACAAATCGTTTGCCTTTTGATTTACCAGAGGCTGAATCGGAACTAGTTGCTGGATATAATGTTGAATATAGCTCTATGCCTTTTGCTATGTTTTTTCTTGGCGAATATGCTAACATGATATTAATGTCAGCCATGACCGCAATATTATTCTTAGGTGGCTATTTACCTCCTATTAATAACGATTTCTTTAATGCTGTTCCTGGTTTAATCTGGTTTATTCTAAAAATATTATTTTTATTATTTTGTTTTATTTGGGTAAGAGCAACCTTGCCAAGATATCGATATGATCAATTAATGAGATTGGGATGGAAAGTATTCTTGCCATTTTCTTTAATTTGGGTAATTCTAACTGCTGCTTATGTGGTTTATTATTAAAATATTTAAGATATGAAAATTTTTAGAAATATTTTCTTTTTTACATTAAAAGATGTTGCCACAGGCATGGCTTTAACATTAAAATATATGTTCAAAAAAAAGGTTACCATTAATTACCCTTACGAAAAAGGACCTATCAGTCCAAGATTTAGAGGTGAGCACGCTTTAAGAAGATACGCCAATGGAGAAGAAAGATGTATTGCTTGTAAATTATGTGAAGCTATTTGTCCAGCTCAAGCTATTACAATCGAATCTGAAGAAAGAGAGGATGGGGCCAGAAAAACCACTATTTACGATATAGACATGTTAAAATGTATTTATTGTGGATTTTGTCAAGAAGCTTGTCCTGTTGATGCTATTGTTGAAGGGGGTAATTTTGAGTTTGCTACTTTAAGTAGAGAAGAGCTTTATTACAATAAAGAAAAATTAATTGGCAATGGTGACAGATGGGAATACTTGCTTAAGAATAACATTGAATCAGATATTAATTACAGATAGTTAAACATGCTTTTTTCTACTTTATTATTTTATATATTTTCTTCTATTCTAATAATTTCAGCCTTTGCTGTGGTTGGAGCTAAAAACACTGTGCATAGTGTTATGTTTTTAATATTAGCTTTTGTTAATGCTGCTGGTCTTTTTGTTTTATTAGGAGCTGAGTTTTTAGCTATGCTTTTAATTATTGTTTATGTTGGTGCAATTGCGGTATTATTCTTATTTGTGGTAATGATGTTAAACATTGATGAAATAAAAAATAGAATTAATAGAATTCCTTTTCCATTCACTATTATTGTTGCTATTATTTTAGCTATAGAGCTTTATGTTATTACTAGCGTTTCTGATATTTCATCTCACCATTTATCAAAAGCTATCTTTTTGCCAATTGAAAAGGGCGTAAGCAATACCTATGCAATTGGCAGTGTATTATATACTGACTTTATCTACCCATTTCAGCTATCTGGAGCTATCTTATTTGTAGCAATGATTGGAGCTATTGTTCTAACCATCAGAGACAATAAAAGATTTATTAAAAAACAATCTATTCAAGAGCAAATTAACAGAAACAAGGAAGGTTCTATTGAGTTAGTTACGCCTGAGCCTGGAAAAGGAATTAATATTTAACTAAATTACTAATTATTATGTTGATACCAGATATTGAATTAATTCATTTTCTTACCTTATCTATCATACTATTTTGCATTGGACTGTCTGGTGTTTTTATTAATCGTAAAAATATTATTATACTACTAATGTCAATTGAGCTAATGCTTCTAGCTGTTAATATTAATTTTGTAGCTTTTTCAGCTTATTTACAAGATTTAGTTGGTCAAATATTTGCTATATTTGTCTTGACTGTGGCTGGGGCTGAGGCTGCAATTGGGCTTGCTATTTTAGTGCTTTATAATAAGAATAATGGTACTATTGAGGTTGAAAGTGCATCAATCATGAAAAAATGATAAATTATTCTAAAATTGTTCTTACAGTAATATTAACTAACTTTTTTTTAAATACTGCTCTTGCTCAAAATCTAGATAATAGTTGTAAGCCTTTCTTGGATAAAGAGGTTGATCAAATAATAAATGATATTAGTCTCAAGAGATTTTCAATTACAGAATTAACGCCATGTCAATCCAAGAGCTATAAACTATTTGCAGGCTTTATAAAGAAAAATAGTGATTATTTTGAATATGCTGATATTTCAATTAGAAGTGATCCAACTTTTATAAAGAATTTTGTAAAAAATTACCCTAATATCCTAAGCTATATTTCGCCAAAACTAAAGTCTGATCCTGTTTTTTTTGATTCTATTGCTAGAATTTACAGCAAAGCTTTAGAATATGCCTCCTATGATTTAGTAGACAATAAATCTTTCATGAAAAAGATGGTTTCTTTAAATTCAAGGAACTTTCTTTATGCTTCAGCTAGATTGCAAAATAATTTTGATTTTGTTTTATTTACAGTTGAAAAGGATGGTAAAATGTTAAGATATGCTTCTTCAAAAATGAGAAATAATAATGAAATAGTTTTAAATGCAATGGCATCTTATGCATTGGCAGCTGGATATGCCTCTCAAGAGTTGCAAGATGATGAATTAATTCAGGATATCATTAAAAATTCTAATTACTCTTTTTTAATAGGAATGAATAGTTTTTTACAAGATAATTATGGTGGAACTAAAATTGGGCCAAAGGGATCTAGGGGATATCGCATTGTTAATCAGGGACAATTTTTTGATAAAAAACCAGAGATAGACAGAAAGGATTTCTTTAAATGGAGATATTTATGGCAAAATAATAAGAAAAAAAGTGCTAGAATTACAACTGGTAAACTAAGGAATTTAAGCTGGAAAAGTGATTTAAAGAAATATCCTAAGTTAACAAAAAAAATTGACAAACTTCTAAGAAAGAATTTGGATCAAAATACTGCAGATTCTTTAACATTAACTTCTTTATGGAAGATTTCTTCTGATCCTGATATTTTAGTTTTTAAGCTATATTTATTGCGTCACGTTAAAGGTGTTTATAATAAAGATAGCATCAATAACACCTCTTATTTAGTAGGAATTGCTTTTGGAGAAGATTATAATAACCAAGAAAGATATCCTTTGAAAGAAGAAGATCAGCTATCACAAGACGATGTTCAAGATATAGATAATAAAGATAGCTTGATAGTAAAAAATGATGATGAGGCAGACTTAGAAGATTTATTAAATAATGATTTAGAAAAAGAAGAAGAAATAAAAATAGAAGATGTGGCAGTAGAAAATGAAATAAAAGATGCTAACAGCAATGAAGTAGCTACTAAGGATCAAGAGAAAGAAGTAAGTATTGTAAATGATGATGTTGAGATAGAAAATGATTGGATTTTAACTATGGTTGATTCTAGTTCAGATATTAATTTAGAAAATAACATTATTCTAAAAAATAACCACAAAGAATATGAGTTTTGGGATATTTACAAAAACCAGGATGATAATATTTCTAATTTAATCTTTAAAGTAAAAGGAAAAAATTCTGAGTATTTTGAAATTTTTTCTAGGCAGTTAAATGATGTTTACAAGCCTATATTTAAAGGCGGTGGTTACAGTTTTAACTAGATATTTTAAGAAACTTTTCTTTTAATTTAATCATCTCTATACAGCTTTTAGCTGCGACACCACCTTTATTTTTTTTATTTTTATCAGATCTTGCAATTGCTTGCATTTCATTTTCAACTGTAATTACTCCATTGCCAATAGCAATTTGTTCATTTATTGCCAATAAATTTAAGCCATGAGTACTTTCTTTGCATACATAATCATAATGGCTGGTTTCTCCTCTAATGACACATCCTAGGGCAATAAATCCAGAATATTCTTGACCTTTATTAGCCATGGCAATAGCAGCTGGTATTTCTATAGCTCCAGGAACATTGATAATTTCATATTTTTTATTATTTTTTTCTAACTCACTAGTAGCTCCATCTAGCAGCATTTTTGTAATTTCTTGATAATATGGAGCTTGAACTATAAGTATTTTTTGCATTTTAGCGTTTGGGTAATTAAACTTAATATTACTTCAAATTTAAAATATGGTATATTTTATGATTAATATTTTCAATTTATTTTTATTTCTTTCTGCACTTTGGGCTATATTAGCTTTTACTAGTAATGGTTTTTCCATATCTTTTATTATTTTTGGCTTTATTGTCTCTTTATTTATTAGTGTAATATCTTGGAAATTTAAGATAATTAATAAAGATTTTAATTTTTTATTTCTAAATCTTGGTTTCTATCAACATTTTCTTACTATTTTTTTTACATCACTATTTCATTGTATTTTATTTTTGGTAAAAATTACTTTTACAAAAGGAAGAGGTAGTGGTTATTTGTTTCAAATTACTCCAAAAAAAATTCTAGGAAAAGCTGAATTAATATTATTTGTAGCAACAATTAGTTTTATTCCAGGCATCTCTTACGTTGGAAGTAAAAAAGATACCATTACCATATATACATTAAGCAAAGACATTTATAAAAGAATTGATTTAAGTAAATTTTATCACAATGTACATGAGATTAATGATGATAGCTTAATTTAACATGAAGGAAAAATTAGAAAGATTTAAACAGTTAGTAACAGAAATTGAAGAGCATGATGTAGCTTATCATACTTATGATGATCCAAAAATATCAGATGAATCATATGATAAATTAAGAATTGAATTAGAGAAGTTAAAAAAAGAAATTGGAACAGATGCTATTCAAAGTGATCTATTTTCCAAAGTAGGTGCCACACCTTTATCTGCATTTTCTAAGGTTAGACACAAAAAACCAATGTTATCTTTGAGCAATGCTTTTGATAAAGAAGACATTGCTAATTTCATTGATAGAATTGAAAGATTCTTAGGATATAATTTAGAGGAAGGTAAGAATATTTTATCTAAGTCCAAAAAAGAAAATATAGAATTGTTTTGTGAACCTAAAATTGATGGATTATCATTTTCTTCTCGTTATGAAAATGGAAAATTTGTTCAAGCTGCCACACGTGGAGATGGTCTAGTTGGAGAAGACATTACTAAGAATATTTCAACAATTAACGGATTTCCATTAATATTAAATACAAATAATCCACCAAAAATTCTAGAGATTAGAGGTGAGGTTTATATGTCTAAACAGGATTTTGAAGATTTAAATAAAAAACAAGAAAATATAGGTGGTAAAATTTTTGCCAATCCAAGAAATGCCGCTGCTGGATCTCTAAGACAATTGGATAGCAATATTACAAAGGAGCGTAAATTAAGCTATTTTGCCTATGGCCTTGGAGATGTAAGTAAAGATTTTAATTGCAAGTCTCAAAGTTCAATGTTGGATCAGTTTAAATTATTAGGTTTTAAAACTGAAGTGCACTCAAAACTGTGCAACAATATTGATGAGGTGATTAGTCTTTACAATAAAGTTTGTGAAAATAGATATGAGTTGCCATATGACCTGGATGGCATGGTTTATAAAGTCAATAATTTTGAATTACAAAAACGTTTGGGTTTTGTATCAAGAAGTCCAAGATGGGCTATTGCTCATAAGTTTCCATCTCAAAAATCTATAACTCAAATTCAAGACATTATCATTCAAATTGGCCGAACAGGAGCCCTAACTCCAGTTGCTATTTTAAAGCCAATTAATGTTGGTGGAGTTGTGGTAACCCGTGCCACTTTGCATAATCAAGACGAAATTAGCAAGAAGGATATAAGGGTTGGAGATGTGGTTTTAATACAAAGGGCTGGAGATGTAATTCCTCAAGTTTTAGAGGTTGATAAATCAAAAAGAAAACCTAATACAGCAATATTTAAATTTCCTAAAAATTGTCCATCTTGCAATAAAGCAATAGTAAAAACAGGTGATGATGTGGTTCTTAGATGTTTAAATCACTTCAATTGTCAAACACAGATAAAAGAATCTTTAAAACATTTTGTTTCTAAGGACGCATTTGATATTGAGGGTCTTGGCAAAAAGCAGATAGATAATTTTTTTAAAGAAAATAGAATTAAAAATTTTGTTGATATATTTCAGCTAGAAAAGAATGAAACAACATCTCTTAATCCTTTAGTTAAAAAAGAAGGGTGGCAAATAAAGTCTGTAAACAATTTATTTAACGCTATCAATAGTAAAAGAAATATTCAATTACATCGTTTTATTTATTCACTTGGCATTAGACACGTTGGACAGACTACAGCTAAATTATTAGCTAATAATTATATTTCTTTTATAAAGTTTAAAGAAAAAATGCTTCAAATAGCATCTATAAAGAAAAGTGATAGAGCTTTAGATCAATCCTATTTGGATTTATCTAATATTGATGGAATAGGGAAAAAAATGGCAGATGCCATTATTGAGTATTTTGAACATCAAGAAAATATTAATATTTTGAATAAATTATCAGAAGAATTAAATATAATAGATGTAGACTTATCTAGCTATAACTCAAACCTTAGTGGTAAAAGATTATTATTTACAGGCACTTTAATGCTTATGAGTAGGGCTGAGGCAAAAGAAAAATGCGAAATTCTAGGTATTAAAGTTGTTAGCTCTATTTCCTCTAAGACAGACTATTTAGTTGCTGGCAAAAATCCTGGATCTAAATTAAAAAAGGCACATGAGTTAGGAATAAAAGTATTAAATGAAAAAGAATGGCTAGAGTTAATAAAGTAGCTTTAAAAAAAATAGTAATTTTACCTATAAAATTTTATCAATTTTTTATTTCCCCATTGCTTGGTAGTAATAAATGTTGTTTTTATCCAACATGTTCTAATTATGCTATTTTGGCCATAAAAGAAAAAGGGGTAATTAAAGGAATTGCTTTATCTATATTAAGGATATTAAAATGTCATCCATGGAGTTTGGGTGGTTACGATCCGGTTACTAAGAAAAAACAATAATTTATGTATCACATATTTATTGCAGCATCATTAATTCTTGCTCAAAACTTTTTAACAAAAGAGTCAACAGATTACCTTGCACAAAAAAAAGCTAAAGAATCTCCAAAGCAATCTACCATTGATCAAGTTACAGAAAAAGAAGAAAATATTCAAGAATATGTAGTTGAAGAAGATCTAATAGACAAAGTTGAGTTAAGCAATGAAGAGCAAGGTGATGTACTAGAAATTCTAAGAAAAAAGGAACAGGATCAAGAAAAAGAATTAGCTAAAATTTCCAAGCAAGATATCGAGTCTTTAGGGCTGGATATTGTTGATGATGATTTTGCTTCTACTAAAGTCTTATCCATAAAAGATACTGAAGAAAAAGAAGAAAAAGATGAGGATAATTTTTCTACCTTAGGTAATAATAAAATCACCAAAGAGAAGAAGATAAAAGATGTTGAAGAAAAAACAGAAACTTCTCAAGATATATTATTAGATAAAGATAAGAAGCAGATTAAAGATAAAAAAGATGATATCAAAAAGATAGGGTTAATTGCTCAAATTGGCAGTTTAGATGATGATATAATTAGCGAAGATCTTAGTTCAGATTTTAAGGATAGCAAAAAAACTAAAGAAGAATCTAGTAATAAAATATTTAAAGATGATAGATCTCAAGATGATAAAAATATTATAGAAAGTGTTGGCGATTCTTTATCCAAAGCAAAAGATAAAATTTCTAAAACTTTTGGTATTAATCAGAATGATAAGAAAAAATCATTAGATGCAAAAAATGGCAATTCAAAAGAGGAAAATACTAGAGCAGAAGCAGATGTTGAGATTGTAGATAAAGAGCGCATTGAGGCAGAAGAAATAAAAAGAAAGGAAAATGAAGAACTAGAAAGACTAAGACATGAAAGAGCAATGATTCTAATGGAAGAAAGAGAAAAAAAGAAACAAAAAACATTAATAAAATTAAGAAAAGAATATCTTGATGTATTTTCTAAAAATTTAGAAATAGGAGTTAATAAAAATTATACCATCCCTAAGAAAAAAGTTTTACCTAGATTTATTAGTTACCCAACTCCTGCTCCTCTGCTAAAAAGAGCAAAAAGTTTTAAAAACAAACATCATCCTGACATAGTAACAAAAGAAGAAAATATTAAACTTATGTTTACAGCAATTTCTCAAGATAGAATTGATGATTTTGAGGCATTATTTAAAATTGTTAATGATCCAAATTTACGTAATTCATATGGAGATACTTTATTGATATTTTCGCTCTTAATGCAAAAACATGAGGCAGTTTCCTTTTTGTTGGCAAATAGAGCTAACCCTAATTTAAAAAATAAACTAGGTTATACCCCTTTAAATGTAGCCATAGAATTAGCTGATTATATTTCTGTTGAGATGTTAGTAAATATGGGGGCTAATATTAATTTTTCTGACTATTTTGGCATGAATTATTTAATGCAGTCTGTTAAGGTAGGTTATTTCCCAATAATTGATTTCTTAGTTCAAAAAGGTCTTGATGTTAATATTGTTGATAATGCTGGATTTACAGCTCTTGATATAGCTTATCGCGACAAAAAGGAGCTTATAGTTAAATATCTAAGACTATATGGAGCTAAAACTTGGATTAAAAAAGATTATGAGAAAAAACAATCTTTAATTGACGAGTTAGAATCTCGTTGGCAATAATTAGCTGAATGCAACCTTACTTTAAAAGGTTTAAATACTCATATGCTTTGCCACTTTTAATTTGATTTTGAGCTGATACAATAGCCGTATTAAATTCTTGAAATTTCCCTGACACAATCAAGGCAGCTGCACAATTTAAGGTAACAATATCAAAATAAGCCCGGTCCTTTTCATTGTTTATATTTCCTTTAAGTAAATTTATTAATTGCACAGCATTATATTCAGGATTTTTACCTTCTATTAGCTTAATAGATCGCTTTTTAATTCCATATTCTTCAGGATTAAAAATAACTTTTTTAAAAGAATTTTTATTATCCATTTTATTAATTATAGTATTAGCGCTAATTGAAATTTCATCCATTCCATCTTCTCCTGTTACGATAAAACATTTTTCTTTATTTAAGCGCGAACAAACTTTAAGCATTATACTAGCTATTTTTTGATCGCAACATCCAATTAATTGATATTTTGTTTGTGCTGGGTTTAAAAGTGGTCCTAAAAAGTTAAAAATAGTTCTAATGCCTAACTCTTTTCTAGCAATTGCTACATTTTTTAAAGCAGGGTGGTAAAGTGGAGCAAAAATAAAGGCTAAATTATTGTTTTTTAATGAATTTTGGACTTCTTCTTTATTTTTATCTAGCTTAATTCCTAATTGTGAAAAAATATCTGCTGAACCAGATTGAGATGATACAGCTTTATTACCATGTTTTGCAACTGGAATTCCCATAGAAGCAACAATAATAGATACAGTAGTTGAAATATTAAGGCTATTACTTCCATCTCCTCCTGTGCCACAAACATCTATCGCTTCTTTAGGGGCTTTTATCTTAATAGATCTTTCGTTTAAAGACTTTGCTGCTCCAAATAACAATGACTCATTTATTCCTATTTCATTAATTAATATTAGAAATTCTTTAATTTCATTATTATTAGCCTTGCCATCAGCAATTAAAGAAAAGGCTTGATATGATTCATCATCAGTAATTGATCTATTATTTTTTAATAAATGAATAAAATCTTTAAAATTTTTCATTAAACTATGAGGTTATTGATTAGTTATAGAATTTTAAAATTACTTTATTAAGATCTTTCTAGTAATTTATTTTGTCAATAATTAAAATTTAGTAATGAAGGGAATAATTCTCGCTGGAGGTTCTGGAACTAGATTAGCACCTCTTACTCATGTCATTAGTAAACAGCTTTTACCAGTTTACGACAAACCAATGATTTACTATCCACTTGCAACTTTAATTAATATTAACATTACTGAAATATTAATTATAAGCACTCCATATGACACACCTCATATTAAAAAATTCTTAGGAGATGGGTCTAAATTTGGCATTAAATTAGAATATGCCATACAGAATAATCCAAAAGGCATTGCTGAAGCTTTTATTATTGGTGAAAAATTTATAAAGAACGATCCAGTTTGTTTAATTCTAGGAGATAATATATTTTATGGCTCTGAAATTAGTAGTATTAAAAAAAGTGCTCTACAGGAAAATTTTGAAAAAATTAACAATGGAGAGTTGGGGGCTTATATATTTGCTTATAATGTTTCTGATCCAGAAAGATATGGCGTAGTTGAGCTTGATGAAAATGAAGAAAAAGCAATCTCTTTAGAAGAAAAACCGCAAAATCCAAAATCTAATTTAGCAGTCACAGGAATTTATCTTTATAATAATGAAGTAATTCAAATCTCCAAAAATCTAAAGCCATCACCTCGTGGTGAATTGGAGATTACTGATGTTAATAAAAAATATTTAGAGAAAAATCAACTAGGGGTTGTTAAGTTTAGAAGAGGTTTTGCTTGGCTTGATGCCGGAACACCAGATTCGCTAATTGATTCAGCTGGATTTATTCAAACAATTGAAAAAAGGCAAGGTCTAAAGATTGCCTGCATAGAAGAATTGGTATATCTTAAAAATTTAATTGATAAAGAACAGTTCTTAAATCTTATTAAAAGCTATAAAAAAGGTTCTCCTTATCGTAATTATTTAGAAAGCATTTCAAAGTAGTTTATCATGAATAATTTAAAAATAGTAACAGTTGTTAATAATTTTGATTGTTTTGATAGAACTATTGCAAATAACAAATTCATGAATAAATATGATATTACTATTTTTGATAACAAAAAAGAAAATATTGGAATCTCTAAGCGTTATAATTCATTTATTAATGATCAAATTTTAAGTAACAAAATTAAAGATTCTTGGATTGTCTTTTGTCATCAAGACTTTGCTTTTTTAGAAGATACTTTAGAAAAATTAAAAAATTTAAATACAAATTCTATTTACGGACCAACAGGAGTAAAAAAAAGATTTAGAATTGATTTTAGAAAAAGAGAAAGATTCTTGCCAATTAAATATAAAAGAACTTCTATTGGAGCTATAAAACAGGGTTTCCGCTCTAGTAACTATTTTACTCTTAATCATGAATCTTATTTTAAAGATAATAATTCTGTGCAATTTTCTTGGGCAAGAGAAGAGTTGCTAAGGGTTGGAGATGAATTATTTTTTACTTCAAGAAAGCAATTAAGACCAAAAAAAGAGATGGAGGTGGATAGCTTAGATTGCTGTTGTCTAATTGTTCATTCAAGCCTGATTAAAAATTTTAATTTAAAATTTGATGAAAACTTAGATTTTCACCTTTACTCAGAAGATTTTAGTTTTAACGCTCGTTTTAATCATAAAATTTTAACTAAAGTAATACAATTTAACTGCTTTCATAGAGGGTCAGGTACTTTAGATCAAAGTTTTTATAATAACCTAAGCTACGTAAAAAACAAATATAAAGGAAAGAGATTTGTTGGCACTTGTTTTAATTGTGATTGGTAAATAAAAAAATAAAATAAATTATCCATAGAATGAAAAAACACAATAAATTATCTATAATAATAGTTACATTTGAAAGTTCTTTGGTTATTAGGACTTGTTTAGAAAAAATTAATTTTAAGAAATATGATGTTTTTGTTGTTGATAATAATAGTCAAGATGACACCACCTCAATAATCAAAGAAGATTTTCCAAAAGTTAATTTAATTAAATTAAATCAGAATATTGGCTACGGTAGAGCTAATAATATTGCATTAAGACAAGCTAACACAGATTATGCTTTAATCATTAATCCTGATGCTTTTATGTTTGAAAAAGATTTAGAAAATGCAATTAAGGTTATGGATGAAAATCAAAATTTTGCCATTGCTAGTCCTAATACATTTCATAATAGATATTTAAATGACTTAGATAAAGAAAGGAAAAAAGTCAATAAACTAACAGGAAAGGACAGATACACAATTTCAAATTTTATTATTGGAGGTGTAATGTTTATTAATATGAATATTTTTAGAAAAATAGGTTTTTTTGATGAAAATATTTTTATGTTTTCTGAGGATAATGAAATATCACAAAGATCTTTAGATAATGGATATAAGAATGTTGTGATTAATAATTCAATTGCCTATCACCTAGGTGCTGGCTCTAGTAAAAAAACTCTAAGAACAATTTATCGTAGGTTTTGGCATTTAGGATGGTCTAAATCTTATTGGAAAAGAAGAAGAAAGAGCTGGATTAATGTTAAAAGAGCCACTTTAAGATTAATTTTAATATATTTACTGGAATCAATTTTTAATATATTTAAGTTTAATATAGAGAAAGTAGTTTCTAAATTTGCTTTTGCTATGGGATGTTTAGCTCATTTTATTGGCTTAAAAGCTTTTAATAAAGATGGTAAAGCTAGAGGATAAATGAAAGATAGTAAATTATCTATAATAATAGTTACTTTTGAAAGCTCTGCTGTCATAAGATCCTGTTTAGAAAAGATTAATTTTAAAAAATATAATGTCTTTGTTGTTGATAATAATAGTCAAGATGAAACCACAAAAATAATTCAAGATAATTTTCCTAAAGTTAACCTAATTAAACTAAATCAAAATATTGGCTATGGAAGAGCTAATAATGCTGCATTACAAAAAGTTAAAACAGATTATGCTTTAATACTTAACCCAGATGCCTTTATCTTTGAACAAGATATTGATGTAATAATTAAATCAATGGATAAAAATGATGATTATGCCCTTGGGGCACCTTTATTGCTAGAAAATTATCCAAAACAAGATGTAGATATAAAAAGACAAAAAGAAATAGTTTTAAAAAATTTAATTACCAAAATAGACAAAAACTATTCCGTAAAATATGTAATAGGAGCAATCGTATTTCTCAAGATGTCTATTTTTAATAAAATAGGTTTTTATGATAATGATACTTTTATGTTTTATGAGGATGATGAGATATGTTATAGGGTAGTTAAGAATAACTATAAATGTATTATTTTTAGTAATAACTATGGATTTCATATTGGTGGAGGCTCATCCAATAAGACATTTCGTAATATATACAAAAGAAATCTTCATATGTACCTATCAAAGCTACGCTGGAAGAGAAAGAGAGTTGGATATCTTACCGCTTTAAAGTCCTCACTTAGATTAATGATTCTAAATATTATTTTAGGTTTGTTTAATTTATTATTTAATCATCAAAAGCTGGCTAAGAATCTTGGTTTTATTTCTGGAATTTTTTGTTTTCTATTTAATCTTAAGCCTTTTAAAAAAAACGGTGAAGCTAGAGGATGATAAATATTGTAATTTTTGGTAAAAATGGACAGGTTGGTTCAGCTCTTTGTGACCAATTTAAAAAATATAACAATTTTAATATTAGATCTTTTTCTAGTCAGGATGTAGATTTTTCAGATTTAGATTCCTTAGATAACTTTCTTAATAATTTAACTACCACAAATTTTATTATTAATGCAGCAGCATATACTAATGTTAACAAAGCTGAAGAGGAAAGAAATTTGGCCAATATAATAAATCATAAAGCAGTAGAAATTTTGGCTAATTATTGTGCTAAAAATAATGTTTCTTTAATTCATTATTCAACTGACTATGTATTTGATGGATCTGGCAATAAGCCCTTTAAAGAAGATAATAAAAAGAACTTAAATCCTCTTAACTACTATGGAAGGACAAAACTAGATGGGGAAATTGCTATTATTAATTCTGGATGTAATTATATAATATTAAGAACCTCATGGGTTTGGAATGATCATGGAAAAAACTTTGTAAATACAATAAGAAAATTAGCCAAGGAAAGAGAAGAGATAAATGTTATTGATGATCAAATAGGTTCTCCAACAAGTGCTTATTACATAGCTAGCAATACTATTAAAATTATAAATAGAATTTTTAAAATTAAAAACTCACCAAAAACAATATATCACTTGGTAGAGGAGCAATATATGTCTTGGTATGATTTTGCTCTTAAAATAGTTAAGAACTTAAAGGATAATAATGAAAAATTATTAGTTAAAAAGATTAACCCTATAAAAACTTCTGATTATAAAACTGTAGCTAAAAGACCATTGAATTCTAGATTGGATAGAAGTAATTTATTAAAGTTTATGTCCAAAAATTAACTTTTACTTAAAAAGTGATATATTTTTCTAAAAAAGAAATAGATACTATTTGTGATATAGCCGGTAAGGCTGGTAAAATTATCATGAATTATTATGATAACTATAAAGATCTATCAATCACTGATAAATCCGATGGGTCCCCAGTGACAAAGGCTGATTTAGCTGCAAATAATTTTATTGTTACACAGCTAAACAAAATATTTCCTAACATAGCAATAGTCTCAGAAGAAAATAGCAAGTTATCCAATGTTAATGCGGCAAAACAAGATAAATATTTTTTAATTGACCCACTTGATGGAACTAGTAGTTTTATAAAAAAATCAGATGAATTTACAGTTAATATAGCTTTAATAGATAATGGCAGATCAGTTTTTGGAGTAATTTATTTACCAGTGAAAGATGTTTTATATTTTACAGACATTAACAACAATGCCTATAAAATTAATGATTTTTCAAAAAATTCCAATAATCTTATTAAGATAAAAAATACTAATAATAAGGATAATTTAGTGGTTATTTGCACCCAAAGAGAGCCTGAAAAATCAGAAATTATAGATGATTTAAATAAGAAAAATATTAAAGTAAAACAGTTAATGTCTGTTTCTAGTTCTTATAAGTTTTGTCTTATTGCAGAAGGAATAGCTGATTTATATCCAAGAAGAGCTTCTATAAAATCTTGGGATATTGCAGCAGGTCATGCTATAGTTAATGCATCAGGAGGATCAGTTCTTGATTTAAATAAAAATGAAATATTATATAATGTTATTGATAATTTTACAGTTCCATTTTTTCAAGTTACGTAATGAAAGATAATATAAAGTCACAAAATTTAAGTACAGAATTAAGCAAGGTATCGGCTATAGATCGCGCAAAAGTTAATGGACATAAAGGTGGTGTGTTATGGTTTACTGGCCTTTCTGGATCTGGAAAATCATCTTTAGCACAGGAACTTCAATTAAAATTATTTAACTCTGGAATACAAACATATGTACTAGATGGAGATAATATAAGAAAAGGTTTAAACAAAGATCTTGGCTTTGAGAGTAAAGATCGTTCAGAAAACATTAGAAGAGTTGCACAAACAGCAAAGCTTTTTGCTGATGCTGGTTTCATTGTTATTACATCTTTTATTTCTCCTTACGCTAAAGATAGAGAAAATGCTAAAAAAATTATTGGAGATTTTTACCACGAAATTTATATTAATTCTCCTCTAAGTGTTTGTAAAACAAGAGATCCAAAAGGTTTATATAAAAAGGCTTTAACAAATAAAATAAAAAATTTTACCGGAATTACTGACATCTATGAAGAGCCTAAAAATGCTAATTTAATAATAGATAGTAACAACAATAACATATCATTTAATGTAAAATTATTATTTGATTATACAAATTTATTACGTAATTTTTAATATAATGACAAAAAAAGCTTTAATAACAGGAATAACAGGGATGGTTGGTTCTCATTTGGCTGACTTTCTTCTTGAAAATACTAATTGGGAAATTTATGGCATGTGTCGTTGGAGAAGTCCAATGGACAATATTGAGCATCTAGTTGACAGGATTAATGAAAAAAATAGGCTCCATATTTTATATGGAGATTTAAGAGACTATATATCAATTCAGGATGTAATAGAAAAATCTCAGCCTGATTATGTTTTTCACTTAGCAGCACAAAGCTATCCAAAAACTAGTTTCGATTCACCTCTAGATACTTTTGAAACAAATATTCAAGGCACTGCTAGAGTCTTAGAAGCAGTTAGAAAGTCAAATTTAAAGTCTATTATACATGTTTGTGCTTCTAGTGAAGTTTTTGGACGTGTTCCAAAAGAAAAACTTCCAATTAATGAAGAATGCACATTTCACCCAGCTTCCCCTTATGCCATATCAAAAGTAGGTACAGATTTAGTTGGGCGCTATTATGCAGAAGCTTATGGTATGACTGTCATGACAACTAGAATGTTTACTCATACAGGCCCTAGAAGAGGAGATGTTTTTGCTGAAAGTACGTTTGCTAAACAAATTGCTATGATTGAAAAGGGGTTAATTGATCCAGTGGTAAAAACAGGTAATTTAGACTCTTTAAGAACATTTGCTGATGTAAGGGATGCTGTTAAAGCTTATTATACACTTGTTACGGTTAATCCTGTTGCTGGAGAATATTATAATATTGGTGGAACCTACACTTGTACAATTAAAGAGATGTTAGATTATTTAATATCTATATCTACAGCAAAAGATAAAATAAAGGTTGTTACTGATAAAGAGCGTTTAAGGCCAATTGATGCTGACTTGCAGGTTCCAGATATGACAAAATTTTCTAATCATACTGGTTGGAAGGCTCAAATTAGCTTTGAAGATACCATGAAAGACTTGCTTGATTATTGGCGTGATAGGGTATCTAGGGGGCAATCTTTTTTAACAAGATAATAATAACATGTCAGAATATTTAGTTAGATCAAGATCTCCATTAAGACTAGGCTTAGCAGGTGGAGGTACTGATATGGAATCATTTTACAATAAATATGGTGGCTATGTTTTAAATGCTACAATAGATTTATATGCTTGCTGCACAATTAAGCCAAAACAAGATAATAAAATTAGATTTATTGCAACAGATTTAAATAAAAAATTTAGTTGTGAAGTTACTGATTATATCCAACCAGAAGGTGAATTAGCTTTATTTAAAGCTATATATAATAGAATTATTAAAGATTATAATAAAGGAAAACCATTTGGCGCCTTTAAAATGGAAACTTATTGTGATTGTCCACCTGGATCAGGCCTTGGATCCTCTTCAACTCTTGTTGTTTCAATTATTAAAGCATTTGGTGAGTTGCTTTCTTTACCATTTGGAGATTATGATATAGCTAAATTGGCATATGATATTGAAAGAAAAGATATGCTAATGAAGGGAGGTAAGCAAGATCAATATGCAGCAACATTTGGAGGTATTAATTTTATGGAATTTTATAAGAAAGATCATACAATAATTAATCCTTTGCGCGTTAGAAGATGGATAATATCAGAGCTAGAACAATCAATTGTTTTATTTTATACTGGTGTTTCAAGGCAATCAGAGATAATCATTAATGAACAAAGCAAACAAATTGAAAATAACTCTCAAAAAACCATAGAGTCAATGTTAAAAATAAAAGAAGAAGCATATATTATGAAGGAGGCTTTATTAAAAGGAGATATAAAATTATTAGCACAATCAATGAAAAGAGGCTGGGAAGCAAAAAAATCTTCTTCTTATAAAATATCAAACAATAATATTGATCGTATCTATAGATCAGTAATGGATAAAGGGGCAATTTCTGGAAAAATTTCTGGTGCTGGTGGTGGTGGATTTTTAATGTTTCTGGTTCCTCCATCAAAAAGGATAGGAATTTTAAAACTATTAGAAAAAGAAACAATAGGAAGAGTTATGCCATGTCATTTTGTTGATGACGGCAGTCAAAGTTGGCGTGTTTATCGATAATAATTTATAAATAACAATGAATAATAATATTATACTACCAAAGTTAAATGCTAATGGCTTTAAAAATGATATTGCAATTTTAGAATTTAAAAAAACTCATGAGTTATTTGGTAAGATCTTATCAAATCAAAACTTGATAGATAACATATATGAAATAGCTAATGTTTGTATTACAGCTATAAATAATAACAAGAAAATTGTATTTTGTGGCAATGGAGGATCGGCAGCTGATTCTCAACATTTGGCAGCAGAGTTAGTTAGTAAATTATCTTATAACAGGCCAGCTTTGGCTGCCATGGCACTAACAGTTGATACTTCAGCCTTAACAGCCATTGGCAATGATTATGGCTATGATTATTCTTTTTCAAGACAAATTGAAGCTATTGTTAATGAAGGGGATGTGTTAATTGGAATTTCCACCTCCGGAACAAGCAGAAACATTGTACAGGCAATAAAATCTGCTAACAAAAAGAAAATCATTACAGTTGGTTTTTTAGGTGAAAATGGTAAAGATGTAGGAGAGTTAGTAGATTACCAAGTTAATATTCCATCCTTAGAAACCCCAAAAATACAAGAAGGACATATTGCTACAGGTCACATAATATGCGCTATAATTGAAGATTATTTTTTTGGAAAAACTCATAAATCTAAATAAAAAATGCAAGCAATAATTCTAGCTGGCGGATTTGGAACAAGATTGCAAAAAGTTGTTAAAGACACCCCAAAGCCAATGGCTGATGTTAATGGCAAACCCTTTTTATCTTATTTATTAAGCTTCTTAGCAAAGAATAAAGTATCTGATATTGTTATTTCTGTAGGATATCTTAAAGAGAAAATAATTAAATATTTTAAAAATTCATATTCTTTTCTTAGCATTGAGTATGCTAGCGAAGAGGCTCCTCTTGGAACTGGTGGGGCAATTATAAACTCTTTGAAGAAAATTGACAAGAATAGGCCAGTCTTAACATTAAATGGTGACACCTTTCTAAACATTAATTATAGTTCTTTATTAAAATTCTTTGAAGAAAAAGATAGTGATTTTGTCATGGTCTTAAAAAATATGGATGACTGCTCTAGATATGGTAAAGTTATTATAAATGAAGATTGTATTATTGAAAGCTTTCAAGAAAAAACAAACTCATCCGGTTCTGGATATATAAATGCTGGAATATATATATTTAATCCAAAGTTGTTAGATAAATTTAAGTTCAATAAATCTTTTTCTTTTGAAACTGAATTTTTAAATAAAAATATCAATACAATTAAAGCACATGGCTTTGTAAGTAATGATTATTTTATAGATATTGGTGTACCTAAAGACTATGAGAGAGCAGGCATAGAACTTCCAAAATTACTTACATTATAACATGGAAAATAAAGCTTTATTTTTAGACAGAGATGGAGTCATAAATATTGATTATGGACATGTTTACCAAATAAAAGATTTTCATTTTATAGATGGAATTTTTGATTTATGTTTAAAGGCTCAACAATCAGGATACTTAATTATAGTTATTACAAATCAGGCTGGAATTGCCAAGAGCTACTATAAAGAAGAGGATTTTCTAAAATTAACTAAATGGATAGAAGATAAATTTCTTAAAAGAAATATTAAAATTTCCAAAACTTATTACTGTCCACATCATACAGAGGCGGTTATAGAAAAATATAGAAAAGATTCTTTTGATAGAAAACCAAATCCAGGAATGTTATTAAAGGCAATTAAAGAATTTGACATAGATCCAAGTCAATCAATAATGATTGGCGATAAAGAAAGCGATATTAAAGCTGCTAAATTAGCAAAAATAAGTAAGCGTATCTTATTCAATCACAAAAAAGACTCTTTAAGAGAAGTGGTCATTTAAATTAAGTTTACCATTCTCTTCTTTTTGTTTGTCTGATAATTGTTTTTATAAAATAGAATCCAAAGTTAAATAAACCATTATCTTGAATTCCTAAAATAAAATTTGCCTTAAAGTTCTTCCATTCTCTTCTTTCCAGATAATTTTTTACTAAAATGGCACGATATTTTTTTATCCATTTTTTGAAAGTTTTGCCCCATATATCAGGTACATTAATTTCATTTGAATTTAAAAATATTTTTGAAATATAGATTTTATCCTTATATAATCTCTGTTCTATACTTTTATTATTAGAAAAAGTAAAAGAACCTTCGTGAATTAAATAATTATAGCCAATATAGCTAATAACTTTACTTTTTATTCCTTTAAAAAGAAATCTTATTAAATATTCTTGATCATTACTATAAAATACACCACCTTCATCATCTTTTATTATAGGAAAGCCATATTTAAAGAATAATTCTCTTTTAAAAAACCTAGAATTTGGATTATAAGATTGAATAATTCTATTTTTATCAAGTCTCATATTGTTTGAATTATAATTCTCAATTATCTCATAATCATTTTTAGATGCATTAAATTTAATAGCTTTACAACATGTAGATACTATATCTAGAGTTTTATCCTCATTAAAAGTTTTAGCAATTTTTTCTAAAGTTTTTGATTCATAAAAATCATCAGCATTTAAAAAAGATACTATTTCTCCACTAGCTTTTTTAATGCCATTATTTTGAGCCTCAATACCATTTTCATCTTCTAAACTTTGCCAATAAGATATATATTTTTTATATTTTTTAATAATTTCCAACGTACCATCCGTTGAACCTCCATCCATTATTATATATTCTAAATTTGGATAATTTTGATCAATTAAGCTTTTTATAGCCTTTTCTAAAGTATGTACAGCATTTTTAACTGGGGTAATTATGCTAATTTTTGGCCAATTTTCTTTAGTCTTCATGAATATGACTTAAATAATATTTGTAAGTTCTTTCTAAACCTTCTTCCAGGCTTATTTTTGATTTCCATCCTAAAGATTTAATTTTAGAAGCATCAAGGCATTTTCTAGGGGCTCCATCTGGCTTTGAGGAATCAAATTCTATATTACCCTTATATCCAATTATATTAGATATTTTACAAGATAAGTCTTTTATAGATATTTCATCCATGGTGCTAAGGTTTATAATGTTAGAATCATCATAATTTTGTATTAAAAATATCAAGCCATCAGCAAAGTCATCAACATAAATAAACTCACGCAAAACATTACCACTTCCCCATATAGTAACAGATGAAATATTATTTATTTTTGCATTATGAAATCTTCTAATTAAAGCTGGAATAACATGAGAGTTATCAGGATCAAAATTATCTCCAATACCGTAAGAATTAGTTGGCATAGGTATAGATACATTTAAACCAAATTCTTTTTGATAGCTTTGCGCTGCCACTATACCATTAATTTTAGCACTTGCATATGCTATATTAGTTGGCTCAATAGATCCACAAAGAAATGATTTTTCTTCAATGGGCTGCTTAGCTAGTTTTGGATAGGTACAAGCTGATCCAGGAAATAGAACTTTTCTAGATTTATATTTATCAGCAAAATGAATAACATTTAAATGCATTTGTGTATTATCATAAATAAATTTTGCTGGATAAGTGTTATTAGCATGTATTCCACCTACAATTGCTGCTAAATGAAAAACATATTCTGGCTTTTCTTTTTTAAAAAAATTCTCTACATCAATTTGGTTTCTTAAATCAATATCTTTGCTTCCAATTGTAATCAAGTTTTTAAAACCCTTCTTTTTAAGTATTCTTACAAGAGAAGATCCAACCATTCCAGTCGCTCCTGTAATAAGTATTTTTTGATGCTTTTCCATTGATTTATAAAGTAATACTTAATAGATTTAAGCGTCCAACTATATTAACCTAATTAAAAAAATCAATAAGACAGTGAAAAAAGTAGATATTGATCAAGATTTAGTTTTACGCTTATACAAAAAAACTTTATTAATTAGAAGGTTTGAAGAAAAGATAGCTCAAATTTATCATACTGATGTTATAAAAAGTCCCATACATTTATCAATTGGTCAAGAAGCGGTTGCGGTTGCGGTTTGTGATGTTTTAAATAAAGATGACATAATTTCTAATACCTATAGGTGTCATGCCACTCATATTGCTAAAGGTGGAGATTTAAACAAAATGATGGCAGAGCTTTACGGCAAAAAAGATGGTTGTGCTGGAGGAAAGGCTGGATCAATGCATTTAATTGACATGAATCACGGTATTATGGGTGCTTCTGCTGTGGTTGGCACTACAATTCCTGTTGCCACTGGCTATGCCTTAGCTTTAAAAAAAGAATTCCAAAAAACTAAAAAACAAAGAGTTATAGTTTCTTTTTTTGGTGACGGTGCCACAGAAGAGGGTTGTTTTAGTGAATCAATTAATTTTGCAGCTTTACATAAATTGCCAATAATATTTTTATGCGAAAACAATAAACTTGCCATTCACAACCCAATAGAAAAACGCTGGCCAACAAATAAAATTTGTGAAAGAGTAGAAAGTTATGGAATTAAGACACATCGTATTAAGGATGGTGATATTTTTAAAATAAGAGATATAGCAAAATCTGCCATTGAAGAAATTAAAAACAATCCAAATTCAGGGCCAATATTTATTGAATGTTTTACTTATAGACACAAAGAGCATGTTGGTCCAGAAGAGGATTTAAATGAAGAATATCGTGACTTAGAAGAGTATAAATGGTGGCTAGAAAATGATCAGATAAAAGTATTGTCAAAATTAATTAGCAATAAAGAGGAAGAAAAAATAGCCAAAGAGGTTGATGGTTTAATTAATCAGTCAATAGAGTTTTCTGAAAAATCAAAGTTTCCTGGGCAAAAAGAGTTAATGGAAAATATTTATGCCCCAAAAGAAACCATAAAAGATAGCAGTCTTAAATCCCAAGAACAAAAATTAATAAGATACGTAGACGCAATTTCTGATGCTTGCAAAGAAGAAATGAGAAGAGATGATAAGGTTTTTGTCTTTGGTCTTGATGTAGATGATCATAAAGAGATTCAGGGCTCAACTGCTGGAATATTAAAAGAATTTGGATCTAATAGAATTTTTGGCACACCTCTATCAGAAGATGCTATGACTGGAGTTGCTATTGGCTCTGCTATGTATGGCCTAAGACCAATTCATGTTCATATTAGAATGGATTTCCTAACGCTATGTATGAATCAATTAATTAATATGGGTGCAAAAGCTCATTATATGTATAACGGTAATATAAAAGTTCCACTAGTAATTCGCACAATGATTGGTAGGTCATGGGGGCAGGGGGCTCAACATTCTCAAGCTTTACATTCATTATTTGCACATATTCCAGGCCTAAGAATTGTAGCGCCATCTAATGCTTATGATGCCAAAGGGTCTATGATTGCTGCCATTAGAGATAATAATCCGGTTATTTTTATGGAACACCGTTTACTTTGCAATACAAAAAGTTATGTCCCAGAGAAGTCATATGAAATAGAAATAGGAAAAGGCAGGATAATAAAAAAAGGTAATGATATTACTATTGTAGCAATTTCTCATATGACTATAGAATCTATAAGAGCTGCTAAACATCTAGAAACAATTGGTATTAATGCTGAAGTAATAGATCCAATATGGATTAATCCACTTGATATAGAGTTAATTAAAAATTCCATTCAAAAAACAGGTAAATTATTAATTATCGATAATGGTTGGATAGAATTTGGCATATCCGCTGAAATTTCTGCCAAAATTAGTGAACTATTTCCAAATGGACTAAATGGTAAGCCAATACAAATTTCCAGAATGGGCTTTGCACCTACAACATGCCCAACTACTAAAACATTAGAAGATTTATTTTATCCAAATAGCAAAACAATTGCTGATAGAATTTGTCAAATGCTTGGTTTGGATTTAATAATATGGAAAAACATTACAATTGAAAATAATGAATTAGAAGAATTTAAAGGTCCATTTTAAAGACATATATAAATCAAATAAATTGATTTATAAAGCCTATAAATTAAGCTAATTTATAAGATATCTAAAAAGTTAATTAAAGTTTGAGTTTTTGATAAACACATGTTAACCTGCTTTAGGTTTATGTTAACAACTAATAAAATATAAAAAATGTCTAAAAAAGCACTTATTTTAGCGTGGGATCAATTTCAAGACCACGAAATGGTATACCCTTATTATAGAGTACAAGAAGCTGGATTTGAAGTTGATGTATTTGCAAATGAACTTGGAAGAATACATGGCATATTAGGAGTTCATGTAGAATGCACCAAGCTAGTTTTTGATTTTAATGATAAAGCTAAATATGATCAATACATGAATGAATATGACTTATTGATTATTCCAGGAGGAGTTAAGTCTCTTGAAAAACTAAGACAAGAAAAAAATGTTTTAAAATTCATTAATGAATGGAATGAAAAGAATAAGGTAATTGCTTGTATTTGTCATGGTGCTCAACTTTTAATTTCTGCAAAAGTTACAAAAGATAGGGATGTTTCAGCATATTATAGTATTAAAGATGATGTTATAAATTCTGGCGCAAATTATGTTGATGCTCCAGCTGTAATTTCTGACAACCTAATTACATCTCCACATTATAAATGGTTAGGTGACTGGATGAAAGCATCTCTTGAAGTTTATGAATCTAAAAATTTAGATCAAAATGAGTTACGACAAAATCGTAGTTAAAAAACCTTGGGGCTATGAATATTTAGCCTATGAAAATGATGAGGTAGGTTTGTGGTTTTTGCATATAAAGCAAAATCACCAAACCTCCTTACATTGCCATCCAAAAAAAACTACTGGTCTAATAGTTTTAGATGGAGAAGCTGACGTTTCTTTTATTGATAATACCTTCAAGTTAAAACCAGGTCGTAAAATAATGATTAGAAAAGGCCTATTTCATGCAACAAAAGCTTTATCTAAAGAAGGGGCATTTATTTTTGAAATAGAAACTCCAAAAAACAAACATGACATCATTAGATTAGAAGATAAATATGGCAGAGAAACGGAGCCTTATGAAGGTAAAAATTTTGAAATGCCCAAAAAAGAAGATTGCATATGGTTTAATAATCCTCTATCAAATAAAATTGACCATTATGATTTTGCAAATTGTAAAATCACTGTTCAAAATACTAATAATATTGATGATTTTCATTCAAAGGAAGACTCTGAGCATATTATTTTCTTAAAAGGTGGAATACTACATGGGGATAATAAAGTCGCACAACCAGGAGATGTTATTGTCGCTAAAACAATAAAAAGGCTTCTAAAAACATTTAAAAATATATCCAATGACACTGTTATAATGACCATAAAAAATAGTGCCACTTCTAGTGAAAAGCAGTCTTTAATGAGTTAAGTTTAAATTTATGAAAAATTTTAGATTAGAAGTATTTAAAAAAGCGTCATTATGCCGTCATTTTGAAAATGAAACATTTAAAAAGATTCAAGAAAAAACCATCAAATTTCCTGTATATTTATCTGCTGGTCAAGAGTATATTGCAGCAACTATTGCCCATATAATCCAGCAAAATAATATTACTCCAGATATATATATCCAGCATAGAGGTCATTCAACTTACTTAGCATTTGGCGGAGATATAGAAAAGCTAGTTGACGAAATGTTAGGAAGAAAAACTGGCTGTGCTCATGGTATGGGAGGGTCAGCTTCTATTCAATGTAAAGAAAAAAATATTTATGGTCACGATGGCCTAATGGGCAATCAAGTTCCAATTGCCGTAGGTTCTTGCTATGCTAGCAAAAAACCAACAATAGTTTTTGTTGGGGACTCATCCGCAGAAGAAGATTACGTATTAAGCTCAATTGGCTGGGCATCAACTAAAAATTTACCAATTTTATTTGTTGTTGAAGATAATAACCTATCAATTTTAACTGAAAAAAAAGTTAGAAGAAATTGGCACATGCATGATATTGCTAAAGGCTTTAAGGTACAAGGATATAATATTTCAGATGATCCTATAGATATTAAAAAACATATAAAAGATGTATTTAAAACACCTTTATTACTTAACATTAATACAGTCAGAAAATATTGGCATGCTGGCGCAGGAATTGATGGAGATAATTTTGATAGATATGAAAAAGAATTATCAGAACTAGGTAAGGAAGCTATAGATATAGACATCAAAAATAAAAAACTTGTAACAAATATATGGCAAAAACAGTTAGAGAAACAATAAAGGAAATAGTCTACAAACACTTAAAAGAAGAAAAAAGCTTGTGCTTTGGCCAATGCTTAACAGCAGTGGGCTGGGTTGGAGGAACCTTGCCTGAGTTATATGAAAAAGATGGTATGGTTGAAGTCACAACTGCTGATGTGGCTAATGGTGGTTTTGTTGTTGGAGCAGCTTTGAAAGGCGTTAGGCCAATATATGTTGTTAGATATCAAGGATTTCAATGGTATAATTCTCCAATTATTATAAATTATGCATCAAAAAGTAAAGAAATATGGCAAATACCTTGCCCTATTTTTATAAGAAGCATTGCTATGGAAGGGGGAATGGGGCCAGTTGCTGGATCTTCACATCACTCCTTATATCAAAGAATGCCAGGTACAAAAATAATATCACCAATGACCCCAAAAGAATATCAATATTCTTATGATCAATTTATGAAAGATGATGATGTCTATTATATTTCAGAACATAGACGAAGCTATGATAATACAGAAGAATTTGAAGATTTAATACTGGATAAGTCCGACATAGTATTATTTCCAATCTCAATTACCAGGTTTGATGCTATAGAAGCAAAGAAAATACTAGAAAAAGAAGGTTTAAAAGTTAGTATAATTCATCAATTATGGATTAAACCATTTACGTTTAAAGAAGAATGGAAAAAATGCCTCAATAACTCAAAATATGGTGGCTTAGTTTTAGATGATGATTATGAAGAGGGTGTAGCCAGCAGTATTGCCCATGAAATGATGGTTAATTCCAATAAAAAAGTAC
Source organism: Rickettsiales bacterium (assembly GCA_038123275.1). Lineage (GTDB taxonomy): Bacteria > Pseudomonadota > Alphaproteobacteria > Rickettsiales > UBA1997 > CAJQHT01. Next base: position 42,311 of record JAYORG010000003.1, on the reverse strand, counting down.
ATACCTTAGGGTTGGATCATAAAACAGCAGGATTTCATCCTGATGTTGACAACTTGCCGCCATCTCCAGATAAGATTGTAAATAAAGTAAAAAAAATAACTAATTTATAAATATGTTTAAAAACAAAAAAGTACTAGTCACTGGTGGTAGTGGCATGATAGGCAGACAACTAGTAGATCTTCTTTTAAGAGAAGAAGCTTTAGTCCATGTAGCAGACCTAAATGAACCAGTAAATATGTCTTCTAAAACAATCTTTAACAAGGTTGATCTAAAAGATTTTTCTAACTGCAAAGAAGTTTGTAAAGATATGGATTATGTATTTAATTTAGTTGGAATTAAGTGTTCTCCTAAAATATGTTTAGAAAGACCAGCTGATATTATGGGTCCCATGATGCAATTTAATACCAATATGCTAGAAGCTGCAATGCAAGCAAATGTAAGTTGGTATCTATATACTAGCACGGTTGGAGTGTATGAACCAGCTGAAGTTCTTTATGAAGACGATGTATGGAAAACTCAACCTTCAAAAAATGATTGGTTTGGTGGATGGGCAAAAAGAATGGGAGAATTGCAATGTCAAGCTTATGAGAAACAATATGGCAAAGGAAAATGTTCTATAGTAAGGCCGGCAAATGTTTATGGCCCTTATGATAATTTTAACCCTGAAAATGCCATGGTTATTCCTTCTTTAATAAGAAAGGCATTTGATAATGATTTTTTAGAAGTTTGGGGAGATGGTTCTTCGGTTAGAGATTTTATTCATGCCAAAGATGTAGCCCTTGGAATGTTGCACGTTGTTAAGAATAAAATTACCGATCCAGTAAACTTAGGAAGTGGAACTGGTATTAAAATTAAAGAAATAGTTGATATAATATCCAAAGAATTTAACAGGGAAATAAAGTGGCTAACCGATAAACCTCAAGGTGACCCTAGAAGAGTTTTTGACATGACAAGAGCAAAGTCTTATGGCTTTAAAACCACAGTATCACTAGAAAATGGCATTAAAGAATCCATAGATTGGTTCATTCAAAATAAAACTATAATAGATAAAAGATATAATGTCTTTGGATAAAGTTCTAATTACAGGATCCAATAATGGTCTTGGAAAATATTTAGCATTACACTTTGCCAAAAAGGGTCACGACATCATTTTGCATGGTCGCAATAAAGAAAGATTGCAAGAAATTGAAAAAGAAATTAGTAAGCTAGATGTTAAAGTTGAACATTACATATGTGAACTATGTTCTCAAAACGAATTATCTAATCTAGCAAAATTTTGCACAGATAGGCATATAAAAATATTAATTAATAATGCCGGAATGATTTGTCCTTCTAAGAGATTGGAAGATATAGAAATAGATCAAATTAATCAAATGATTGACACTAATTTAAAAGCTCCAATCATTTTAATAAAATCTCTATCAAAAGAACTAAATAATATTATAAATATTAACTCAATGGTTGGCTTAGAAGTAAAAAAATCAAGAACTTTATATTCAGCTTCAAAGTGGGGATTAAGAGGCTTCTCTAATAGCTTAAAATTAGAGTTAGATAATGTCAACATATTAGATGTATATCCAACCACAATAAAAACTTGGGCAGAAAGAGAAAATGCTATGGAAATTGACTTTGTATTAAATAAAATTTATGATGCTTATCAAAATAATGAATTAGAATTAATTTTAGATGGCAGACCAAAATAAATAATTATGAAAAAAATATTAATTTGTGGAGCAAGTGGCTTCATTGGAAAAAACTTGGTAGAACATTTCTCTAAAAGCTTTGATGTTAGAGCTGTGGATCTAAAAATAGAAGATACAAAAAATAATAAAAATATTGAATATATCCAAGGAGACCTTACAAATAAAGAATTTGTCAAAGATATTGTAAAGGGAGTAGACGCAATATTACAATATGCTGCTGTTTCAACCGGAATTAAGGATGCTATAGAAAAACCTTATTTACATGTAACTGATAATGTTGTAATGAATGCTCTTTTAATGAGAGAAGCCTTTGAACAAAAAGTTAAACATTTTATATTTCCTAGCTGCACGGTAATGTATCAACCATCTAAAAAGCTACTTAAAGAAGAAGATTTTGCAGGCACAATAGATGAAAACTCTACATATTATGGGGGAGGAAATATGAAAGTTTTTAATGAAAATATGTGTAGATTCTACTCAAAAATTGGCAATACAAAATTTACAGTAATTAGACAATCTAATATCTATGGACCTTACGATAAGTTTCAACTAGAAAAAAGCCATGTATTTGCTGCTACTATAACAAAAGTCATGCAAGCTAACAATGAAATTTCAGTCTGGGGAGATGGTTCTGAAACTAAAGATTTCTTATATATCAAAGATTTAACTAATTTTATTGAAAATGTACTCAATAAACAAAATACTCCTTTTGAATTAATCAATCTGGGAAGCTCATCATCTACATCAATTAAAGATCTAGTTAAAAACATAATTAAAATTTCTGGAAAAAATTTAAAAATTAACTATGACCTAACTAAGCCAACAAGGAAGGTTAGTGTTAAAATTGATAGTGGTCAAGCCTCAAATAAGTTTAATTGGAGTCCAAAGGTAAGTTTAGAAGAGGGTATAAGCAAAACGATTAATTGGTATAAAAAAAAGATAAAATAAGTGTGAATATTAAACCTTTTAACTTAAAACAAGAATAAGTATGAATATCAAACCTTTTAACTTAAAACAAGAATATATAGATAAATATAATAATGATGGTTATGTTGTCATTCCAGAAGTTTTTTCCCATGAAGAAGCTGACTTATTTAATGGATATATAAGAAGACATGCAAATAAAGATTTTGCTGCAATTGTTAATCCTGATAGATATGATGAACTTGAAAATCAGGATGAAAGACCTAAATCTAATATTACAAAAGAAGAAATTAGAGAAACTTCAACTTTTGCATTAAATATTTTAAAAAATCCCAAAGTATCCCATATATTAAAAACATTACAAAATGAAAACGTTGTAGGATTAAGCTCACAATTTATTTTTAAAGAAGCATATTCCTCTTATTGCTCTCAAGCATGGAGGCCTCATCAAGATAATTACTATCCACAAAATAAAAATGGAAAATACATAACCATGAATTGGTTTCTAAGAGATGCTGATGTAGAAAATGGCACCATATATTGCTACCCTGGAACACATAAACTAGGATTGCTTCCAGCTCAAGATAATGTTAGTTTTCGAGAGAAAGCTGGAACTAATCCAGGTAGTGAATGTAAAATACCAAAAGAATTTATAGATAAAAAAACAGATATTATAATTCCAAAAAGTTCTGTAGTGTTCTTAAATGGCAATTGTATACATGGATCATATTCCAATAACTCTGATAGGTCTAGACCTTGGTTTTCATGTTGCTATATATCAAAGGGAGAAGATTTTATTGTAGGAAAAAATGCAAAACGTCAAGAGATAAAAATATAATGAATATTAATGATTTTCACACAAAAGGCTATTGTATTATAGATAATTTCTTACCAAAAGACACTGCTCAATCAATTTTTAATAAATTTAAAAATCAAAAAATTTGGAGACAAGTAGATCAAGAAAGGCGTCACTACGGAAAAGATGGTCCTTTTTATTCTACTTCAGATTTTTTGCCAAATGAAGATGAAATCTATTACCAAAAAACAAAAAGAGCTGATATTTTAGAAAAAAATGAAGAATGGAGAAATATTTATAAATCAATATTTCTATCAAAGATTGAAAAGGAATTTAACTCTAAAGTCCTAAAAGATACTACTTACATCCTAAAATATAAAGAGGGTGATTTTTCTCGTACACACACTGATGATCTAAGGGGTGAGGTCAATAGAGTGGACATTGGCATTTTATATTATCTTTGTGACAGATGGGTATGGGACTGGGGAGGATTATTGCTTATAGGTAAAACTACTGAATCAGAAGAAATGAAAGCCATATTACCAAAACATAATCGTTTAATTTTATTGAATCATCAAAAAAGATGTCCTCATAGCGTAACCCCTGTATTGAAATTTGCAAAAAATGAGAGATATTGTGTAGCCTCATTTTTGAGCTGTGATAGAAAAATGATAAATAGTGATTTGAGATAATTATGATTAAAAAATCAAAAGTATTAATTTCAATACAAGTTAATTCTAATAGATCAGAAAATTTGCTTAGATTTTTTGATTCATATGAAAAAAATGCCTACGATCCAAGTTCTTTTGAGATAATTGTAAACATTGATCATAATGAAAATAAATTAGAAAAAATAATTAAAAAAGAACAAAAGTTAAGAAAATTCCAACTAAAATATATCAAGAAGTATAAAGGTGGATACTTTGATGGACATAAAGGAAATAATAGTATGTTAGAAGTAATAGATAAAAATGCTTATTTTGCTGCTGCCTTTGGAGATAGAGTTTTGATAAAAACTAAGTATTGGGATAAAATTCTAAAAAATTATATAGGAATGTTTCCTGATAACATTTTTAGAATAAAATTCTCAGAGTTTAAATATAGAAACTATATAGATTATTGGGAGTGTTGTTTTGCTCCAGCAAATATCTTTTTTGTAAGCACAAAGTGGTTAAAAATTACTGGAAATTGGAGTCCTTGCTTTTCTCACGATGCATTTCAGCAATGTATAGCATATTATTTATTTACTTATAATAGTTTTAATGCACATCAATTTAATAGAGATATAGCTATAGATAGCATATTATTCTCAGGTGATTCTCCAGAAAGAAAAAATAAAGAAGAACAATATAAGAGAATTAGAGGTCAAATTTTTGCTTGGAATGTATTAACTTCATCAAAAATGCAAAAAGAATCTAAAAGAAGAGCTATGCTACTTGTAGCTCATATTATTATGAATAAAAATCCAGAAATCTTTAGTAAAGTAACTTATAATAGATCTAATATACTCCTAATAAAAAATAAAAAAAATAAGACATATAATATCTCATACAAAATTAATTCCTTTAAAATATTTTGGACAAATTTCTATAGAAAATTTAATTATTTAAACTATACTGGAGGAGGTTTTGGATATAACTCTCATAAAACATTCTTTAATATCACACACTATCTATCTCATCGTTATAAAAGATTAAAAAACATTAATGATTATTACAACAAACAAGGCTTATTTTTTGCTATTTTAGAAATATCAAAAGAGTATCTTTTTAAAAAAAACAATACACTCAACAATTAATATATATAATGTTAAACAATTATCCTAAAAGGCTAAAAAATCTTTTTAAAAAAAGATGTGGACTTATATCAACAATTCCAAAATCTGGTACTTGGTACATACAAAATTTTCTATATACCTATGGTCAGATTTTAAAAAACCCTAAAGGAAATGCCAATATTGAAGGCTTACAATTGCAAAATGATAAAAATAAATACAACTTTAAAAATTTAATATTATTTGTTGGTCATACAGCATGTCCTGGCTATAAAGACATAATAGATGATCCTTTGAAACAAAAATGGGATAAGTTAAGTTTTTGGAACTTTGGCTTTAATTGGATGGAGAATTATTTATCCGACTATCTTGACAGACTTAATCCATCCACTTGTCATAAAGCAAAAATAGTTTATGTTTATAGAACTCCATTAGATCAATTTATATCAGCATTTAATCATTGCAAAAATCACAAAGACAAAAATCATAGATTGAAAGTTCGCAATTTTAAAGAGTATGTATTTAATGTTTCAGCCTTAGATTCATACATAAAGCATTTTCATAGTTTTAGATATATAGGTGATCTATACTCAAAACAAGTATTATTTATAAGCTACGAGGACCTAATTAAAGATCCAGAAAAAAATTTTTACAATATTATATCTTTCCTTAAAATAGAAGGCTATAAAAATAAAAATGTTAAAAATATAATTAAAGATGCAGTAAAAAGCTGCTCACCAGATCAAGTTAAGATACTTGAGAAAAAACTTGGAAGATCCTTGGCAAATGATCAAAAGACAAATAATACTTCACATATAAGGAATAATGGATCCAGTTACAACAAAAATAGTTTTGATGAAATGGATATTAAAAAAATCAAAGACAAATTTATGCAATTTGGATATTTATTGGAAAAAGATATATTATTTTCAATGCCAGATAAGTCAACTGGTAGTGATATCTAATTGATTTAATTATTTAAACCTATAAAAAAGTTATTGAAATAAGTAAAAAAGGGTGCCAAAATAATCTTAAAAAGAAAGATAGAGAAATGGTCAAATTTTAAGAAGAAAACAAATATTTAAAGAAATCTTTAATATTTCCTTAAAGTAACTGTCTGAAAAAGACTGACACATCAGAGTATAAAGAGATAACTTAATAATTTTGATAAAAATCAGGATTTATAATTTCCTAAATATTCTAACAAATTTTAAAAATTCACATAAAGAACCTCTTACTGTAGTAATACTAATATTTATAAATATTAGCATAATCTTTGCAATGGGCCATAACATACTAAGAATATTTCGTTTTAAAAATTCTGGCTTCTTAGGTATTACGACTGATAGAATATTATATCTTAATCTTAAATACTTAACAAAATTTTTTATAATCCTTTTTACAATAAGATTACTATCTTCACCTCCAGCATAGTAAAAATAATCTAACTTCCTGATATTATTTAAAAAAAATAATTTTAATTTATTTAATTTATAGTCTATTTTATAAATTAGTTCATTCTGATAATAAAATTCTATCCTCTTTTTTTGTTTATTATTTTCATAAGAAATTTTATTAAAATCTTTATTATTAAATATTAATGGTTTAGATGTAGATGAAAAGCCATTACTTATTTTTTGTTTATCCTTTAAATTGTGTAATATTATATTAGCCTGTAACTTTGCTGCAGCATAACTAGCTTTTTCTTGCATCTCATGAGATACCGTATCAAACCATAAGCTAATATTATCTCTAATTCTTTTCTTTAAAGCATCTCCTTTTAATCCTAAACTTGCTCCTTCTCCACTAAATTTTATAAAAGGATCAATTATATCTCTGTTATATTGTGTATGATTAAATTTTTTTGCTGTTATTAAATAATAAGACACAGATTGATGCCAACTATCTGGCCCAAGACATGGACACCACTGTCCAACTATATCCATCCATCTTTTAGTATAAAATGCCAAACTATCAGGAGCAAAAATACACTCCCAATAATCTCTATAATTATAATATCTATATTTTGATAATCTAATTCTAAATATATCATCATCATAATAATTAATATATTTCCTTAAAATATTATCCCAGCCCACAGTTTCAAAGCGAAATTCATCACTAAAATTTGTTACAAAATATGCTTTTGAATTTGTAAGTTTTAATATTTCATTAAGAGGTTTCCATAAATCTTTATAGCATTTAATTATATCAGTTTGAATATACTTTAAATTAACTTTTGTTTTACTTTGTAAACCCTCTATAACTTTCTTGCAAGCGCTATCTGCTGTATCAATGTTAATTATAACCTCTATATCTGATGGCTTTGATGATGTATCTTCAATATTTTTAATAAAATCTCTTATAGCTTTAGGTCTGTTACTATTAAGATGTATTGAACAAAGCATAGTTAAATATTTATATCATTCATATGATCTTTTGCTTCTGCAATTTTATTTTCTGGAAAATGATTTGGGTAAGATATTGGCATATCTTTATAAGATGGAGCTATCCAATTATCTCCTTGTTTTTGTATAGCCCAAAATCCACCCCAAGATGAAACTTTGCCGAAAATTTCATCAACCGCCAAAGTAACACCAGGGTGAAAGTTCTTTCCTGTTTTAATATCTTTTATAAAATCTTTATCAGCAGATTCTTTTGCTAAATTTTGATCACATTCAAACATCTGTAAATTTAGATCATCTCCACATATTATACCTCCATCTTTAATTAATGGAATTGCATTTAATATATCCCTTTTTACCGGCTGATATGTATGATCTGCATCAATAAATATAACATCAAATTGATCCTTTTTTAACATTGGCATTATATTGTCACTTTTGCCTTTTAAATGTTGGCATAATATTGAGTTTTTAATTGTATTAACATTGTGAAGAAAAACATTATAAGCAATATCAGCCCCTAACATGGCCTGCATATTTTTATGAACATCATTTGTATTTTTTGATTCATCAAAAAAAGGCTCCCAAGCATCAACACATGTAATACTTCCATTTGCATTATTATGTGTTTCTAAACCTTGAGCAAAAGAAAGGGTAGAAGCTCCAAACCAAGAGCCTATTTCTAGGATATTAATATCCTTTAATTTTGCATTATTTTTCTTTAAATACCAAATTGTACCAATAATAAAACAGTGTCTTACAGGAGCACTTAATATTGCATATTCAACATTAAAAATCGGCTCATTTGATGAAATAGTACTTAATATATTCTTGTATGACATTATTATAATTGATTAGAATTTAATTCATGATAGCAATCGCCAGGAGCAAATAAAATTTTTCTCCTACCAGCTCCTTGATAAATTATAGGTATTTTATTATATTCCTCAACTGAAATAATACGAATATCCATTGATATTCTAGTGTGCTCTACCATTGGCTCTCCTGTATGTATGCATCTAGAATCAAAAACTAGTATTTCTCCCTCCTTAGTATCAGATTGAGGAGAGATATTATTACAATTTTTGGTAAAGCTATCATCATTTATAGCATCTCTTATGAGATTATTAAAATTATAATCATATTTTCTGTAAATTGCCAAAGAATCTTTTATATTTGCCAACCTAAAACCATGCTCTTGATTTCCAACTGGCTTTGTTAAAGAAAACCAAAAATTTATTTCCTGAGGAGGGTGTCCATAACCAATATCAGTATGGTACCTGGGATAATGACTGGAATTCTTAGCATTTGGACAATGAAGCCTTATAGTGGGAGTTTTTTGAAAATAAAATGGAAAATCAAACTCCTTCTTTAAAAAATTCTTAACAAAATCTAAATATATATCTTGAAAATCTTGATCATTTTCATAGAAAAAAGTACTAATCTTATTAACCCCGTCATTAAAATTATATTCCCTCAACTCACTAGGAATATTTAAATGCAACTCTTCTAGAGGAAAATCCACCTTGCTAACTATGCCTTTTGCAACTAGCAAATCCTTAATTTTTTCATGAAATCTTTTATAAAACTCATTACATTGCAATTTCACTTGTGACTGATTGCCATATAACTTTTCAAAAAAAGATTCTTTTTCAAATTCATTTTTCATAAACACGACCTTATCTTCTTCTAAAAGGTCATTTATATTTTGTTTTATAACTTCTTTATTTGTTTTCATAACTTATTACTTATCCATTAAAAGACACAATAGAATACCTAGACTCTTTTGCAAATTGACTAATAGCACTGACAAAATGAGGAAATTTAAATTTTTTATGATCCAAGAATATAGCTCTATTAAATTTAGGAAAAACTGTTTCTACATGATCTATATTATTATCAAATGCAATGTGAAGCAATCCGCCCCAATCAAAAACCCATTTTTGATTAATATAGTATACACAACCAATAGAACCAGCATAATCGTCAATATGAGTTCTATAAAAATCACCTTGTTGTAACTTATAGCATCTAACATCAAATTCTTGCAGATCTACCCCCGAAAATTCCTTTAACTTTGGTTTAAAATATTGATCATATATTTTATTAACTCTTTCTTGTTTTTCTAATTCTTGAGCTCTAGCAAATTTTGCCATATAAGATTCATCTCCTTTTGGCAAAAAAGGTGATTTTGTTGAAAAAACATGATTATAATGACCATCTCTTACTTGATCAATTTTTTCCCATTTTTCTTGAGATTTAAATATTTTATTTAACTCAATAGCTGTATCTTCTGGTAAAAAATTATCTAATATAACATAACCATTTTCATTGTAATAAGATACTTCACTTTTCATAAATTATAATAGTTATTATTATTTATAGCTGTTTAAACAACTTTATTAGTTATTTTTAACAATCTTTATTTCCTCAGTAAAAGAATTATATCGATTTGTTAATTGATCTTTATTGTTAAGATACCAATCAATAGTCTCCTTTATACCTTGCTCAATAGAAATTTCACATTCAAAGCCATAAGATTTTGCTCTACTCATATCCATTAATCTCTTAGCATCTCCTTTAGGTTTAGAAGTATCCCATGTTATTGAAATTGGTCCATCAGGAACATTATTAGCCACAGCTTGAGCAACTTCCTTAATCGTTATTCCTTTACCGCTACCAAGGTTAATTGGCTCATTAATTCCTTTTTCTACGGCTAATAACATACCACGAGCAACATCTTTTGCATGAATAAAATCTCTAATTGGTGCACCATCTCCCCATACAGTAAGAGGATTTTCTCCACTCAAAACTCTATGAATTAAAGATGGAATTACCATAGCATTTTCAGGATCAAAATTATCAAAAGGACCATAAACATTAGCTGGCCTTACAATCGATATTTTATCCCAATTATGTTCTATTTTATAACTTTCAGCCTGTAATTCACACAACCTTTTTGCCCATCCAGCAAATCTATCATTAGGGGAGGGGAAGGTTGTCCACACGCTATCTTCATAAAAAACTTCAGCCGGCTGATAAACTCCAACCGAAGACGTAAATAAAAACCTTTCTACTCCACTTCTTCTAGCAGCTTCCATCATATTAAAACTAAAGGTTACAGTAGGAACTAAAAAGCTTGCAGGTTTTTTAGCCGTCATGGCTGGAGATCCTTTAACCCCAGCTAATTGAAATACTATTTCCTGTCCTTCACAAACCTTCATACAAGAAGAAAATTCTCTTAAATCTAACCTTTGAAACTTAACCCCATCAGGAGCACGAGATGGGTCATCTAAGGAAGCCACCGTAACATCAGCCTCTTGCTCTATAAGCATATCAACTAATGGGCGACCAATTAACCCAGTGCCACCAGTAACTAAAACTTTTTTACCTTTGAAAAAACTCATTTTAAATTATAAATTTATTAATATTTATGCTACATTAGCAATTTTTGACTGTGTATTTCTTAATTTTAAAGTTTTAGGATCAATATTTTCCTGCCACCATTTGATAGTTTTTTTAATTCCACTATCAAGACTAATTTCCGGTTGCCATCCAAGTTCTTTTTTGGCTAAAGAACAATCTAGACATAAGCTAGTTTTAATTGTTGGCATTGACAAGTCATGCTCTATTTCTAAGTTTTTACCAGAAGCATTAACTATTTTTTTTATAATATCTATTACTGCCTCAGACTTACCAGCTCCACAATTATATAAACGATATTTATCTTTTTGATTTTTAATAGCCAAGTCTACAAACTTAGTTAAATCATCAATATGCAATATATCTCGCTCTTCCTCTCCAGTACCCCAAACACTAATCTTATCTTTAGCCGTCATAACCTTAGTTACATTAGCCCCAAAAAAATGACTTCTTTCTAAATCATATTTATCATAAGACCCATATATGTTAGAATGTCTAATAGCTGTATATTTAGTATCTCCTATGCGAGAATAAAAATCACACATCTTCTCAATATAAAGTTTTGTATTGCCAACGCCAAAATATCTGGGGTGTAGTTCTGTGTTGGCATCAAAATCACTTTCTTTTAATGGATCTTCATTTGATTGATACATAACCGTACAAGAAAAGAATATAACATTTTTTACTTTATGCTCAAATGCTAGTCTAAATAAATAAGAATTCATAACCGCATTATCAGTAACATGAATATAGGGTTTAGTTACTATATCTTTTGCACCAGAAGTAGTTGCAGCAGCTTGTATAATTGTATCAACTCCCGATATAACCTTTTCTATCTCTTCAGGGATTCTTAAATCAATTCTATGCCACACAACTCCAGCTATATCATATTCTTCACGATTAAACCTTATTGCATGAACTTCAAATTCATTTTTCTTGGCAAAATACTCCACCATATTTCTACCAATAAAACCAGTAGCCCCACAAATTAATAATTTCTTTTTCATAATTATTCCTAATTAACTTTTATGCTGTTTGGATTTTGAGACCATTTTTAGCACTCTGAATAAAGTTTTCTATATTTTCAACCACGTAATCAATAGCAGCTTTATTTAAATGCTGATGACAACCAAGTGCAAAAGCATTTTTCATAATATTATCCGCTGCTTCAGTAGTTCCAGAAACTTTATGAACATGACTCTTCATAACTGGATGATTGGCAATATTTCCTGCTATAACAGGGCGGTTCTCAATATTTTTACTCTTTAGAAAAGACGTAATTTCATTAACATTAAATGGACAACCATCTTTTAAAACTACTGCTAAACCAAACCAACTAGAATAACCATCTTTAGTTTCTTCTTGGAAATCAAAGATATCTTTATATTTGTCAAGCTTACTTCTGTAATAATCAATATTACTACGCCTTTGTTTAACAAATCCAGCTAATTTTGGTATTTGCACTTGTCCCATTTTTGCCTGACACTCTGTTGGCCTAAGATTATATCCTAAATCAACAAAAATAAATCTTGGGTCTATTTCAGGATATTTATCAACATATTTTTGATGCTCATCAGCTTCCCTTGTCCAGCCATGAGCTCGATTAATTCTCATAGTTTCTGTTAGTTCAAAGTCATCAGTTACACAAATACCACCTTCTAAGGTTGTAATATGATGAGAAAAATAAAGACTAAATGTTCCAACCCTACCAAAGCTACCAACAGCTTTGTCTTTATAATAAGCACCCATAGACTCACAAGAATCCTCAATTACTTGTAAATTATATTTATTTGCTAACGACATTATAGCATCCATATCACAAGGATTACCATAGACATGAACTAACATAATTGCTCTAGTTTTAGGAGTTATAGCGTCTTCTAACTTGTTTAAATCAAAATTAAAACTCTTTGGGTCGCAATCAACTAAAACCGGAACTAAATTATGTTGAATCAATGGCCAAACAGTAGTTGACCAAGATAGACATGGAACTATTACCTCATCCCCAGCATTTAATCTATCCTTAGTTAAAGGACTTGATAAAGCTGCTATTGCAAGTAAATTTGCTGATGACCCAGAGTTATTCATTACACAATATTCATGCCCAAACTCTTTAGCATATTGATTTTCAAATTTTTTAACTTCCTTGCCCATTGTAACATAAGTACTAAGCATAGGCTCAATTGCAGCATTTATTTCTTCACTACCAAATGTTGGCTCATGAAGTCTTACAATAGGATTTTTAGGATCAAAATTAAAGTTATGATTTTTATTGCAATAATTATTAATTGCAGAAAAAATTTCTTTTTTTAAATGAGAGTCTTGCATTTTAATATCTACAAATAGAGTAATAAAAAAATAAGTAGCATATTGTAAAAATACTAAGATGAATAATCAATAGAAATAAATTTTATCTTCTATCTAACCAATAACACCTTAGTTATTCTAGAAATTCTTTTACTGACTTTAATAAAAAATTTCCTAAAAGAATCTTTTAAGGAATCTTTAATTGCCTTATTATTATAAATTTTATAAGAATTAAATGATAAACTATCAATAGATTGATAATTATTATTTAAATAGTCATATAGTCTTGAATCTTCTTTTATATAGTTAACATCATCAGAATACCTTGACCTTAACTCTTTATACTCATCCTTTAATTTTCCTTTTTTATATATTTCATATGAAATTCTAATATGGTTACCAGCACTATTATTTCTAAATCTTGGATTATTGTCCAAAGCCTTAATTCCATTTATTATTTTACGCTCATAATGCTTATATGACCTTATAGAAAAGTGAAAAATTACTATATCCAATGTGGCTGTAGCTCTTCTACATAAAGGCTACATTTTTACATCATGATTTCCCATTACATTTTTTTTATAACCCTTCGATGTATGCATGCATTTAAAAATACCAGAAACTAAACCAGAGACTGATTTGGGAATTTGAAAAATACCATTTTTTTCGCTATCTACTGGATCAACTTGTATTGCCCCAACAAATAAAACATTAGACTTTCTAGGGTCTGGCAAAGCTAATTTAATATTTCCATAATTACAAAACCAAAATTCATCTGCATCAACATTTATAACCCAATCTGCTTTATATTTCTTTTTAGCAAGTATTATCATATTATGAACCCATTTATCCTGATTATAATTATGTTCAGGTTCATCTATTAAATGCAAAACTCCTTGTTTTTGATATTTAAGAAATATATCTCTAGTTTTGTCAATAGACCCATTATCAGTTGCAATGATAAAATCGACGCCATGACTTAAATGAAACTTAATACATTCTTCTATTATATCATCTTCATTGCGGGCAAGAAGAGTCATGACCAATTTTTGATTTAGCTTTTTATCAATATTTATACTAACTAAAATTTTCCTCTAATTTTATAATCAATGTTATATTCCTCCAATAACTTGGGAAGTATGTCACTATATTCTGAAATATTCCATTTCCCCTTAACAATTGCCGTTGCAATATATGGATATACGTTATTATCAAAATGATGAATTCCTCTTTTTTTTCCTTCTCCAAAAGAAAAGGCACCTTTTATTTTTAACTTTTTACAGGTTTTTTGAGCTTTTTCTTCTAATTCCCAAATATTATCCTTTTTATGTTTTTTTAATATTTTAACAAGAGAATCTATTTTCCATATTATTGGCTGTATAGAAAATATCCATTTTGATTTTTTACCATCTAACTCAAATAAAGTTTTATCAATATCACTTTCCTTGTAAACACAATCTCCTCCCTTAATAAGCCTTATAAAATCAAATCTATTTTCTTGCATAGCTTTAATATATTTATCCAAAATATCATTTTTTGGATAATCATATAAAAACATATCCTCGTGAGAAAAAATACAATATTTAGCATTGAGCTTTCCAAAGCACTCTATAAGTCTTTCTGGGTAAGTCTGAGCATCTTTATAAGTAATTAATTTATAATCTTTAGAAATCTTATTGGAGTTTTGATTAGAAAAAATTATTTTAGGAAATTCATTATTAAAATATTTCTTGGTTTGTCCAAAATATAAAGGCCATATATCAGAATAATCAGAATGAGAATAAACTATATTATATAAAGTATCATCTTTATTTTTTTTTAAATTAAACATTTATTTTTCTTTAAATTTATAATTATCAATAGCCCTAATAATAATATCATTTGCTTCATCCTTATTGCCAAACCCCTCAATCATAACTTTACTTCTACCTTTTTTCTTTCCTTTATAATTTTTAAACCAAGTTCTAATTATCAAGTCTACACCAGGAAACTTAGTCTTTAATTCATCTATACTGTTAATATTATATAACTTACTATTACTTGATATTGTAATAATTTTATCGTCTTGCTCGCCTTTATCTTTCATCTTTAATATACCTATAATTTTTACTCTAGGAATACTGCCTCTCTTAATAGTATCACCAATAATTATAGCATCAAGAGGATCTCCATCTCCCCCTAAAGTTCTAGCAATCATGCCATAATTAAAGGGGTAGGGTAAATATTTAATTATTCTAGGCTTATTCTTTTTATACTCTAATTCTATTTTACCATTAGATTTATTTACTTCCCATTTTTCATGAGTTCCAGCAGGGATTTCAACTACCACATTAACTAAATTATCTTCTAAATTTGCACTATAATCATGAACAAAATGGGAACTACTCTTGCAAAAGGAAGAAAGAAATAGCAATGGAATAAATAATATCTTTTTCATGCAACTCTTAATTAAAATTACAAAATCCACAATAAACATATTTTGACATTTTTGTTCTAGTTACAGGAAAAGTTTTTAACAATAATTTAGCATTATTATATTGATCTTGAGGTATTTTACACTCAATAACTATAAAATCATCCATATAAGATTTATTTAAGAAATTTGGCTTAATTAAAGAATGTTGCTGATAAGCAGAAAGATTTTGATCTATAGTGATACGAACATTATCTGTTTTAGATTCATAATATTGTCTATCATAACGATTAATTACAACTGGTATACTATATTCTTGAAACAATAAATGGGTTTTATTATTATTAGAATAGTCCTTAATATTAGTTATAATATCACGCCACGTATCACCTTGTTTATATGGAGATTTTTTAATAGAAAAATTTTCTTTCCAATTAACACTATTGCTTTTATTCTTAACCTCTAAGGTTCCAGCCATTGGTACAGAGCTTTTTCCATACCATCTATATCTTAATTTTTGCCTTCTTGAAACACCAATTACATTTTCTTTATAAGAAGAAAATTCATTATTATCAAAATAAACATTATTTACCGTTCTATCTTCAAATTTTTTATAAAATAAAAACCTAGAATCATGTAACCACTTATAAATAGTGTCGATATTAGTGGATTCTGTAACAAATTTTAATTCATGTCTCATTATTATATTTAATTTTCTACCTATGTTTTTTCATTAAACTTTGATATAAATCATCTATATTTAAATTCTCATTTGCAATGATTTTATTGTTCACCTTCAAAATACTACCATCCTGAGAAACATAATCTCTAGCATTAGACTTACAAATACTATCAGTAATAGAAAGCGAAGCTCCTCCAAAGTCATCTTTTTTCTTATATGACATTGCACATGCAAGATTTATATTTTCAGCTTTACTATTTTTAACATTAAGTACTGATAAATCTTTTGATGCAAATGCTACTAAAGAATTATTAATTTTAACATTACTGACCTTAACATTACTTTGTTCTCCAGCAGAAATAGCCTTATCTGACACTCTATCAAACATAATATTATCAAGCATAACATTGCTACCAGAAACATCTACAGCATCACCTCCTATTTTACCAATATTATAAAATTGACTATCTCTAATCTCTCCTTCACAAAAATCACAATCAAAGCCATCAGAAACTGTATTTTTGATAAATAAATTATTAATTTTAAACTTAGAACTAATAATATTTAAAGCATCTTCTGCATAATTATTAATTATTCTTAAGTTATTTATATCTACATCAGATTTATAAAATCCAACAGAAGAACCCGTTTTCCAAAGATCTTTCGCAACTCCAGACACATTCTTTACTTCTGTATTATTTATATAAGATTTACTACTAGACTCCACAACTAAAATTCCACCCCAACTATCATTACCCATTGCTTGTAATATTATTGGACTCTTTTTTGTGCCATTAATTTTTACTGGACTATAGGATATCAAAAATGACTTTTTGCTAAAATTTAAAACTACACCAGGATTTATTGTTAACTTATATCCAGAAGGGATAATAATTGGTTCATTTACGTTATAATTCCCCTCATTTATATAAATATTTTTTCCTAATATCTTGATGAAATTATTATTCTTATTAATAAAACTAGAATCATCTCTTGGTATTCCACTATATTTATTTGATGGCAAGGCATAATGCTTAATAGCAACATGTTTATAAATTTTATTTTTTAATTTAGGTGGATATGCATAAACAATAATCTCATAATCTATATCTGGTTTATTAAAAGGAATAAAAATTGACTTAGGAACAGAATAAGCAAAAGATCTTTCTAGTCTTATTGGATAATTATACTCAATAACCTTATTATCTTCTTTTGCTCCTGCTTTATTGCGAACTACTATTTTTTTAATATATGTTTCGTGAGGCATTATATTCCTAATTTCAAGAAAATCTTTTTTATCTTTTTGCACTTCAAATGCTTGAATAATCAGCAATTTCTTATCATGGGAGTAATATTTGGGAATGTCATTTATTGCATATTCCCTATATATATTTGGATCTAAATTTGTATTATTTTCTGTTACTTCTTTAAATTTCTTAATAACATTCTTATATTCCTTCTCCTCACCTGAAAATAAATTTGCAATATTCTTAGATCTATTTTTCAATATACTTTTGAAATTATACTCTCTTATATCTGGAATTATAAATTCTCTTCTTAAGTGAGAAACATTATTTTTAATATAATCATCTATAATATTATCATACTTTCCACTAATAACATCATTTGCAATAATTTGTATTTGATTTAGATATTCATTATATATTTTTCTATCGGAAAGTATTTTTACCATCATGCGATACTCTTCTTCTTTTTTTATATTTTCTTTAATATCAATATCATCTTTTAAGATTGTATAATTATTATCATAAAATATAGGCTCCATTTTACCTATTATGGAGTTATATTGCATTCTAGTACTTGTAGGAGATATACCATGTTCATTATAAAGCATTACTTGATGAAAAGCAAAAAATCTTGCCATAGCTTTATAATCAAATATATCTGATGCATTTAATTTATTATCAATAAAAGATCTATATTTTCCAACAAGGTCTTGGTATATTTTTTTTTGTGTGCTATCTTCATAAATTTTATTTGAGGTCGGAAAGAAAGATAACTGGGAATAATCTGCTATATATCTCATGCGCTCTGTATTCATATGCTCAGGTGACAAATGAAATAAAAATATTTCATCTTCCTTATGTTTAAGAATCATTGAATACCTTCTGTCTTGGTGTTCAACTAATTCCTTAGCAAACCCTTCTTCTAAATTCATAACGCCAATATCTTTTCCATTTACCTTTGCCCTAACAAAAAAGCTTCTTGGAGCTAGCAAGCCAGAATTCCTGGCTAAAGATAGAATTAATGGTTCTGCCAAATAATTTCTTGTTTTTGGATGCTGAACTGAAAAGGATCTCATTTGAAATATTGATCCATCTTTTATTTTTACTTTAAATGACCATTTATATGGATGATCCCTATGATCTTTTAAATCACCTTTTAATCTAACTCTAATATCATATTCCTTATTATTATATTTTAACTTTGCTGGAAACCAACTATTAGCACCCTTAATAGAAATAAGACCATTATCATTTTCTAAGGTCTTATTTCTTAATAAAGCTATTTTCATAAAATGTTTAAATTTTATGTCAAACTCTACTAATGGTAATTTCTTTGAAATTGGATATTTAATATTTTCTTTAATGTACTCTAAAAAATTGGGAGTACTTTTGATTATAGCCATAGGCACATCTTTAGTATGCCTAACCCCTACAGACTCTTGACCATATTTCATTGCTATAATCAAACTAACAGCTATGGAGATTGTTATAATTAAAAATTTAAACCTATTATAAGTAGATTTTATAAAAAATAAAAGTTTAGAAATAAAATTTTGCTCAACATCTTCCTTTTTAAAAAGCATACATCAAAGCAAAAAATTATATTTTAGGAGCATCATTGCTATCAAAGAATGATATTGATGCATTCTTATATTTTTTCTTTAAAGAAGAGATAATTTTATCTAAATCACTATTATTTCTAATATTTAATATATAATGCAATATTGATATTTCTTTAGAAGTGTCATATCTTCTTAAATCAGCAGAATCAATGGTTTTAAAAATAATATCATTAATATCGTTATGATTTACTTTTTCATTTTCTATTTCTAAAAACAGATACATACTCTTATTCTTTTGCTTATTAAAACGCTTCAATCTAGTCGTAACTATCAAAATAAATGTAGTAGCAATAGATGTTATTAACATATGACCGGCACCAAAACCTAAACCAATAGCAATAGCAGTAAAAATATAAGCCAATTCTTCTGGTTCTTTTATTGGAGTCCTAAAACGTACAATTGACAATGCCCCAACTAAACCAAGAGATAAAGCAAGTGAAGACTTTACAATAGTAATCACAAATAGGGTCGTTAATGCTATTGTAGGCAGAATTCTAGAAAACCCATACCTGTTACCTATCACTCCTCCATAATGCACAAAATGCATTTTCAGAATAAACCCAAAAATAAAGGTTAGAAAAAGTGATAAAATAAATTCTGGCGTTGAAACTGCTCCAGACCACTCAGCTAATTTGATATCCATAAAATTATTATTATTAGTTCATAAAACTCTATTGCGAGGTAGTTAGTATTTAATATAATTAAAAATAAATCAACAAGATTAATTAATCTTTATATAAATCAAACTCAGTAAGATCTTTATAACCACGACCTTCATTTTCTATTAAATCTGGCATATCTTTAGGATAGTTTAACATCAAGAACAATCCTCTTGCAGCTTGCTCTGGTGACATATACATATTCCATCCAGAAAATTTAATATTATCTTGCATATAATTCTTTTCAGACCTTCCTTCATACCTTGCTTTTCTAAACCAATCTACAGCCTCTTTATTATCAGTTAAAATTACACCACCCTTCCCAATTGGTAGTAATTTTTTAATATGAAAACTAAGACACATAAAAGAATCTTTAATATACATATCAGAGGTAAATCTTTTTGCTGCATCATATATAGGGTAGGGCTTTAATTGATATATTCCTGACCAATCAATATCTTTGAAAATAACCTTTCCTCCAGCATGCTGTACAGATTGAGGAACTGATAAATAAGTTTTTTTAGGAACCTCAACATTTTTAACTTGTAAATATTTGCATGCTAAAAATATAGCATTAGTACAAGAATCAACAGCAATAGCATAAGGAGCTCCTGTATATTCAGCCACTTCTTCTTCAAACATTCTTACAACTTGAAATGGGTTATGTTTTATACTCTTTAGTGTCATTTTATTTTTTGCATTATTACTACTTCGTCATTATTTATAAATTGTCTTTCTTTTTCAATAAAGCCATTTTTTTTAAAAAAATTAATACTAGATATATTATCAGATTTAATTTTTACTTCATAATCATCCCTCATAAGATTTATTTCTTTCAACATAAAAGAAGCAATACCCTTATTTTGAAATTCTGGACTTACAGCAAGCCTTATGTCATTGCTAACTATTCCTATAAAACCTACTGGATTCCCTTCATTTAAACAAATATAATAATCATCTTGATATATTTTCATATATTTTTCCTGTTCATCTTTTGTTATTTCCTTTTGAGAAATAAATGCAGATTTAATTCTTGGATCAGTTCTAAGCAGTCTTATAAATTCATAATATTCTTTTTGACATTTAACTAATTTAAAAACCATTATTACCAAATACATACTTTATTAAGATCACAACCTTTAGCTCCAAGCCAAAATTCCTTTAAATATGATCTATCTAATCTCATTTTAATAAAAGAATTTAGAGTAGTTCCTATATCCATATAAGTATTTTGATCACAAGACTCATATAATTGATGTATGGCCATCTTACTAAAAGCAGAAGCAGAAAATAGAAAAAGATATCCTTCAATATTATTTTTTGATATCCATTTTTTTATTTTCTCTATTAAATCATAGTCATTAACCATTGCATTATAACCAACCCTAAAATCTTTAACCACAAATGGCATAGATGATAAATCAGCCTTTTCATTGCAAATAACAACAGTTTTATATTTATTAAATAAAGGATACATTTCATGAATAAGATCTGGATAATTAGCATTTACCAATAAATTAGCCCAAGTAAAATTACTAGTTCTCTTATCATTTTTTATTAGATTTAATTGCCAGTCAAAATCTTCTTGGCCAACACAGCACCTACAGCTAAGGCCTTTAAAGTAATTCTTTTTACTAAACTTAAAAGATTCTACCAACTTATCCTTAAAAAATGCATGCTCTTCTGGATCAAATCTTTTAAAATCCTCCTTTTGATAAGGTCCACCACTAACATTAGTGCCTACTTTTACTAAATTTTTATCAAGAATTAGCTCTTTATTTTGCAAAATAAATAATTCTCCATCAGAAAACCTATTAAATGCAAACGGCTCTTTACTTCTTAGTAAATTTAGTAATTTATTGAAATCTTTTTTAAATTCCTTCATTAAAATTTTTGTAATTTCCAATTATTTTTTAAACATTCCTTATAATAATCATTAACCCCATAAAGAAATGTTGTGTCATTTGATTTTAAGTGTTTTCTGGATATAGCATTTTTATCAACCCCCAATCTCCATCCATCAATACTTCCCCATAAACTTTTGTCATCTTTTGGATGAGGAGGAACATAGGTATTTAAATTAAAATATTTTTGCAAAGTATAAGAAAAATGGATATCCTCTCCACACAAATTAACATCAAGCAAAGGCATTTCTCGGCAAAATGCTGTTAAAAATTCTCTTTCAAAAAACCAAGAGTGACCAACTATATCAACCTGTTTTATTTTTTCATTGGGATTATCCCAACCGTATCTTTTATGTTTATAATAATCCTTTTTATCATCAAAAATTAATCCTATTGTTCCAAGTAAGCCTCTTTTTTTCTTGATGGTATTTAAACAATTCTCTAACCATCTAGATCCAGGAATCGTGTCATCGTCAAAAATACAAACATATTTTGTTTTAGCATTAAGGCTATAAAAAAACCTAGACCAAACACCAAAATTATGATTACTTACAGCAGCCTTTGTCTTTCTAATTGCTAATAAATTATACCTAAAAATATTTCCAGGATTATTATACCAAAGCATAATATCACTAGGCTTTACAGTTTGATTTTCTAAAGCCTTAATTTGCGGATTTAAGTTTTTACCCCTTCTAAATCCATTTAATATGACTGTAATATCGCTACTCATTATAAACCTAGTTTTTGTTGCCAAATTTTATATATTTCATCATTACTACTTAAAGTTTTTGATGATTTCTTTTTACTATGTAATTTGGTATTAGTTGCCTTGCACTCAGATTCTAATAAAAATATATCATCCGAATTGCTATAAACATCAGATACTGAATCATACAACTCTTGTCTATCACTAACAAAGCCTGCAAATAAAACTTGCTTTGGATATTTTTCCATTAATGGAGTTATTTTGTTATAAAAATAAACTGGATCTTGAATATGACTATATATTATAACCTTCTTCATTTTATCGTCTAATGCACTTTTAATTGATTTTTCTATTTTATTACTTTTTTTAATTTCATCCAATATAGCTGCAATATTTTTGTTCTTCTTTGTTGATTCTTTCAAAGATTCTATTGGATGAGGAAGGTAAAAAACCTTATTTCCCTTATTCAGATCTAACATACTATTGCCAGAAACATGAATATGATCAAAAAGAGATAATTTAGTCTTTTTTCTTTTATCAATTAAAAATTTATCATCAAATATAGATAAAATAAATTTCTTAAAAGGTGATTTTTTAATATCTAGATAGAACTTAAAGAAATTAATAATTTTTCTATAACTTTTAATTTTTTGATTCTGTTTTAAAAAATACTTTTTTATTTTGTTTAAATCAGAAATAGAACTTGTTGCTATATCATTGGAAATAATAATGTCATTTTTTTCTGGCTTAAAATCAAAAATACTCTTTGAGTTAGCATAAAATTCACCCCCAGGGAAATATAAATTACATTTATGCCCTTTTTTATTAAATAATTTACATAAATTAACCATTGATATCATTTTGCTACTTGGATAACTTACGTCAGAAATTATTTTGATCATTTTTAAAAAAATTATTTATATCACAAACTTAGAAAACTAATAAACTATTTAAAGGCAATTTAGTCAAGTTACTTTTGCTTTAAAAATGATTTATGCTCTAAAGCCAACAAAGAACTATTTGGGTTCTTATTCAAAAAACTTATTACTAAATTTTTATCCTCAAGAAATTGAGATAAACTAGATATAGAATTAAATACTTTACCATAAAAATCTCCTGAATTAATTTTTCTACAAATATTACCACTAATGTTACTTGTTACAATAGGAACTGAAGCAGCAAAAGACTCATAGGCCACGTAACAATAAGATTCTGGAACCAAAGACCACAAAAAAGTAATATCAATATTATTTTTAACTATTTTTTCTATAGTGTTTTCTCTTTGAGATATTCTTATATTGGTTATATTCTGATTTCTTTCTTCTGGGCCCATAACATAAAACTCATACATATCTAGTAATTTTTTGTTTTCTATTAAATTCAAAAAATCATAAAAACCCTTGGTAAATAGTTTATTTCCTATAAAAGCTACTTTAATTTTAGCTTTTTTAGTAAAAGATTTCTTCTTTATATTTTTTACAAATTTAAATGAAGTAAATTCAAATAATATTGTCTTGCCATTATATTCTTTATTATAATATCTACTTAAACTATCTAAAATTACTCTTGATGGTACTATAATTTTAGTACTAATATCAAAAAATTGTTTAAATATTTTTTTGTGCCTTCTAATTCTATCATTGCCATATTTACAACTGTTGCACTCCTTAGTATCAAACGTTCTAACTTCAGCTGCACCACAATATTTCTTTTTATTTTTTAGAAGAAATATACTTTCACATATAAAATAATTATCATGAAGGTACATAAAAATAGGGATTTTTTTTATACTGTACCTTTTTAAAAAATTTGCTAATCTAGTTTTATTTCTCCACCTAAGTAAATGATGAATATTAATAGAAGAAATAAGATTTTTTTCTGACAAAACTTCAATAAATTCCTTTAACTCATTAAAGCTTAAGTTCTTGCATATAGATCTATCATTTAAATTTATCCCATAATAACAATTATTAATAAAACGAAATATTTTATTCTTTTTTCTATAGCTATATAAATGCACCCCATTCATGCCATTTTGTTGAACCTGATTAATCTCGTTAATTATATATTTTTCTACACCACCAACTTGAGAGAATATATCAGATTGTGAGATAAAAATAGATGACTTACTATTAATTAAGCTAATAGCTTTTGATATCTTTTTAGATTTTAATTGAAATAATGAGTAGAATTTTTGTATCATTGCACCTTAATATACTGATATTAATATTATGCATAATCTTACAAGCACGAATTTATAATTAAAATGAAAATAATATCTCACAGAGGCTTTTGGAATGATAATATAAAGCCAAATTCAATTGAAGCCTTTACAAATTCCTTTAAAAATAATTTTGGCATTGAGTTTGATGTTAGGGATTTAGATGGTAGTATTGTTATATCTCACGACATTCCCTTAAAGAGTAATAACATAATTTTATTATCAGAATTATTAAAATTATATAAATCTTTCAAGAACAACCTAACTCTAGCAATTAATATTAAATCTGACGGTTTGCAGCTAAAAATTAAAGAACTATTAAATCAATATAACATTGATAACTATTTTTTATTTGATATGTCCGTGCCAGATGCCATAAATTATCATAGGAATGATTTTAACAATTTATATACTAGGCAAAGCGATTATGAAACCCTACCTTCTTTTTATAATATTGCTAGAGGAGTCTGGATGGATGAATTTAATAAGGAATGGATTAATAAAGAAATCTTAAACGACCACTTAAAAAATAAAAAAGAAATTGTTATTGTTTCACCTGAATTACACAAGAAGGATAACTACTTGACAAGATGGAAGTTTTATAAAACACTTAATTGTGTTGAATCTTTGGCTATTTGCACTGATTACCCCGATAAAGCAAAAAATTTTTTTTATGACAAATAACAAAATAAAAGCCATATTATTTGATATGGATGGAGTACTTATAGAAGCTAAAGATTGGCATTATGAAGCTCTAAATAAAGCCTTAACAGATCATAATATAGAAATAATTTCAAGAGAAGATCATTTAACAAGGTTTGATGGACTATCTACAAATCAAAAACTTGATATTTTATCTAAAGAAAGAGGCTTAGACAAAAAGTTATATCAAAAAATTAATGATTTAAAACAAAAATACACCTGGGAAATTGGCCTAAAAAACATAAAACCCATTGCTTTACATATAAAAGCTATGGAAAAACTAAAAAATGATGGATATAAACTTGCTGTATGCTCCAATTCAATCAGAAAAACGGTAGATTTATTCCTATCTAAAGCTGACCTACTAAAATATATGGACTTCTTTTTATCAAACGAAGATGTAAAAAACAAAAAACCACATCCTGATATTTACATTGAAGCTATTAAGAAAATGAATTTAAACCCTGATGAATGTTTAATAATAGAAGATAATTTTAATGGACTAAAAGCAGCAAGAGCAAGTAAAGCAAATGTATTAAAAGTTGACTCAATACTAGATGTTGATTATGGAAATATTAAAAACAGAATTAATCAAATAGATAAAAATACATCTATTAATATAGTAGTTCCAATGGCTGGGGCAGGAAGTAGATTTGTTGAAGCAGGATATAAAGATCCAAAACCATTTATTGATGTTAATGGAAAATGCATGATTGAAAGAGTATTAGATAATTTAAGATACCCAAATGCCAAATATATATTAATTGTCAGAAAAGAACATTTTGAGCAAAGGGTTGAATTTGTAGCTCAAATAAAAAAACATTACAATGTTGAATTCATTTCTGTTGACAAACTAACAGAAGGAGCAGTTTGCACAGTTCTAAAAGCAAGAAACTTAATTAATAATGATATACCATTAATGATCGCTAACTCTGATCAAATAATAGACATTAAAATTGAGAATTTTGTAAATGATTGTCTTGATCGAAGTCTAGATGGATCAATTTTAACTTTTATTGATAAAGAAAGAAATCCAAAATGGTCTTTTGCTAAAATTAATGAAAATAACTTAGTAACCCAAGTAAAAGAAAAGCAGCTTATATCCAATAGAGCTACAGTTGGTATATATTTATTTAAAGAAGGTAGATATTTTGTTGATGGCTCAATTGACATGATAGTAGAAAATGATAGAGTTAATAATGAATTTTATGTTTGTCCTGTTTATAATTATATAATTGCAGACAATAAAAAGATTGGCTTTTATGATATAAAATTTGATCAAATGCATGGCACAGGAACTCCAGCAGATCTGGAAATATATTTAGAATTATTAAATAAAAATAATAAATAAAATTATGGATATAATTGATAAAACAACAGAATACATTAAAGCATTTGATGCAAAAGATTTAAATACAGTATGTAATATGCTAGACAATAATATAACTCTTTTTGATCCAGCAAACCCAAATGGAATATTGGGCATTAATGACGTTAAAGCAATGATAAAGAATCTTTTTGATAATACAAATAGCTTAGCATTCACAGCAAGTAATATTTTTATAGATTCAAAAAAGCAAGTTAGCATCATAGAGTTTACATTAAAACTGGACGACAAAGTGCTAAAAGGAACTGATATAATTGAATGGAATAAAGGTGTAATTAAAGAACTTAGAGCATATTTATACTAAAATGTATACAATAATTCCCCTAGCTGGACCAGACTTCATAAATAAAGATTTAGGTATAAAGCCTCTTTTTAAAATAGGTTCAACAACTCTAATAGATAAAATCATTAAATCCAGAAGTTGGATTAAAAATAATGAAATACCAACAAAGAATATTATCTTTACTTTAAAAGATATAAAAGAATCCAATGAATGCGAGAAATATCTAAAACAGAAATATCTTGATTGTAAAATTGTCAAAATATCATCCTATGCTAAAGGAGCTCTAATGTCTTCTCTAGCTGCATCTTCATTAATAAAAGATTTTTCTAGCCCTATAATAGTTGACCTAATTGATATCGCTTTTGATTTTGAAGAAGAGCTAACTATAGATAAAATCTTTAAAGATGATAATATTGGTGCTATATTGCCTTATTTTAAATCTAATAATCTATCTTATAGCTATGCTGATATCAAAAATAACTATGTTTTAGAAACAAAAGAAAAGAAAGGATGGATTTTCAATAAAGATAACTGTAAAAAAGAAGGCAACGCCTCTGCGGGAGTATATTTTTTTAAAAATTTAAGTATATTTTTAAACTCAGTATCTGATAGTTTGCAAAATTTTAAGGAATATAACAATAATGATAATTTATTCCTTTGTCCAGCAATGAATGGAGTAATAAAACAAGATAAAAAAGTTTTAGCCCTAAAGGTCAACAATATAGATTCAATTGGATTAAAGTTTAAATAATATGAAGAAAAAAATATTTTTTATAATTGGAACAAGGCCAGAAGCTATAAAAGTAGCACCTGTCATTATGGAGGCATTAAAAAATAAAGACAAGATAGAAACGATAATAGTTTCCACTGGCCAACATAAAGAGATGCTACAACAAGTCTTAAATCTATTTAATCTTAAGCCAGATATAGAGCTAAACTTAATGAAAGAAAATCAAACCCTTAGCTCCTTAACTGCAGATTTATTTAAATCACTAGATGAGATAACAACAAAATATCAACCAGAATGGATTGTAGCACAAGGAGACACAACGACTGTTATGGTTTCTTCTTTAATTGCATATTACCACAAAATCAAATTTGCTCACATTGAAGCTGGACTCAGAACTGGAGATTTATATCATCCATACCCAGAAGAATTAAACCGAAGAATAGCTGACATAACAGCAGATTTACTATTTGCCCCAACAATAAGAAATAAAGCTAACTTACTCATAGAAAAAGTAGATAAAGAAAAAATATTAGTAGTTGGTAATACCGTCATTGATGCTCTAAAAATTATTGAAAAATTACCTTTTAATTGGAACAAGTCAAAATTATCCACAATACCACAAGATAAAAAACTAATCCTAGTAACTGCACACAGAAGAGAAAGCTTTGGAATTGAATTTAAAAATATACTTGAAGCAATTAAAGAATTAGCACTAACATATAGTGATATACATTTTGTTTTTCCAGTACACTTAAACCCTAATGTTAGAAAACCTGTTAATGAAATATTATCCAATATAAATAACATTAGCCTTATAGAACCTCTAGATTACCAACCAATGGTAAACATTATTGCAAAAGCATCTCTAATATTAACTGATTCAGGAGGGATACAAGAAGAGGCACCAACGTTTGGAACTCCTTTATTAGTTATGAGGAATGAGACTGAACGCCAAGAAGGAATTGAATCAAAAGTTGCTAAATTAGTGGGAACCAATAAAGATTTAATAATTAAGGAATCTAAAAAAATTATAGTAAATAACATAGCAAAACATAATATAAAAAATCCATATGGAGATGGAAAATCATCTTATAAAATTATTAAATCTATAATTAATCATGGTTAAAGTAATCGAAGCCCCAATTAAAGGTCTAAAAATAATAGAATTAGACATATATAAAGATGATCGCGGCTTCTTTGTTGAAAGATATAATAAAAAGAAATTTCAAGAATTAAACTTACCCATTGATTATATTCAAGATAACTTTTCAAGATCCATGCCTAATGTAATTAGAGGTTTACATTATCAAAATAACCCTAATCAAGCAAAATTAGTTGGATGTACCAGTGGAAAAATACTAGATATAGCAGTTGATATAAGAAAAAATTCTTCAACTTTTGGAAAACATTTTAGTATTGAACTTTCTAGTGATAATGCCAAATTACTCTATATTCCAGCTGGCTTTGCCCATGGGTTTTGTGTTATTGGCAATACATCCGCCGATGTAATCTATAAAGTTGATGCTTTATACTCAAAAGAAGGAGAGGGTGGAATTGCTTATAATGATCCAGATTTAAATATTAACTGGCCAATCAAAAACCCTATAATTTCTGATAAAGATCAAAAATTACAAAGTTTTAAAGAATACGTAAATAAGTCTTAATAAGATCCACCTTTAACTCTTAAAATAAATACCACTCAACAGTCTCTTTAATTCTTTCTTCAAAAGACTTGTTAGTCACAAAACCAAGTTCACTTCTAGCTTTATCATCATTAATTGCATATCTTTTATCATGCCCTAAGCGATCTTTTACAAAAGTAATTTGTTCTTTATAAGATTTTTTATCCAATCTTGGCTTTGTATCATCTAATATTTCACAAATTGTATTTACCACTTCAATATTTTGCTTCTCAGCTCTACCGCCAAAACAATAAGTTTCACCTGTTTTTCCTTTTTTTAGAGCTAACTCAATGCCATCTGTATGATCTTGGACATAAATCCAATCTCTAATATTTGTGCCATTGCCATAAATTGGAATTTCTTTATTTTTAATGCAACTATTAATAATAGTTGGAATTAATTTTTCTTGATGTTGTCTTGGTCCAAAATTGTTAGAACAGTTTGTAGTGATAGTTGGCAATCCATAAGTTTCATTCCAAGCTCTAACCAAATGATCTGAAGCTGCTTTTGAAGCAGAGTAGGGTGAGTTTGGTTGATAACGATTATCTTCAGTAAATGCAGGCTCATTTAAAGACAAAGAACCATAAACTTCATCTGTTGAAACATGAAGAAATTTAAAATCATTTTTCTTTTTGGAATCTAAATTATTCCAATAACTTAAAGACTCATTTAATAAATTAAAAACACCATTTATGTTGGTTTTAATAAATTCTCCTGGTGACTTAATGGAATTATCAACATGAGATTCTGCAGCAAAGTTTACTAACCAATCAATTTTATATTTATTTAATAAATCTTTAACTAATTTAGCATCACCAATATCACCTTTCTGGAAAATATAATTTTTATTATTATTAACCTCTTTTAAATTATTTAAATTTGCTGCATAAGTCAATTTATCTAAGTTGACAACCAAATTACCTTGATTAATTTGACTTAAAATAAAAGCGCTTCCTATAAATCCACAACCACCTGTTACTAATATTCTTTTCATTTATAATTTAGTTAAATTTAAAATTATTTTCTGTTAATTTAACTTCTTACGTCTAAAATATCCACCTCTTATTAATAAAATTATCTACCTAGCATAAATGACAGAAATAGATTATTCAAAAAATGGCTACCTAGCCAAAAGATTGAGCAAAGAATATATACTTCCTCACAAAAAAACTCTTCTAATATCAATATTTTTGATGATAATTATTGCAATTACAACTGCGTTCCAAGCTTACTTGGTAAAACCAGCTCTTGATGAAATTTTTGTTAATAAAAATGTCACCATGCTAGCAATTATACCTTT
This sequence comes from Rickettsiales bacterium, assembly GCA_038123275.1. Taxonomy (GTDB): domain Bacteria; phylum Pseudomonadota; class Alphaproteobacteria; order Rickettsiales; family UBA1997; genus CAJQHT01. The sequence goes on along the minus strand of JAYORG010000003.1, from coordinate 11,441 downwards.
AGTTATTCTTGGAGTAACTGTAATTAGAGGATTTGCTACTTATTTTCAACTTTTTACCATGAACCTAATAAGTTTAAAAATAGTAGCATCGATGAGGAAAAGGCTATATAGCCATTTTATTTATTCAGATATATCAACATTACATAAAAGTTCTTCTGGAGAAATGATTGCTAAAATCATGATGGAAGTAGATAGAATAAATGGAATGATTAACACAACTATAAATGGCTTTGTAAAACAATTATTTACTTTGATTTTTTTGATAGGGGTAATGTTTTATCAAAGTTTAGAATTAGCAATAGTAGGTTTTATAGGATTTCCATTAGCTGCCTATCCAATATACAGAATCGGAAAGAGACTACGCAAGCTTTCTTTTTCTGATATAGGAGCTGGACAAAGATTTATATCTCAAATGGATGACACTTTGCAATATTCTAAATTAGTAAAATCTTATAATTGCGAGAATTTTGAAACCAAAAGGATGTCTACTGTAATAGATGGAATATTTAACTTAGGAAAAAAAATTGCTCGTCTTTCTATAATAGCGTCACCAATGGTTGAAATGTTAGGAGGAATTGGCGTTGCTTTAGTTATTTGGTACGGAGGACATCAAGTTCTAACTGGAGAAACTACACCTGGTGCATTTTTCTCATTTTTTACTGCTATGATGATGGCTTATAAACCATTAAAATCGGTCTCTAGCATGAATTCAGGAATTCAACTTGGCCTTGGATCTACACAAAGATTTTATACCTTACTTGATGAAAAGCCACAAATTGTTGACAAAAGTAATGCCAAGGAGTTAAAAAAAGTCAAAGGCAATATTGTCTTTAAAAACATTAATTTTAACTATATCAAGGATAAAACTGCTTTAAATGGAATAAACCTAAAAATAGATGGAGGAAAGATGATAGCTTTAGTTGGTCATTCTGGCGGTGGGAAATCTACTATCATGAGTATGCTTTTAAGATTTTATGATCCAACAAAAGGCTCAATCTCAATTGATGGAGAAGATATTAAAAATGTAACACTAAAATCTTTGCGCAATTCTATGTCTGTCGTTAATCAAGAAGTTATGCTTTTTGACGATACTATAATTGAAAATATTCGATATGGCAAAGAAAATGCTACCAAAGAACAAATTATTAAGGCTGCCAAAATGGCAGAAGCGGATGAATTTATTAAAGAACTAGCCAATGGCTACGATACCCAAATTGGACAAAATGGAATTAGGCTATCAGGCGGACAAAGACAGAGAATTGCCATTGCTAGAGCTATTCTTTATGATGCTCCAATTTTACTTCTTGATGAAGCTACTTCTGCACTAGATCCAATTTCAGAAAATTTAGTTAAAAATGCCTTAAAAAAATTAATGAAAGGAAGAACTACAATAGTAATTGCACATCGCCTTTCTACTGTCATGCATGCAGATAAGATTTGCGTAGTTAATAATGGTAAAATTGTTGAATCTGGAACTCATAAAGCTTTATTAAAGAAAAATGGTGCCTATGCTAACTTATATCATAAGCAATTTGAAATTGAAGAAGAGGCAAAATAATATGAATCTATCTAATTAATTTAATAAATGAAAGAAAACGATCTTAATAATTTAATTAAAATTCTTTCAAAACTTCCCTCCCTTGGCCCTAGGTCAGCAAGAAGAATGGCTCTTTATCTTATTAATAATAAAGAAAATGTGATGATTCCACTAATGGAGTCAATAAATTTAGTGATTCAAAATATTAAAAATTGCCAATCTTGTGGTAATCTTGATGTCACTCAAATTTGCGCGATATGCTCTGATTCCAAAAGGGATAACAGTATTATTTGCCTAGTTGAAGAAGTCTCTGATTTATGGGCGATTGAAAAAGCTCAAATTTTTAATGGAAAATATCATGTCTTAGGAGGAACTCTTTCAGCAATGTCTGGCATAGGACCAGATGATCTAAATATTAATTCTTTATTATTAAATATTAAAAATAATGATAAAATTAAAGAAATAATTATAGCCACAAACCCAACAATTGATGGGCAAACTACTACTTACTATTTACTTGAGATTTTAAAGGATTTTAATTTAAAAATATCTAAATTAGCTCATGGAATACCAATTGGTGGAGAGTTAGATTATTTAGATGAAGGAACCTTAGATATTGCTTTAAAATCTCGTAGCAACTTTTAAAATATAATAAAATGATCTTTAGTGAAGAATTATTAATTTTAGCAAAAGAGTTAATTAACTTATCACTAAGAAAAAACCTTAAAATCTCCACTATAGAGTCATGCACAGGAGGACTAACTGCATCTTTAATAACTTCAATTTCTGGGTCCTCACAAGTTTTTGATTGTGGCCTAGTTACCTATTCTAATGAATCAAAAAATAAACTCCTTGGCATAACAAATGAATTATTAGAAAAATTTGGAGCAGTAAGTGAGGAAGTTGCTAATGCTATGGCCATTAGCATGACTAAATCTAACGCTAATTTAACCGTTTCAATAACTGGTATAGCTGGACCAAATAGTGATAAAAGTACAAAAAAAGTTGGATTAGTTTTCATTTCTTCTTTTAATAAGAACAATAATAAATTACTTAGTAGAAAGTTTGAATTTAAGGGAAACAGAGAAGAAATTAGAAGTTTATCAGTAAAAAATGCTATTCTTATATTAATTGAACAAATAAAAAATAATGAAATTAATTAAACATTTTATTTTATTTATTGTTATCTCTTCTTGTTCTTACTCAACAAATAATGTCATAAAAGGGAAAGGTAATTTAACATTAAAAAGAGTAGAATATTCACAACTAAGGAATTGGTCACAAGATAATCACAAAGCGGCTTTAATATCATTCCTTAATTCCTGCAAAAGATTTAATAAAATGAAAGGATATGAGAATATTGGTAATAAAATTGGCAATATTAAAGTTTCTGACTTTAACGATGTATGTCACATTGGAAATTTAATAAAACATACAAACTCTAGGCAAATAAAAAATTTCTTTGAAAATTGGTTTGTGCCTTTTGAAGTGTCAAGCAGAAGTGGTAACAATATCGGAAAATTTACTGGATATTTTGAACCAGTATTAGAAGGAAGTTTAACAAAAACTAACAAATATCAATATCCAATTTATACAAAACCATATAATTATCAAAAATATAGCCGAAAACAAATTGAAAATGGCGCCTTAAAAAATAAAAACCTAGAACTATTATATGTTAAAGACAAAGTAAACTTGTTTTTTATGCATATCCAAGGAACAGGTAAAATAAAATTAAGAAATGGCAGCATAGTAAAATTATCATATAATGGTAAAAATAATTACCCTTATAAATCTATTGGCCAATATATGATTGCCAATAATGTTATTAAGAATGGTGACTACTCTTATGACTCAATAAAATCCTGGCTTAGAAATAATCCTATTAAAGCTCAAAAAATTATGAACTTAAATGAGTCATATATCTTTTTTAAAACCTCTCTTGATAATAAAGTTATTGGCGCTCAAGGAGTTCCTTTAAAAGCAGAAAGATCCTTGGCAATTGACAAAAATATCTTGCCATATGGTTATCCCATTTGGCTAGAAGTTAAATCAAAATCAAAGAGACATATTTATAATAAATTACTAATAACCCAAGACACAGGAAGTGCAATAAAAGGTCCTGTTAGAGGAGATATTTTCTTTGGAAGTGGACAAAAATATGAAAAAATAGCCTCTAAAATGAATAACTTTGGAAGCTATTATATATTCCTACCTTCCAATATAGTTCCTAATTTATAAATTAAACTTTATATTTATAGCTAGTACTGACATTGCTAAGAGATATTATTTTTTAATTTACTTTTTTAAAGACCTTTGCACAACTAAAATTTAATGTGCTTTTTATAACAAGCATAAAGATATTTCTTGATTTATTAATAAAAATACCTAGTATTACCGCTCCTTTTCTAGGAAAATAGTTAATAATAAAATGAATTTATAACATGGGAACAAAGAATAACCCTAAAAACAGAGCAAAAGCATCTGAAAAGAAAAAGCATGACGGCAAAGAGTTAGAACCAATTCTTTATTATGGAATTCATAGCGGTCATGGCAAATATGTTGCAGCAAAATATGCTGGTAGCACTAATATAGTTTGTGATGAAAGTGGCAAACCAGTTCCTTGGGCTGAATTCTAGACAATATATCTTTAAGTCAAAATAAAAAGCTAATAAGATGCCAGAAGTAATAATCAACGGTCCTGCAGGTAGAATAGAGGGTAGATATCACCAAAGTTCTAGCCCCAAAGCGCCTGTTGCATTAATATTACATCCTCAACCGCTATATGGCGGAACCATGAACAATAAAGTTGTATACAATATGTATAGAAATTTTGTTAATAATGGCTTCTCGGTGCTGCGCTTTAATTTTAGAGGTGTTGGCAGATCACAAGGCAAATTTGATGATGGGGTAGGGGAATTACAAGATGCTACTGTTGCTTTAAATTGGCTTCATAATCAAAATATGGATGCCCATACTTTTTGGGTTGCAGGATTCTCTTTTGGAGCTTGGATCGGACTGCAATTAGTGATGAGAAGACCAGACATTGAAAATTATATCTTAGCAGCTCCACCAGCTTCAAAGTATGACTTTAACTTTACTGTACCTTGCCCAGCTTCTGGATTAATAATTCAAGGAGATAAAGATGACATATCTCAAGAATCAGATACAGCAAAATTGGTTGAAAAGCTATCCTTAAGAGACGAAGCAGAAATAGATTACGAAGTAATACCAGAAGCTAGCCACTTCTTCAGGGAGCATATGGATAAATTTAACTCAAACATCGATGAATACATCAAAGAAAAAGTAATCCAAGACTCTGGAAAAGTTAGAAAGGTTAAACGTGATCGAAGAAGAAGACGAAAAAAGAAAAATGCTCTTCCTCCAAAGTCAGAGCGCTACGTTTCTCCAATAAAACCACTTTCTTCTTTTTAAATTTTAAGAAACGTTATAACCCAGTTATAATGCTACCTATAATTAAGCTTTATGCAAAACACCTCCGACAGATTCTACCACTGACTTAATCCCTGTAGTTTTACTAAAAGTAATAGGTAAATTTTTTAAATTTCTAATTGCCAAAAAAGCAAATGCCTGAGCCTCAATTGCGCTACCATCAAAGCCACAATCATCAATATCAGTAACTTTAATATTACATATATCGTGCAAGGTTTGCATAATTGCAACATTATGCCTTCCACCTCCACAAACAATGACTTCTCTAGTTGGCTGACTTAAGCTATTGATTATATCTTTTAAACTTTTAGCTATAATATAACAAATAGTCTTTAAAATATCCTCTAGTTTAATATCATTAAAATGAGTTAATAATTCCTGGTTTAATAGTTGGCTAAAATGATTTCTATCTAATGACTTTGGAGGATCTTTCTTAAAATAGTCTTGCATTAATATTGTTTTTGCCAATTCATAATTTATCTCACCATTTTTAGCAATGTCACCATTATGGTCATAATCTTGACCTCTATATTGATGAACCAAATCATCCATAGGAGCATTGCCAAAACAAATATCACAAGCCACTATATTTTCTTTTTTATCGTCTTCTAGATAAGTAATATTAGACACACCCCCAATGTTTAAAATAATTACTGGTTTTTGATGATTTTTAAAAATTGCATGGTGATAAATAGGAACCAGAGGAGCCCCTTGACCACCACTTATAACATCTCTTTTTCTAAAGTCAGATACTACATCAATCCCAACACTTGAGGCAAGCATTTGACCCTCTCCAATTTGCCAAGTAATAGATTTTTCTGGATCATGCTTAATTGTATGACCATGAAAACCAATTACATCAATATCTTTTATTTTTAATTTATTCTTTTTTATAAAATCACCAACAACCTCAATATGTCTTTTGGTAACCAATAACTCAGCATCTTTTATCTCTTCTAAAGATCTTATCTTACTATTAATTAATGCTCTTAAAATCTTTTTATCTTCGCTAGAGTAGGGGTAATAACCATTTAATCTACCCTGAATAATTTTATGCCCATCACTTTTAATTAAACTAATATCAATTCCATCAATCGAAGTGCCACTCATTAGGCCAATAGCAACTTTTATATCTTCCTTCATAAAATACTAAAAATATTTATTAAACTTTGCTTTTTATCGAGATTTAAACTGCTAATTTTTAAGAAAATATTATTAATCTCATCATATTTCCTAAAAATATTATCAATTTTATTTCTCTGCAAATATTCACTTAACAAGAATTCTTCTCCAGCAAAAAATTCACCTTTTAAATTATTTTTTGATTTCCTTATGAGTCTACTTAGAAATAAATTAATTAACCTTTCAAAAATCATCAATTCATTATCTTCTTTTAATAAATCATTAATAAAATTTATTACATTCAAATCACCTTCTTTCTTCGTTAATAAGTAAATAATTTTTTGATAATTATCAAAATAATTACCTCTATAAAAGTCTAGAGCTAAAGCAATAGATCCATTAGAAATTTCAAATAATAACATTACCTCTTTATCTTCTACTTCTAAAGTATTAGATAAAATAATTTTAGAGAAATCTTTGTAATTAGGGGTATTAATTGTAATTATATTACATCTAGATTTTATTGTATCTAATATTTTAGCCTCATTATGACCAACCAAGAAAAAGAAAATATTATCTCTTGGCTCCTCTAGATTTTTTAAAATTGCATTAGAAGAATTTTTATTTAAATCATCAACCGCATCAATAATTATTACCCGACTTTTAGAAGTAGAGGAAGTTAAATTAACAAAATCATTAATTTTCCTAACTTCATCAATTGTGATATCTTTTTTTAATTCTTTTTTATAATTAAACCCTCTTTGAATAAGTAATAAATCTGGATTATTTTCAATATCAGAATAATTATTTGTAATCTCTTGGGCCAAACTTTTAGCAAAAGAACATTTTCCTATACCCTTTATTCCAGAGAAAATTAAAGCATGATGTAGCTTATTGCTTGTAAAGCTTTGTATTAAATCTTCTCTTATCTTTTGATATCCTAGTGGTTCTTGCTTCATGATAATTTTAGATAGGAATAAAAAGAAAAATTAATTTTATTAAATTAAAACAAAATTTAAAATTCTCCACCACCAAGAGAATGAATATAAATAGTTAACTGTCTAATTGTATCATCACTTAACCTTTCATTCCAATTTGGCATTACGCCTTGCCTAGAATAACTTATAGTTTTAGTCATATCATCAATATTGCTACCATAAAGCCAAATAGCATCCGTTAAATTTGGAGCACCTACTGATCTATCTCCTTTTGCATTTCTACCGTGACAAACTGCACAATTTTCAATAAAAATCTTTTCACCATCTTTATTTTTCTTCCCTAAATCAGATAAAGATCTAACATGCTCTACTACATCCAAAATTTGACCTTTGGTTAAAATATCATCCTTGCCAAATGCTGGCATCTCTGAATCTCTACTATTTTCATGTCCAGACCTAATGCCAAAACGTATTGTTTGATAAATATCATCTATTTTTCCACCCCAAAGCCAATCATCATCATTTAAGTTAGGAAAGCCCTCTAATCCTCCAGCTCCAGTACCATGGCAAGCAGCACAATTCTCTTTAAAGGCAACTTTTCCTCCATTTAAAGCAAATCTAACTAACTTCTCATTCTTTAATATTTCTTTAAAACTAGAACTTCTAAATTCTTTCAAATAAGTATTTTGTCTATCTCTTATTTCAGATTGGCTATCTATTAATGCAGACTTAGAGCTCCAATTACTTATTCCCTTTGAATGATCCTTTATTGTTGGCCAGGTTGGAAAAAAAAGCCAATATACTATTCCCCAAATTATTGATATACCCCATACAACCAACCACCAACGCGGTGCAGGAGTATTATATTCTTCAATACCATCCCAGCTATGACCGGTAGTTTGTGGATCTTGCTTTTTTTTATTATCTTTATTTGTCATCTTTTAAAGGTATTTTAGCATGTTTTTCACATTCTTTTTTAGTTTTTGGTCTAAGTAAATAAAATACTACAAAACAAAAGACTGAAAAGAAAAATATTAAACTAATTAATGGTGCATTTCTTATTATAAATTCCATTATCACTCACTACTTATTGGTTCATAACTAGAAAAGTCAACCATAGTTCCAAGAACTTGTAAATACGCAATTAAAGCATCCATTTCAGAAACTATATCTGGATTACCATCAAAATCTCTAACATTAATATTTTCACCATATCTGCTCATCAAATATTCACTATCCCTGTCATTTGAAGCCTGCACAACAGCATCACTAATTGCATTTTGAATCATTTCATCACTATAAGGCACGCCTATAATTTTTAAAACTTCCATTCTAGAGGCAATATCAGATAATTTAGCATCCCTGTTAATTAAAAATTTATATCCAGGCATAATAGACTCAGGCACCACGTCTCTTGGGTTAATTAAATGAATTTTATGCCATTCATCAGAATATTTTCCACCAACCCTAGCTAGATCAGGGCCAGTTCTCTTGGAACCCCACTGAAAAGGATAATCATACATAGATTCTGCAGCCAAAGAATAATGTCCATATCTCTCAACCTCATCTCTTAAAACCCTAATTTGCTGAGAATGACACCCATAGCAACCCTCTCTTTTATAAATATCTGCACCAACTAACTCTAAAGGTGTATATGGTCTTACTCCTTCAACCTTTTCTATTACCACTTCCTTCCTAAATAAAGGCACAATTTCAACCAAACCTCCAATAGAAATCACTATAACTATTAGTATTAGAAGTAAAATAGAATTTTGTTCAATTTTATCGTGTTTTAGCATCTTTGTTTTTTTATTTAACAGATTCTGACTCTGTAATAGTTTTATAAAAATTATAAGTCATGATAAAAGCCCCAGTTAAAAATAACACACCACCAAGGGCACGAATTATATACATTGGATGCATAGCAATAACAGACTCAATAAATGAATATTGCAAGAAGCCTAACTCATTATAAGCTCTCCACATTAAGCCTTGCGCAATACCACCAATCCACATAGAAACAATATATAATACAATTCCAATTGTTGCTATCCAAAAATGAATATTAACCAATCTTATTGAATAAACTTCTTTCTTTTTCCAAAGAATTGGAACTAAATGATAAAGTGATCCAAATGTAATAAATGCTACCCAACCTAAAGCTCCTGAATGAACATGGCCAACTGTCCATTCTGTATAATGACTAAGTGAATTAACTGATCTAATAGCCATAACTGGACCTTCAAAGGTACTCATACCATAAAATGCCACAGCAGTAACTAAGAATCTTATTACAGGATCTGTTCTAAGCTTGTCCCAAGCGCCAGATAAAGTTAATAAACCATTTAACATTCCTCCCCAAGAAGGCATCCACAGCATTATGGAAAATGTCATGCCTAAAGTTTGAGTCCAGTCGGGAAGGGCAGTGTAATGTAAATGATGAGGTCCAGCCCAAATATAAATAAATATCACAGACCAAAAATGAAGGATAGAAAGACGATAAGAATAAACTGGGCGATTAGCTCTTTTTGGAATAAAATAATACATCATACCAAGAAAGCCTGCTGTTAGAAAAAAACCAACAGCATTATGTCCATACCACCATTGAATCATAGCGCTTTGGACTCCTCCAAAAATAGGATAGCTTGCAACTCCATCTATTCTTAATGGAATTGCTAAGTTATTAACAATATGAAGTATTGCAACTGTGACAATAAATGACAAATAAAACCAATTTGCAACATAGATATGTGGCTCTTTTCTATTTTTCAAAGTCATTATATAAGTTAAAAAATAAGAAACCCATACAATAACTAACCATAAATCTGCATACCATTCTGGTTCTGCATATTCCTTTCCTTGAGTAACTCCGTTAACATATCCATAAGCTGCCATGATAATAAATGCTTGATATCCCCAGAAGATAAACTTTAGAAAATTATCGCTACCCCATAACCTTGCCCTTGAAGTTCTCTGAACCACAAAAAAACTAGTAGCAAATAAAGCATTTCCTCCAAAAGCAAAAATTACAGCTGATGTATGAAGAGGCCTAATTCTACCAAAGCTAGTCCATTCTAAATCTAGATTTAAAGCTGGAAAAGCCAATTGTGAAGCCAAAATAACACCCATTAAAAAACCAACAATACCCCAAAATACAGTCGCAATTGTAAATAATTTGATTATTTCATAATTGTATTTTTGATCCAACGGCACCGTTACAGTAGAAGACATAGATTAAATTAATTATATTTAGATACATATAAAAGAATAATTATTAATCCTTCTATATAAAATCAAGTTAGCTGAGAAAATGCCATAATAATAAGCATAATCATATTTATCAATAGGATAAATTGAGTAAATAGTTTAAAACCTATTTTTAGCTTATTAAAAAATAAATAACCACCAATTGCGCTAATAAATAAAGGTGGAACTGTTCCAATAGCGAAAAGAAACATTCCAAAAGCCGCCAAGAAGTAATTATCAAAAGTAGAAGCGATAATTAATGCACTATATAAAAGACCACAAGGAATAAATCCTAATATTATACCTAAAACATAGCCATCAAATCCTTTAGGGTTTTTAAAAAGATTATGATAGCTTTTATTTTGAAATATATATTTTTTTCCTAAAAGTTTTTTACTGATTAACTTTAACTTGTTTAAAAATTTAACTTTCTTTTTAAGAATACCAAAAGATAAATTAATATTAAAATTTTTTAGGATTAAATTCAATATAATAGCAGCAGCAATAATCAACATCACAGCAGATACAATATGAGCATTGGCAGTATATCTAATATTTTTACCTAAAATGGCACACATTAAACCAAGAAAAGAATAGGTGGTCATTCTACCCAAATGATAAGGAATCAACGCCAATCCTTGCAACTTTTGTAAATGAGTTATTTTTTCAATTTTTATATCTTTTAAACGATTATTAACCTGCATTAAGACAAATGGCCCACACATAAACCCACAATGACCAAAGCCTCCAGATAGCCCAAGGGAAAATAAAGAAAATATTAAGCTTATCTCTAAATTGCCAACCATAAATTAATTGAAATTACTTTAAAAAATTTAACTTAACCAACTCTTCATTTAAATAGCTACTATTAAATAGCTACTAATTTTCAAAAACTTAAATCAACTCTTTAAAAAAAAACTATTAGGAAATTTATACTTGCAAATAATACCCATATACACTACACTAGTAAATAATTCTTATACTATATTAACTTATTTTATGAATAAAATAATAAGCCACTTAACTAACATTAATAATATTAATCTTACTACCCCTATCCCTTGTTAATGCAGAATCTCTTTCTAAATTCAAAAATAAAAGCCCCAATGCTAGAGGTGGCACAAGTGCCACTCAAACAACAGGAG
>JAYORG010000002.1:157974-176997 GCA_038123275.1 Rickettsiales bacterium | reverse complement strand
TAAATAAAGTTTTTAGTTGATTTTTAACACAGTAGGTCAAGTTCTTGTTCCAAATGTAAAATTTGTACTTGGAACAAGAGACTTGACCCCTTTAGACCCTTTAAGAGACTTGACCCCTTTATGTACTTGGAACAAGAGACTTGACCCCTTTATTATTAGTACTTAGAAAAATGAACCTTGACCCCCAATTTAATTATTTATGTGTCATGTATTAATGCGTTTGCTAAGGTAATCAATAAACCTAAAAATAAAATAATAAATACAATACTTAAGATTATTTTAAGAAAAATGTTTATATCCCTATTTAAAAAATAAATAAATCCTATCAAAAATAATACTATATATACGGCCAATATTATAAAACCTACTTGATTTGAGTACATGATTATTTATTATTTTGTAATTTATTATATTCCTTCCTTACATCCTGTGCCCAATCTTGGCAGTTATATTTATTACTACAACCTTTTATTATGTCTCCAAATAAATTATAAGGTTTAGGTTTAACATTGTCTACTGCTTCTCTCATTAAAGAATCATCAAATCCAGTTTTTGTTACCACATAACCATCCAATAAATTATCTTTATCTGGTCTTACTTTATTATCACTAAAGAATCCTATATTTCCTCCTTCTTCGTCTTCAAAAAATAATTGTTCATGAGCTGCTTCTGTATTTAACAAGTCATCCAATGGATTTTTTGAACCCGCAGCTACTGATATAGGAGAATCTTCCAGAGGTCTCAAAGCAAAATAAGCATTATTAGCTGCCGCATTACTTCCTATACTAGAACCTGAATAAATACTTTCAGCAATTTCTTTATCAGATTCTCCTTTTGATCCACTAACCATTATTGAAGAAACAGCTCCAGCTAATCCAGATACTTGTACTCCTGTTTGTTTATTAACTCCAGAATCTCTTAATCTCTCTCCCACCACTTCACCAACAACCCCAGCAGCAGCTCCACTTGTTACATCACTTCCCTTAAGCTTTGCCGTTGCTCCTCCAAGAACTGCATGGCTAGTTAATTGTTTTAATTTATCAAAATCTGTTTTCTCACTAGTTTTGTAAGTTGCCCCAATATTATTAGCTGCAACTTGTGCTACTGTACTAATAGCTATGTTTTCCGCTTGGTCCTTAAGCGCCTCTTCAAAGCTATCACCCGTAAGTGCACTTCGTGTAGCAGTGGATGTCAAATTATTAACAGCATTTTCTATTAGAGCATTTTGTATTTGATCTTTTAACGATGAAGCAGTTGTGACAGCTGTGCTTGTTGGGCCTAATATCTTATGAGCTGTTGCACCTGCTACACCTGCTGCTGCAGCTGCAATAGCAATATTTTCTAAACTTTCCTTGCTTGTTGCCTCTTTAATTGCTCTGCCTAAATTACCATGATTATTAACAGCGCTAACCGCAGCTGTTGCAGCAGCTGACGTAATAGCAGCCGCAGTCGCCGTACTAACACCAGCTGCCACTGCCCCAGTTGCACCAATAGCAGTTGCAGTCGTATTGCCTATTGAGGTTGCTATGCCACCACTTCCTATTATCGCCGCCGTAGCCACATATGCCATCCCAGCCTCAGTCATACTCCTACTATTATCCACTTGAGTTATGTGAATCTTACTTATCTCTTGTTTAGTAGTTTTATTTTGATCAAGATTACTTAAATAGCTTAAATTATCCTCTTGACCCTTTTCATATTGAGATAATATGTTGTTAGTAGCATCTAATGTCACACTTTGATCATTATTTGAAACAATCTGATTATTCACCACATTAGTATCAACACTATCCTGAGTAGCAGAACTCTGCCAGTAAGTGCCCTTCTTCTTATTCTTGTCACTAAAAGTAGAAACATCCTGATTAACCAAAAGATTCAAATTATTACCAGCATCCACAGCTACATCATTATTAGCTACCACATTACTTGAAACAATATTTACATCATTAGCACTTGTCACAACAACATCATTACCAGCATTTATGTTTAATTGATGATTCACAATATCTAACCTATTTACCTGCCTATCATGCGTATCCCTACCATTCTTAAAACTAGTATTAGTAGTACTAGTGTTTCTAGTAGAAGCACTCATTATGGTAACATTACCAACCGTAGAAGTAAGGCTTACATCTCCTGAAACACTCGTAACATCACTACCCTTAATAGTTAAATCACTAGTAGAAGTAGCATTAACATTATTATTAAAGCTAATATTACTCGCCACCAATGTTTCATTAGTAGATGAATTATTAAACCTATCCTTCACATCTCCTATCACAGAATCAAGGCTATCAAGATTATTTCCAGTTAATACATTTAGCTGAGTACCAAATGTTACATTAATAGCCTTAAGAGCATGGCTCACTATCGGAACCTCATTTAACACACCACTAACATATTTAGCACTACTACTCGCCTTCATCACACTATCAACACCACTAGCAATCTCCAACTTAGCAGCATTATCAGTTGTCACCACCAAAGTATTAGGGTCTGTGTAACTGCCAACCTCAATATTGCCACTGCCTCCACCACTTAAATTACTGGCAATAATACTAGTATCACCTCCACTTTTTATGTTAACATCTCCTAATACAGCAGCAATATCACTACTCACATGAATTGCTGAACTTGTTAAATCAATTCCTACTTTTCTAGTGGTAGTTCCAGTTTTCTTGCTAGTTGCTACAACATAATTTATGTCTTGATCACTAACAATATTAACATTCTCCTTAGCCGTTAAATTAATATTCCCCGCCGTACTAGTAATATTACTAGCAATCAAATTAATATCCCTCTTAACATCCGTATTCATATCTCCAGTAATATTAATATTACTTTCTCTATTAGTAATTTTATTACTTGTCATAGACGTACTACTCCTGCTACCCATACTTCCACGCTTGTAATTAGCAGTAAAATAATAGTCACTATCCTTAACACTAGCTATGTTTAAATCACCTCCTGCATCATTATTAAAATCTCCAGTTACATTAACATCACTGCCCAATATGTTAGTATCACCCCCACTCACAATATTTAACTCGCCACCACTATCTATGGTACTAGCAACATTTGTTGTAGTGTCAGATATGCTCATACCCCTATTCTTCTTACCATGCCACCTTCTCACAGTCCTATCCCTTAAAGTGTCAGTTACAATATTCACATCACCACTTGTTGCCTCCAAATAAGTTTGATTAGCCGAAGTTATGTCACTGGCAACATTATTAATATCTCCATTATCAGCCACAATAACAACATCACCAGATTCAGATTTAATCTCTCCTCTTGAAATTAACGTACTTCTAATATTATCAGCATTACTCGCCTCCACCTCCTCCTTAGTCGCATCTTTACCATTTATCGTCCTATTAATCAAAGCCTCATTATTCACATCACCCACAGCATTTAAATAAACTAGGTTTTCTCCACTTAATGTTGCACCCCTATTAGTAATATCACCACCAGCTTGCACACTCAAAATATCCCCAGCCTCAATCTTAGTAGAATTAACATTATCATCACCAGCATGAATATTATTAATATTATTCACAGCACTCAAAACCACATCATCACCAGCAGTTATTTGATAGTTAGTATTGTTAATATCACCAGATGTCGCCGTTATGAAGATAGATCCTCCTGCTTGATTGTAGTTATTAGATATCGTTACATCACTACCAGATATCTCAATATCAGTCCCAGCATTGTAGCTTAATGAACTTGTTAAAGTTATGGCATCATTTTTAGCCACATCATCTGTTACAAATGAAGTTCTTATCGCACCCAAACCACTGCCTGCACTAGCACAACTACCAGATAAACATAACTCCCCAGAATCATCAAAGTTTGTATTGCCAGCAACAATAAGTTCTAACTCCTTATCAGAATTAATAAGTGATACTTTTTGATTAGAGTTAATAATTAAATCCCCACTAGAATTAAGTACTGTGTTTCTAAGCAAAATATCTCCATCAACAGCATTAATATTTAACTCCCCATTTAAACTACCAATAGCCGTAGCTAAATGAGTATCTTGTAAAATAGTTTTTATCGGAGTATAAACCTTAGCAACTAACATCATCTTGCCATCAACTTCCTGATTAACATACCACAATATTGGCTTATCCAACTCTTCTTGCTGAGAGGCCGTTAGCTCCTCACCAAATTCAATACCTAAATCAGAATTTAACAGCACAAATTCAAGAGCATTATCATAAAGGTTCTTTCTATCCTCCTCACTATCTTTTGCATTGGTAAATGTTGAAAGACCAGTATTTTGAATCGATGCTGATCTTATTTGGTCATTAAGGGTTTTTGGATCAGTATAAATAGTTCTTTGAGTATCACTAGAATTGATTTGCTCCTCTGCTTTAATAATACCAATACATAGATCTAATATATTACCATTATCTACACATGAGTTAATTTTAGAATTATATTTGATAATAATTTCAGCTTGGTCAATAAATTTAGCTTGGGATAGATATTTATCATTATCAAATTCATAAATAGTGCTAACTAAATAAAATTTGTAAGAAGGGATAATATTATCACCAACATCACCATCATTAATTCTTAAAACTACCCCATCTACTTTTGGGGTAAACTTACTTAAATCAATATTAACCTCACGAACAATAACACCACTTAAACCATCACTTAAAATATCAGCGCCATTGGCCTGAATAGTTACATTTTGACCACCATAGATTGTGCCTGAGTTAAATAAACCAGCAACCAAGTCAGGATTATCTGATGAGTTTGAAGTTGTTAAACTGCCATCAACTACAATGTTAATTTCACCATTGGCCTGGATAATTGATTTAATATCTTCATACGATTTAATAACTTCTCTCTTTCCACTTCCAGCTCCATAAACATGCCAAAAACCTGTTTCTTTGGTTTCTAAATAATAAGCATTATTTATAAATAAATCAGTGGTAATATTTATATCTTCACTGGCTGTTATTGTGCTGGCATCATTTATAAATGATTTGGTATTTGATATGATATTTTTTGCCGTAACTAAGCTTTCATCAGTATTACTTCCCTGAATTTTAATGTCATAAAATTCATCACGACCGTAATAATCACAACACCACCTATCTGTAAAGTGCGATGGCGAATATTGAGTTTTAACGCTTGTTCTTTTATTATTAAAGCTTCCTTCAAGCTCAATGTATAAATCGCCTAAAGTTTCCAAGCTTCCTGATGAGTTGGTATAAGAATAAGTTAAATGAGTTAAGTCATTAATATTACTAGTGTTGGCATTTTGATCTAAATCTAAGGCCATCTTTTTATCAATGGATCTATCACCAATATAAATATCTGAATTAGCAAAGATGGTGTTTTTATTTAGAGCGTTATTTGTAGCATAAAGGCTAATTTCATTATCCGCATAAAGCAGCCCTTCATTTACAATATCATTACTTGCAGTTTTATCTGAACTATATGAACTTCTTAAGTTAGCTAATTGTGTTTTTTTATTATTTAATTCAGTAATTAGGTTTTGAGTATCAACTTCAAGAATCCATTCACCATTTTCATAAACCCATTCTTTTTTTAAAACATCTATTCTTCTATTTAATGCTACAATTTGATTATTTATATCTTCAATAATATTGGCATCTTTAGTGTCATTGGCAATTACTTTTATTCTAAGGTTTTTTCCAGCATCAATCACTCCATAATTCTTAAAAGCATTGGCTATAATATGAATATTTTCTAAGCCATGTATCCTTGAAGTTGATGTGTTGGTAAATAATCCAGTTAATGTAAGAATAATATTTCTACCCGCCTGAAGAAGAGATGAATTATTATAATTAATTGCTTTAATTATAATATCTCTAGCTGTAGCAATTGGATTATTAGCAAAGGTAATTTCATCAGAGTTAATTTGTAGATCATTTTGAACATCTAAAGACCCATTATTGATAAATTCTTTTATGTTATCTTCGCTGTTTGATTCTTTTTTAATTATAAGATTATTTGAAGCATTTATTGTGCCATCATTTTGAATTTGGTTTAAAGCATAAGTTTCAACATTATAATTAGCAGTTATTGTTCCTTCATTTAAAATGTTATTTTGAGATGTAAGAATTATATCTCTTTTTGATTTAACTTCACCACCATTTTGAATTGTTATTTTTGAATTTGAATTTTCATTTGTTATCTTAACGTCTTGAGCAGAATCCAAATTCTTAACTTCAATATTACCATTTGCAGTTATAATAATGTCATCTGAATTAGATGTTACATTACCTAATGTTTTAACACCAACTCCCTCCTGAGTAGCAATCATTCTGATCCTGCCACTTGTAATTGACCCAAGCAAACCAGCATCAATAGCAAGTTCTGGCTTTGCACTATTATCATCTGCTTTCTTGGTATATTGCCCTGTATTATAATCAAAATCATTCCTACCAGCTAAAATATTCACTTCATTGTTGCTTGATAATTCTCCCACAATTTCTACGCTTTTAGCAATAATATCTACATAATCAATATCACTATTATCATTAAGCAAGCCCAAACTATCAATTTTAACATCACCATTATTAATAGATAAATTACCTGTCCAATCGCCATTATTATAAGTAGGGTTGCCAGTTGTAAAAGTTATTTTAGGCGCACCAATAAAACCACAACCATTACATGTAACACCATTTGGGTTACTAATAATAAATTTAGCATCAGCACCAAAAATTTCTGTAACATTGCTAAAATGGCTTCGTGATGTGCCATTAACTTGGTTTAAAATAATTGCCGCTGCATTCGAGCCAGGTTGATTCATATTTACATTGCCTGCAACAAAACCACCAATATTATAAGTACCATCATATTGCGAGTTGTTAAATATTAGGCCTTTAGTGTTATTTAAAGTATTAAAGTGATTTATCGAAACACCAGACACAGTTGGCGCAGTAATATCAACCACATCCACACCATCAGCAGAAGATTTTAACGTTGCCTGATAAGCACTATTAGCAGCTGTATCAACACTAATATCATTTTGCGCAGCATTTGCCACAGAAATTAGCAATGGGTTAAGGGTTAGGGTTAGGATTAAAAATAGGTGTATGCACTGCTTTAAATTACTCACCTTACACACACCGCAATTTTTGAGGGATTTTTTGATGTTTTTTAAAATTTGCCTCGCAGTGTACCTAGATGTACATGAGAAGCAAATTTTAAAAAACATCAAAAAAGCACCAAAAAGTGTGGACGTACGTAAGGTGAGTAACTTGTAGCAGGCATATTGACTTAATGTCATAGTAAATAGGTTTTTTAGTGTGGTGTGTTTATGTCTTCTTGCTAAGAAGTAAACTATTCAAAGTCTTAACAAGACTACCGTCAACTTATATTTAAGTATGCTGTACTAAAATGAGACGCTATTTACCATAACCAATATTTGTTACCAATACCAAAATAAATAACCCCTGTTACGCTTTTTTAACATCCTTAATTGTTGAAACTTGGCTTCGCCTCTTCAATATGGGGTCAGAGTAAACACTGATCCCAATCCGTCAGGAAATAAAATTAGGGGTAAAAAAATAGGCCAAACCCTATTTTAAAGGATTTGGCCTAAAATCTAATTCTAATAGATTCTAATAAAATTAGAATCCACCCATACCAGGCATACCGCCCATTCCAGCCATAGGGTTAGCAGCGGCTCCACCGCCAGCTGGTGCTTCTTCTTTTACATCAACAATAGCAGCTTCAGTGGTAATTAATAAACCAGCAATTGAAGCAGCATCTTGAAGAGCAGATCTTACAACTTTTACTGGATCAACAATACCAGCTTTAAACATGTCGCCAAACTCATTATTTCTAGCGTCATAACCCCAATTAGGATCATTTTTAACTAGAACTTCATTAGCAACTACAGCACCATCAACTCCTGAATTTTCAGCAATTTGACGAATTGGAGATTGTAAAGATTTTTTAATAATATTAATTCCAGCTTTTTGGTCTTCATTTTCTGGTTTTAATTTATCTAAAGATCTGCTGGCAAATAAAAGAGCAGAACCACCACCTGTAACAATACCTTCTTGCATTGCAGCACGAGTTGCAGCCAAAGCATCTTCAACACGATCCTTTTTCTCTTTAACAGAAACTTCAGTAGCGCCACCAACCTTTAAGATTGCAACACCACCAGAAAGTTTAGCTAATCTTTCTTGTAGCTTTTCACGATCATAGTCAGATGTCGTTTCTTCAATCTCTCTTTTAATTTGAGCACATCTAGATTTAACATCATCAGACTCTGATGTATTAGCTACAATTGTAGTATCTTCTTTAGTTATAACTATTTTTTTAGCTTGTCCTAATTGTTCTAAAGTTACTGACTCTAATTTCATACCAACATCTTCAGAGATTAATTGACCTGTTGTTAAAACAGCAATATCTTCTAGCATAGCTTTTCTTCTATCACCAAAACCAGGAGCTTTAACAGCAGCAATTTTTAAACCGCCTCTAAGCTTGTTAACAACTAAAGCAGCTAAAGCCTCGCCTTCAACGTCTTCAGCGATAATTAAAAGTGGACGACCAGATTGAGAAACAGCTTCTAACAATGGAACCATTGATTGTAAATTAGAAAGCTTCTTTTCAAAAATCAAAATGTAAGCATCATCTAATTCAGCTGTCATTTTTTCAGAATTAGTTACAAAATAAGGAGATAAGTAACCGCGATCAAAGTTCATTCCTTCGACAACATCCATTTCAAATTCAAGGCCTTTTGCTTCTTCAACAGTAATTGGGCTTTCTGGACCAACTTTTTCAACAGCTTCAGCAATTTTAGAACCAATTTCAGAATCACCATTAGCAGAAATTGTAGCAACTTGAGCTACTTCTTCTTGATTGCTAACTTTTTTGCTTCTTGATTTCAACTCTTCTACTATTGAATTAGTAGCAAGATCGATACCTCTTTTAAGATCCATTGGATTAAGACCAGCAGCAACAGCTTTTGAACCTTCTTTTACAATTGCTTGAGCTAAAACTGTAGAAGTTGTAGTACCATCTCCAGCAACATCATTAGTTTTAGAAGCAACTTCTTTAATTGCTTGAGCACCCATATTTTGAAAATTATCAGCTAACTCAATTTCTTTAGCAACACTAACACCATCTTTAGTAATTCTTGGCGCTCCAAATGATTTATCAATCATTACATTTCTACCTTTTGGCCCTAATGTAACTTTTACAGCATTAGCGATGATGTCAACACCTTCGCAAATTTTTGCTCTGGCATCAGAGCTAAATAGAATTTCTTTTGCAGTCATAATTTATTAAATTTAATTTATTATTTATATTTAGTTAAATGCTATTCAATAACAGCTAAAATTTTAGATTCTTGTAGAATCAAAACTTCTTTATTAGCAACTTTTGCTTCAGTAGCACCCCATTTTTCAAAAAGGACTTTATCGCCAACTTTTACATCTAAAGGTGTCAATTTACCAGATTCATCTCTGGTGCCATTTCCAACAGCAATAATAATTCCTTCTGTTGGCTTTTCTTGAGCAGAGTCAGGAATAATAATTCCTCCAGCTGTTTTGGTTTCTGCTTCTATTCTTTCTATTAAAACTTTATCATATAAAGGTCTGATTTTACTCATAATTAGTTATAATTTGGTTGATATTCCTATTAACAATAAATTTATTGTTAATAGCATTAAGTAAGTAGATAGTTATGATTATTTTTTTGACAAGGGTACTTAAAAAGATATTTTTAAATTACTTTAATAAATCATCTAATTTATTTTGTGTATCAAGCTCATGAAGATTATCAAAACCACCAATATGTTGGTCGTTAATAAAAATTTGTGGCACAGTTCTCATGCCATTTGCTTTTTGCACTAAATCTATACGCTCTTGATCTGTTTTAACTTCTATTTCGGTAAAGCTAACATCTTTACTTTTTAAAAGAGCCTTTGCTCTGACACAGTAAGGACATGAGCTAGTGGTATAAATTTCTACTTTAGCCATCTATTTATATTATTTTATTTTTATTAAAATTTCTCAAATCCACCATCTGGATTATCATAATCTGTTGATCCGTAAGTGCTTGGCGGAACATAATATTGATCACTATCATAATAAGGATAATGATTTTGAGGAGGAAAAGCATATGGATTTGAATAATATCTTGAAGCTGGCGGATATTGATATCCACCACCATAACCTCTCTGTACAGTTGGTGGAACTTGATAATGATAAGGACTTTGCTGATAATATGGCGCAGCAGCTGGCCTTTGAGAATTGCGATAATTAACATTCTCGTTAGACCCTCCACAACCAAAAAGAGCTAGAAAAGAAAATAATATTATAATGTACTTTCTTAATAAACTGAACATCAGTTTTTGCTTCCCAAATTATATTTAATAAATACTACAAATGCTATGACACACCTCAATTAACGCCAAAAAATCCTATTTATAAATAGCAACTTTTATAACAACCTTAGAATCTTAACGCTTTAAATAACAACAAAGGTTGCAAATGTAAACCTTTAATTGTATTTATTTATATTATTTTATAACTTAACCTAATGCCTGTTTCATTTTAATACAGTACATTACGCCTTTTAAAAAAATTAACCTAAAAAATATAGGAAAACTGTTTCATTTTTAGACAATAATGAATTCTAATTTTAGCAAAGAAGATCAAAAATTTATGCTTTTAGCTTTAAACTTAGCTAAAAAACATATTGGATCAACACTTCAGAACCCTTGTGTTGGTTGTGTTATAGTTAAAAATAATATTATATTGGCAACGGGAGTTACAGCTAGAAATGGCCGCCCACATGCAGAAGATATTGCTATAAATAATGCCAAACAAGATATTTCAAAAGCAACTATTTACGTTACCTTAGAACCATGTTTTCATATTGGTCAAACCAATCCATGTGTTGACCTAATAATAAGTAAAAAAATTGCCAGAGTAGTAATTGCTTGTAAAGACCCAGATTCAAGAGTTAATGGAAAAGGAATTAAAAAGTTAGAAGCAAGTAATATTAAAACACAAATTGGTTTATTTGAAAAAGAAGCGCAAGAAATTAATCGTGGGTTTTTTAAATCTAAAACAAAAAATCAACCTTTTATTACTTTAAAATTGGCAACAAGCTTAGATGGAAAAATTGCTACCAAAACATTTGACAGTAAATGGATAACCAATGAAATATCTCGTAAATATGGTCATTACCTTAGAGCAAAAAATGATGCCATATTAATTGGTGCTAACAGTATAAGAAAGGATAACCCATCTTTGAATTGCAGAATTGAAGGATTAGAAGATCTCTCCCCGATTAAGATAATTTTAAGCAACAGCTTAGACTTGGATCTGAATAATAAAATATTTAATGAAAATAATATAAAAACCTACATAGCAACCAACAATAAAAATAAGGATAAACACAAGAAATTTATAAAAAATAACATAAATATTATTCTTTTTAAAAATTTAAAAGACCTATTAAGCAAGCTATGTAAAATTGGTATAAATAATCTACTAATAGAAGGAGGCTCTAATACTTCAACTAACTTCTTAAAAGAAGGCTTAATAGATGAAATAGTTCATTTTCAAGGAAATCAACTGCTAGGAAATGATTCAATTGGAGCAATATCTAATTTGGACTTAAACCTTTTGCAAGAAAGCTCAAAATTTAAAAAAATTAGTAGTAAAAATTTAGAAGGTGATCAATTAACAATACTTAGAAAGTAGTTAGTAATAAGTTTTAAAACAAATTCTTAACTACTTTTGTATAAGTCTATAATATTTTCAGCAACCTTTCCATAAGAAAAGGCAATATTTGAGCTTGGGGCAGAATTTACAATCGGATTTTTACTATCACCACCCTCTCTTATCTTTATATCTATTTGTATATCCCCTAAAAAGTTAATTTTACTTTTACTAGATAGTTCCTTGGCTTTATCTTTTCCAAATAAATAGGTTTTTCTCTTAGTTTTACTATCAGTCAAATATGACATATTTTGAACTAAGCCAATTATTGGTATATTGAGTTTTTTAAACATATCAATAGCTTTAACAGCATCAATTACAGCTACATCTTGTGGTGTTGAAACTATTACAGCACCTGAAATTGGAAATTGCTGACACATAGATAAATGAACATCACCTGTTCCTGGTGGTAAATCAATAATTAAATAATCTATTTCTTTATTTTCATAACCCCAATTAACGCCTCGCATTAACTGATGTAAGGTTTTGGTAATCATTGGACCACGCCAAACAAGTGCTTGATCTTTATCAATTAAACTACCAATTGAAATACAGCCTATGCCATAACTTTTAATTGGAATCATTAAATTATCTTTAACTTCAGGTTTCCCTTGTAAATTCATCATGTGAGGAATTGATGGGCCATATACATCACCATCTACCAAACCAATATTAAGCCCTATTCTCTTTAAAGATAATGCCAAATTTACTGCTACTGTTGACTTACCAACTCCACCTTTACCAGAAGCAATAGCAATAATATTTTTAACAAATGGTATTTTGGCAATATCAGTATCTTTAACATCTTTTGCTTTTTTAGAATCTGAAGATGGAGGATTAGATTCTTTTATCTTTTGACTAGAGGTAAAAATAATATTAAATTTGTTAGGCTTTTTAAAAGGTTTCTTTAACTTTTTTACTATTAATTCCTGCAAAATAGTAGCTTCCTTTTTGCTAATATCTAAAGGTACTAAATCAATAATAATTGTCGCTAAATTATCAGATAATTTTATATCTAAGATAGTTTTAGAATCTATTAAGTTAGTGTCTTCATTAAGATTTAAAAACTTGCCAATCTTAATTTTTTTAAGGTCTTTTATAATTTTTTCTTTCATTTTTGCTTGTAAAAATTAACTTAAATACTATCTTAAGTTTTTAGTATTTGGATACTAAATTTTAAATCAAAGATAAAGTCAATAATGATTAAAGGATTAAAAGGATTCGTTTTAAAAAATGATGGGCCATGGGGTCCAATAGGT
Organism: Rickettsiales bacterium; assembly: GCA_038123275.1. Classification (GTDB taxonomy): domain Bacteria; phylum Pseudomonadota; class Alphaproteobacteria; order Rickettsiales; family UBA1997; genus CAJQHT01. The sequence goes on along the minus strand of JAYORG010000002.1, from coordinate 164,000 downwards.
GACAATGATAAAGATAAACAACCTAAAAATAATAAAGTTGATAATGATATTGATGAGCTTATTAAAGCAGGCAAAGAATTAATAGGCAGCTTGTTTGGAGGTGGCGGTAATAATGGTTCTAATAAAAAATCAAATAAATCAGCAAATACTCCCCCTGTAAAATCTATCCTTGGCATTACTATTCTAGTAATTGTTTCTTTATGGTTGGCAACTGGTTTTTACAAAGTTGATTCTGATGAAAATGCTGTTATATTATACTTTGGTAAATTTTATTCAATTACTACCCCTGGTTTAAATTATCGTGTTCCAGCACCTTTTAGTAAGGTTATTAAAAGAAGTGTTATTAAAGTAAATACTGAAGAATTTGGGTCTAGTTTTCAATCTTCTCGCTCTTCTAATAATGATTCAGAAAGCTTGATGCTTACTGGAGACGAAAATATTGTTGATATTGATTTTCAAATTCAATGGCAAATTAGCGATATTAAAGATTATGTATTTAATATTGCCGATACAAATATTGCTCTACAAAAATCTGCTCAAAGTGCCATGAGAGAAATAATTGCCAAAACACCTATTGCCGATGCTTTATCAGACGGTAAACAAAAAGTAGAACAAGAAACAAAAATATTACTACAAGAAATTTTAGATTCTTACGGAGCTGGTATTAGAATTGTTCTTGTGCAATTACTTCGAGTTGACCCTCCAAGACAAGTTATCGACTCTTTTAGAGATGTACAAACTGCTAAGGCTGACAAAGAAAAGGAAATCAACCAAGCTCAAGCCTTCCAAAATGATATTATTCCAAGAGCTAGAGGTGAAGCAGCAAAATTAATTCAAGAGGCTGAAGCTTATAAAGCATCTGTTATAGCTGATTCCATTGGTCAATCTAGTAGATTTTTATCAGTTTATAGAGAATATTCTAGAGCTAGAAATGTTACCAAAAGAAGAATATATCTAGAAACAATGGAAAAAATTTACGCGGATATGGACAAAATTGTTATTGATAAAAATTTATCTAAATCTGGCGTTGTGCCATATCTTCCTTTAAACGAATTAAAGAAAAATAATGACTAAACTTCATAAATACTTAATATTAGTAACTCTAATTTTTATTTTAATTTCAAGCTCAATATTTGTAGTTGACCAAAGAAAGCAAGCTTTGGTTTTGCAATTTGGAGAGGCAATTCGGGTTATAGATAAACCTGGTTTAAAGTTTAAATTACCTCTAGTGCAAAATGTTGTTCTTTTTGATAAAAGAATATTAAACCTAAACATAAGAGAACAAGAAGTCATAGCATCTGATCAAAAGAGATTAATTATTGATGCCTTTGCTAAATATAAAATTACCGACCCTTTGGAGTTTTATACAACTGTTAATAATGATTTTAACGCTAGAGGAAAATTAAGTAAAATACTAGATTCAAGCTTAAGAAGGATTATCGGTGAAATACCATTGCAAAATCTTCTAAGTGAAGAAAGACCTGCTATAATGGCAAAAGTTAGAGAAGAGTTTAGTAAAGAAACAAAGATCTTTGGTGTAGAAGTTGTTGATGTAAGAATTGTTCGTGGTGACTTGCCAAAAGAAAATAGTGATGCAATTTTTACCAGAATGCAAACCGAAAGAGAGAAAGAAGCTAGAGAAATTAGAGCAACAGGGTTTGAAGAAGCAACAAAAATTAAAGCCAGTGCCAATAAAGAAAGGGCTGTTGTCTTGGCTACAGCTAATAAAGATTCTAATATTATTAGAGGTAAAGGTGATGCTAAAGCTAATAGGATATTTGCCAATGCTTTTTCAAAAGATCCTGGATTTTTTGATTTTTACCGTTCAATGCAAGCCTATGAAAAAGCTTTAGATAATAAAGAAAAAACTAAAATGGTTATTTCTCCAGATAAAGATTTTTTCAAATTTTTTGGTAACTAAATAACCTGAACAATCAACAAATATCTTAACTAAATTAAAAACTATGAAAAAGTTAACCTTACTATTTTTGTTGACATTCTCTATTTCCCTTAATTCTCTTGCTAAAAATAATAAAGATAGCAAAAAATATTCTATCTCTACACCATCTAGTAAAATATCCACTAATGGCTTTGCTGATATTGTTGAAGTTCTCTTGCCAGCAGTAGTTAATATTTCTACATCACAAAAAGTAGAAGAACCTGACTCAGAATCTGTAGATAAAATATTTAAAAACCTTCCACAAGGTTCAATTTTTGATGGATTTAGAGACCTTTTGGAAAACCATACTCCAAGAGAAAGAGAAATATCATCTCTTGGCTCTGGCTTTATAATTTCTAAAAATGGATATATTGTAACTAATCAACACGTTATTGACAAAGCTGACAAAGTGACTATTAACCTTCATAACTCAAAATCTTTTGAAGCAAAAGTTGTTGGAGTTGACAAAAAAACTGATTTAGCTCTTCTTAAGATTAATGCCAAAGAAGATTTGCCATATGTTAAAATGGGTGACTCAAGCCAAAGTAGAATTGGCGAATGGGTCATTGCAGTTGGTAACCCGTTTGGACTTGGAGGATCAGTTTCTGTTGGTATCATCTCAGCTCATGGACGCGATATTAGTTCTGCTAAGTTTGATGATTTTATTCAAACTGATGCAGCAATTAATAAGGGAAATTCTGGTGGGCCATTATTTAATATTAAAGGCGAGGTAATTGGTATTGCCACAGCAATATTTTCACCATCTGGTGGAAATGTTGGAATTGGCTTTGCTACCCCAACCTCAATTGCAAAACCAGTTATTGAATTATTACAAAATGAAGGTGAAGTTACCAGAGGGTGGCTTGGAGTCTCTATACAAAGTGTTAGCCAGGAAATGGCTGATACGATTGGCATGAATAAACCAAGAGGTGCTTTTGTAGTAGATGTTGTTAAAGATGGTCCTGCACAAGAAGCTGGAATATTGCCAACCGACATTATTACAAAATTTGATGGTAAATCAATAACAGAAATGAAAGATTTGCCAAGAGTAGTAGCTCAAACTCCTGTAAATAAAAAAGTAAAGGTTCAAGTAATAAGACAAGGAAAAGTAAAGGTTCTTAAAGCTAAAATTAAGAAATTGGATGAAGAAAAATTGCAACAAGCTTCAAAAGATACTTCAATTTTAGGTCAAAGCAAAGCAAATGAAACGTTACTTGGAATGGACTTAGCTGATTTAACTAAAGAAGTTAAAGAAGAGAATAAGATTAAAGAAGATACTAAAGGAGTTTTAGTTATTGAAGTTAAAAAAGGTGCAGCTAAAGAGAAAGGCATTGAAAAAGGTGATATAATATTATCAGCAAATCAAATTCCTATTGACTCTACTTCTGATTTAAAGAAAATTGTTAAAAAATTAAAAAAAGATAAGAAAGAAACAATTTTTCTTTTTATAAAAAGAGAAAAACTAATTAAAAGTAATAACTTTATACAGCAAAGATCAACAACCTCTGCTGTGATATTGCCTTTAAAATAAAATGAGTTTAAGTATGGCTAAAATATCTTTAATTGGAGCAGGAGCATGGGGATTGGCAATTGCCAATACTATTGCTCATAATAAAAATAAAATTTCTGTCTATTCCAATGAAGAAGATGTAATTAAAGAAGTAAATAAATATCATACCACTCATCGCCTTCCTGGAGTTAAGCTTTCAAGTAAAATTATTGCTAAAGAAGATATTGCATCTACGGTTAAAAATGCTGGATTTATTTTTATTGTTACACCTTCTCAGGTGGTTAGAAAAGTATTGATGCAAATAAAAGAAAGTAAAATATCTGATAAAACTATCTTTATTACCTGCTCTAAAGGCATTGATGAGGAAAGCTTAGAATTATTTAGTGAAATAGTTCATGATATATTTCCAAATAATCCACATGCAACCCTGTCAGGGCCAAATTTTGCTATTGAAGTGGCAAAAAAATTACCATCAATTACTACAATCGCCTGTAAAGATTATAAAGTTGCACAAAAAGTTTCTAAATTAATGGCTAGTGACTATTTCTTGCCAGTAATTTCTAGCGACGTAATTAATGCTCAAATTTGTGGTATTGTTAAAAATATTCTAGCTATTGGCTGTGGCATAATTGATGGCTTAAAGCTTGGTGAAAATGCCAAAGCTGCTTTATTAGTCAATGGCGTTGAAGAAATGAATAGTTTAGTAGATAAATTAGGTGGTAATAGCCAAGAATTTTTATCTCCTGCTGGTTTTGGTGATCTATTTTTAACTTGCTCTAGCAGAGATTCTCGCAACAATAATCTAGGTTTTTTAATTGGCAAAGGCAATAATCCTAAAAAAATATTGAGTGATAAAAATACTGTTTATGAAGGAGCTGCATCTGTAAAATCAATAATTGCCTTATCTAAAAAACATAGCCTAAAAATGCCAATCTGTGAAATGATCCATAATATCTTATATGATAAAAAAATAGATGAAGACTTAGAAACTATTATTCAAAAAACTATCCTGTAAAGTCTATGAAGCACGAAACCATTTTAATCATTGACTTTGGCAGCCAAGTAACACAGTTAATTGCCAGAAGAATCAGAGAATTTAATATCTTTTCAATAGTTAAAAACCCGGACATTACCATTGATAAAATTAAAGAAATTAATCCTAAAGCCATTATTTTATCTGGTGGACCATCTAGCGTTAATGAAAAAGAAGCACCAACAATCGATAAAGGTATATTTGACTTAAACGTTCCAATTCTTGGAATTTGTTATGGTCAGCAAATAATTTGCAATTTACTTGGTGGAAAAATTGAAGAAGCAAAAGAAAGGGAGTTTGGAAAAGCATTTATTGAAACTACAAACAATTCACCATTATTTAAAAATTTTAATAACAAAGAAAGTCAAGTTTGGATGAGTCACGGTGATAAAGTTACCAAAATTCCAGATGGATTTAAAATTATTGCTAAAACTGACAATGCTCCATTTGCTGCAATATCTAACGAAAATAAAAAAATATATGGGGTGCAGTTTCATCCAGAAGTTGTTCATAGCTTAGAAGGAAAAAAACTGTTAGCAAATTTTACCATAAATATTGCCAACTGCGAGCAAGATTGGAGTATGGGTAATTTTAAAGAAGAAGAGATTAAAATAGTGCAAGAAAAAGTTGGTAATGATCATGTTATTTGTGGCCTTAGTGGCGGAGTTGATTCGTCAGTTGTTGCAGCTTTAATTAGCAAAGCAATTGGCAAGCAATTAACATGTATCTTTGTTGACCATGGTATGCTTAGAGCTAATGAAGGGAAACAAGTTAAAGAAGTTTTTGAAGGTCATTTTAAAGTTAATTTAATTTATGTTGATGCTAGTGAGTTATTTTTAAATAAATTAGAAAATATTCACGATCCAGAACAAAAGAGGAAAATTATTGGTGCTACCTTTATTGAAATATTTGACAAAGAATCAGCAAAAATTAAAAATGCTAAATATTTAGCTCAAGGAACTTTATATCCAGATGTAATTGAATCTTTGCACCCAAGTAAAGGTGGTAGCCAAACCATTAAATCGCACCATAATGTTGGTGGCCTTCCAGATGATATGAAATTACAATTAATTGAACCAGTTAGAAGTTTATTTAAAGATGAAGTTAGAAAATTAGGCCTAGAACTTGGATTGCCCAAAGATATTATATCAAGACACCCCTTCCCTGGCCCTGGCCTTGCAATTAGAATTCCTGGTAATATTACTAAAGAAAAAATCAATATATTACAAGAAGCAGACTTTATTTATTTAGATGAAATAAAAAAAGCTGGTCTTTACGATAAAATTTGGCAAGCATTTTGTGTTTTACTTCCAGTTAAAACAGTTGGCGTTATGGGAGATGCCAGAACCTATGAATATGTATTAGCTTTAAGAGCAGTTACCTCAGTAGATGGAATGACTGCAGATATTTACCCCTTCTCTTACGATTTTTTAACTAAAGTTACTAATAGAATTATTGGTGAAGTTAGAGGAATAAATCGAGTAACCTACGACATAACCTCCAAACCCCCTGGCACAATTGAATGGGAGTAAAACTGTTAAGAA
>JAYORG010000002.1:120809-157874 GCA_038123275.1 Rickettsiales bacterium | reverse complement strand
AACAACCGCTGGTTGTTTTTAAGTTTTACCGGCATGAGCGCAAGCGAATCCGATATGTTAAGAAAACAACCGCTGGTTGTTTTTAAGTTTTACCGGCATGAGCGCAAGCGAATCCGATACGTTAAGAAAATAGCTGTTAGCTAATATTAGCTAAAGTTCCTTGACGTGAGATACTTCACATAAGAATAACTAAGGCCTTAAAAGGCCTAAGTTATTCTAAGTTCAGCATGACGTTATTTATAATGAATTTAGAACTACTTGAATTATGAGTTACCTGCTTTCTTATCTAGAATTCTTGGTAATGCTTCTTGACTCTAGGGATAAAATTACAGATTTTATGTCAATAAAACCTAAAAATAATTAATAATTATTTTTTTAATGGTTTTATTCTTCTTTCAAAAACTGACTGTAAGAATCTTCATCCATATACTCATCTAGGTCACCAGCGTTTGAAACTTTAACTTTAACTAACCAACCATCACTATATGGTGATTGATTAACATTTTCAGGGTTAGATTCTAAAGAATCATTAACAGCAATAATTTCACCAGAAATAGGAGCATAAACATCACTAGCAGATTTTGAAGATTCTACCACTATTGCTGCATCACCTTTGTCAAAGCTATCGCCAATCTCTGGTAACTCAACATAAACTAGCTCACCTAAAGCATCAGCTGCATGTTTTGTGATGCCCACTGTTGCAGTATCGCCTTCAACCTTAATCCATTCATGTTCTTTTGTATATTTCATATCTATTTAAAAATTAGAGTTATTATTTAAATTTAATTATTTTTTAAGAGTTTTAGTTCTAGCCTCAACAAAAGTTGGAGATTCTATTGTTGCGGCTAATTCTTTACCTCGAACTACAACTAAAACAGATTCACCAATATTGGCATGATTAATGTCTATGTAACCTTGGCCAATAGAAACTTTTAAAACAGGAGAAAAGCCACCACTAGTTAAAGTGCCTATTTTTTTGCCATCTTTATTTCTAACTTCACTGCCCTCTCTGGCGATACCTCTATCTGATAACTTAATGCCAACTCTTTTTTTATTAACACCATTGGCTTTTTCTTGTAAAATTCTTTTTGATCCAACAAAATTTTCATTAACCTTGCTTACAACCCAGCCTAGACCAGCTTCAATTGGTGAGATTTTATCATCAAGATCATGGCCATAAAGTGGGTAACCCATTTCTAACCTTAGAGAGTCTCTAGCTCCAAGACCTATTGGTTTAACTGCTTCATTGCTACATAACTCTAACCAGAAATTTGCCGCCTCATCATTAATAATACTAACTTCAAAACCATCTTCACCAGTGTATCCAGTTCTACTAATAAATATTTCTTTATTATTTTTTAATGTATAAAAACCAATATTCATATAAGGCAAGTCAGATAAATTACCGCCATTGATTAGATTTTGTAAAATTAATTCTGCTTTGCTTCCTTGAACAGCAATTAAAGATCTATTATCTAATTTGGTAATAGAAATATTAGAAGGCAACTTAGACTCAATCCAAGCAATATCCTTTTCTTTACAACCAGCATTAATTACTACAAAAAATTTGTTGTCAGTAATTTTAGTAATAATTAAATCATCAATAATACCACCTTCTTCATTAGTTAAAACTGTGTAACGTGCATTATTATCTTTGGTTTTAAGAAAAGACGTTGGAGTAATGTCAGAAAAGAATTCAGCCAATCCCTCACCTTCAAAAATTAATTGACCCATATGTGAGACATCAAACAAACCAACATTGCCACCTCTAACCCACTCATGCTCTTTTAGCATACCTTCTTGATATTGAATTGGCATATTATAGCCAGCAAATTCAACCATTTTAGCACCTTGGTCGATATGAGTTTGATTTAAAGCTGTTAATTTCATATTTAATATTAATTTAATTTATTCAACTGGAGGTAAAAGTGGTTTATTATTTTCTGGTAGTGTTTCTTCTATTACTTTATCAATTTGCAATTGATTTGAATTACCCGTACTAGCAGAAATTCTAGCTAAGATTAAAGAATTAAGAATAAAAACTGCCACTAAAAAAATAGTAAATTTAGACAGAGCACTAGCAGAAGCTCTAGCTGAGATACCAGTGCCAAGACCACCACTACCACCTCCTATTCCACCTAAAGAATCACCATCTGACCTTTGAATTAAAATAGAAACTATCATAATTAAAGCTATGACAACTTGTAAAATTAGTAAAAATAATTGTATTTTTTCCATCTTTAAATTTTAAGTTAACTTTATTAAAACGAGCATATTACAAGGCTAGAATTAATTGCTCAAGATATTTTTATAAAAACTAGATTTCCATCTTTTTTATACTTCAAAGCGACATTAAATAATTAATGAATCTCTTTATTAATCCATTTTTAGAATTAAAACCTTCGCCATTTTTTTCTTTTTTATAAATATTTTGCAAAAATACCAACATACCAATAGCGCTGGCAAATGATGGGTCGTTTAATTCACTTGGTAGATTTTGTGCCTTTTGAGGATAGCCAACTTTTGATTGTTTATCAAAAACCTCATTAACTATTTTTTCAATACCAATTATGGAACAAACTCCTCCGGAAGTAATAATATTATTAAATAGATGAGGTCCATAACCATTCCTATCTAAATCTTTCTTAACTAATTCTATTATTTCTTCAATTCTACAACTAATAATTTCTTTTAATTCTTTCTTGGCAATTCTAACAATACCAAAATTATCGTTAAAACTACCTACTTTCATTTTTATTAACTCTTTCTCTTCAATTGGATTTATTATTAAAGAACTATTTAATCTTTTAATTTGTTCAGCAATTTCAAAATCAACATTTAAAATTGTTGAAATGTCTCTAGTTACATGAATTCCACCAATATTAACATGACCTGTATAAATTAATTTTCCTTCAATAATTACCGAAAAAGAAGTGCTAACACCACCTATGTCAATAACAAGCGAACCCATATTAAATTCATTATCATTTAAGAATGATAAGGCTGAACAATATGACTCAGAAACATAGTTATTAACTGATAAATGGCATCTTTTAAGACAATTTTCAATATTTTTAGTAGTGGTTGTAGCAATTGACACTACATGAAACTTTGTCATTATCTTTTCTCCTGACATATAGCGCGGATTTTGCACATAGTTAGAATTATCTATCTTGTATTTTAAAGGAATTAAGTGGATTACCTCGCGATTATTTTTTTTATATTCGCTGGCAATCTTACGAGCCAAATTGGTAATATCAGAATCTTTAACAATATTACCAAAAATTTTATTACTTACTTCTTTCTTCTCCGATATTATTTGGCTACCAGATAAACCAACTATAAGACGATCAATATTAAAACCAGCCATCTTTTCAGCATCACTTACTACTTTTGAGATTGATTCTTGCGCCAATTTCATGTCAGAAATTGCACTAGCCATAATACCTTGTGACTTCTTGTAGCTAAATCCTAAAACAGAAATTTTTCTTTCATTAACAGCAGCAATAATGCAAGTTATCTTGGTTGTGCCTAAGTCTAGGCATGCTACTATTTTTCCCTTATTTTTTGACATTTACTAGTTTGACTATCAACTTATTTAAGAAACGTGGTGTATTCTATGAAAACAAAATAATTAGTAAATAAAAAACATCTCTTGATTTAATATTTAACAAAATTAGTATCACTTACATACTGACTATTTTAATAAATAGATCTGATGTAAAAGGTAAATTAAAGGCTATTCTTACAACATAGCTCTTATAAATAAACTGCTAGACAAAAATTTTTAATACCTTGCTTAAATGCTAAAATAACATATCTGATGACATATTTTGATTTTCCCTACAAGGACAGTATTAATAAAGATAAAAAAGTGCTTTACATTAATGCTCGAATAATTGACCCAGAATCCAAGCTAGATAGAGTTGGTCAATTGCTTACTATTGGCAATAAAATTTCTGATATTGGTAAAAAAATAAATGTAAAAGATGCTCAAATCATCGATTGTAATGGCCATGTTCTGTGCCCTGGTCTAATTGATATTCAAGTTCATTTTAGAGACCCTGGACAAACCCATAAAGAAGATTTAAGCACAGGAAGTAAATCTGCTGTTTCTGGAGGCATTACTACCGTTGTTTGCCAACCAAACACTAATCCCGTTTTAGATTCAGATAATATTATTAAAGATCTTTATAAAAGAGCACAAGAAACAGCCTATTGCAACGTTAAAACCTATGGAGCTATTACCAAAAATATGAAAGGTAATGAGTTAACTAATATGACTGCAATGAAAAAAGCTGGCACAGTTGGCTTTACAGATGATGGCCTGCCAGTTATGAATGCTCACATCATGAGAAAAGCCATGGAACAATCAAAAATTCTTAATTGTCCTATCGCACAGCATGCTGAAGATTTAAATTTAAGTAATAAAGGATGTATCAATGAGGGTACTGTATCTTTAGAACTTGATGTTAATGGAATTCCTAATATTTCTGAGTCGGTAATAGTAAAAAGAGATTTAGAAATCCTTGAAAAAACAGGAGGACATTATCACCTTCTTCATGTTTCAACAAAGGAAGCATTAGATGCCATTAGGGATGCTAAAAAGAAAGGCTTAAAGGCAACTGTTGAGGTTTGTCCTCATCATTTTGCCTTAAATGACAAAGCAATTTTAAAACATGGCTCTAATGCCAAAATGAATCCTCCCCTTAGAAGTGAAGAAGATAGATTAAGCTTAATTGAAGGTTTAAAAGATGGTACTATTGATGCCATTTCAACTGATCACGCCCCTCATGACCTTGCATCAAAGGATAAATCAATTCAAGAAGCTGCATTTGGAATTGTTGGTGTAGAAACCATGTTGCCAATTTCTTTGGAGCTTTACCATGACAACACATTACCACTAATTGATCTATTGGCAAAAATGACTTACAAAGCAGCAGATATCATTAATTTTGATGGAGGAAGAATTAAAAAAGGAGCTAGAGCCGATTTAACATTAATTGACCTTGATCAAGAATGGATGATTGAACCAGATAAATTCTACAGCAAATCTAAAAACTCACCTTTTAAAAGTAGAAAAGTAAAGGGCAGAGCTATTAAGACTATTGTCGGCGGAAAGTTAGTATATTGCATTTAAAATAGATATGGCAAAAGCAGAAAACCAAATACCAAATCCTAATGTTGATATCAAGCTACCCTTTGCGCGTAGTATATCGCATAAAACGCCCCCTATCTTATTTTCAGTAATTATTGCTCTTGGAATAGTTTATGGAGATATTGGAACCTCGCCTCTTTATGTAATAAGAGCTATAGTTAGCGACAAGGTTATTAATCCATTTTTAGTTTATGGAAGTCTTTCTTGTATTTTTTGGACGTTAACACTGCAAACAACATTAAAATACATTATTATTGTTCTAAGAGTAGATAGAAAAGGACAAGGCGGAATGCTGGCCTTATATTCGTTAATTAGGGGCAAAAAATGGTGGATTGTATTTTTTGCCATAGTTGGAGCCAGTATGCTATTATCAGAAGGATTGATAACTCCTGCTATCTCAGTTTCTTCTGCTGTTGAAGGTTTAAGAATTATTTATCCAGATATTGATACACTTCCGATTGTTATTGTTATTTTGTTAGCTTTATTTTCAGTTCAAAGATTTGGAACTAATATTGTTGGTGGCCTATTTGGATTTGTAATGCTTATTTGGTTTTCAATGATTGGATTTTTTGGAGTTTTAAGCATAATAGATACGCCACATATTTTTCATGCTCTTAACCCAGCATATGCCATTGAACTATTAATAGCATATCCAGGTGGATTTTGGGTTTTAGGAGCTGTATTTTTATGTACTACTGGTGCTGAAGCTCTTTATTCTGACCTTGGTCATTGCGACAGAAGAAGTATTAGACTTGGATGGATATTTGTAAAAATATGCTTACTACTTAATTATTTTGGTCAAGGGTCTTGGTTGCTACAAAGTGAACAAGGCAACGTATTAGTAAAAGGGGTAAATCCATTTTACTCGATTGTTCCTGAGTTCTTTTTATTGCCAGCAATTTTTATTGCAACATTTGCTACTATTATTGCTAGTCAGGCTTTGATTAGTGGTTCGTTTAGTTTAATTAATGAAGCAACACGTTTAAATTTATGGCCAAAATTTAGAACCCTTTACCCAACTACTAAAAAAGGGCAGATTTACATACCAGCTATCAACTTTGCCTTATGTGTAGGCTGTATTGGAATTACCTATTATTTTAAAGAATCTGCAAATATGGAAGCTGCTTATGGTCTAGCAGTTGTTACGGCAATGATGAATACAACCATTCTCTTCATATTTTATTTATCTTGTCGTAAGTTCTCAAAATTAGTTATTTATGCATTTGCTGCTATATATTTAATAATTGAGTTAACTTTCTTTATTGCTAACATGGCTAAATTTATTCATGGTGGCTGGATAATATTTGTTGCTGGATTCTTGATATTTTCTACCATGTGGATTTGGTATCAAGCCAAAATTTTTAAAAGAAGACACACTAAATATACTGACTTTTATGAAGTTTTGCCACTATTAATTGAGGTTAGCAATGACAATACCATACCAAAAACAGCAACTCACTTAGTTTACATGACATCTTCATCCTACCCAGATGAAATTGAAATGAAAATTATGTATTCTTTACTAGAAAGACAACCTAAAAGAGCTAGCATTTATTGGTTTGTACATGTTGAAATTGTTGATGAACCATATGTTTGTGATTATAAAGTTACAATTATTGCTCCTCAAGATGCTGTTAGAATTGATTTTAGATTAGGCTTTAGAGTTGAGCCAAGAATTAATTTATTATTTAAAAAAGTAGTAGCCAAACTAATTAGTAATAAAGAAATTATTGTTGAAACCGATTATGACTATAAAGATAAACAAAATGTTTTTGGAGATATTAGTTTTGTTATTTTAAAGAAATTTATTGCTAATCAACATTATCTACCTTTGTATCAGAGGTTTATTATTAATGCTTACTACTTAATTAATCGCCTATCAATAACTGAAGAACAAGCTTTTGGCATTGATGATGAACCAAATTCGGTAATAATTGAGCAAGTACCAATAACTTTTAAATCTCCTAGAAAGAACTTAATTAAACTTAATAGAGTTCAAGAATAACATTATTAATCAATTAATAAATAATTATGAAAAAAATAATATTAATAGCTTTATTTCTTACCCTAGCAATTTTTAGCAATTCTTTTGCTCAAAAAACTAACTTAAATATTGGAGTCATTGATGTTGAAGAAGTTTTAAAAAATTCTTTAGCAATGAAACAAGTTAAGGCCAAAATATCAAAAAAAGAGAAATTGTATCAAACTCAAATTGATAAAAAACAACAATTACTAGAAAAAGAACTTCAAAAAATAAAATCCAAACAATCAGTTTTATCAAAAGAAGCCTTAAAAGAAGAAGAAATAAAATTTAATAAGAAATTTAATGATTTAAAAACTGAGTTAGATACAAAGCAAAAATCTCTAAAAAAAGCTTATGTAGAATCCATAGCTCAATTAGATAAAAAAATAAATATGATAGTTGCAACTATTAGTGAAGAAAAAAATATTGATTTAATTCTTCCAGCATCTGGGGTTATTTCTTACCAAGAAGATTTGGATATCTCATCGCAAGTTTTAACAAAACTTAACCAACAAATGAAAAAAATTAAAATTAACTTTGACTAAATGCTAAAAGACAAAAAGGTAACTCCAAATACCTTTATTCACTTACGAAATCATACTAGTTATTCCTTATGTGAAGGCACAATTAGAATTAATGAACTCATTAATAAAGCAAAAGAATACCAAATGCCTGCTATTGGTATTTGCGACACTCAAAACATGTTTGGTGCTCTAGAATTTTCCTTAGCTTGCAAAAAAAATAATATCCAGCCAATTATTACATGTCAGGTTGCTATTGATATTAATGAAGATGCCAATAAAAATGCCTCTTGCCTTGATATTGAAAATTCTCTTAGCGAAATAGTATTAATTGCTAAAAATGAAACAGGATACCAAGCCTTAATGGAATTGGTTAGTAATAGTTATTTAGAAAGAAAAGATGGCATAAAACCTCATATTACACTAACAAACTTAGAAAATAAGAAGGAAGGATTAATATTTTTATGTGGTGGAGCAAATGGAGTTTTTTGTAATCTATTACTAGGAAATCAAGTGGAAAAATCTGACAAATTAGCTAAAAAATTAATTGAAATTTTTGGGTCTGATTTTTATGTAGAATTGCAACGACATAATGAGAAAAAAGAAGATGAAATAGAACAGAAATTAATTGATTTAGCTTTTAAGCATAATATCCCTTTAGTAGCAACTAATGATAATTTCTTCATTAACCGCAATATGCATGAAGCCCAAGATATTTTATCTTGTATTGGCACGGGTCGATATGCCAGTGAAACTAATCGCAAAAAAATGAGTGATTGGCATCACTTTAAAACCTCCAATGAAATGGCCCGACTTTTTTCTGATATTCCCGAAGCAGTAGAAAATACTATTAAAATTGCTAAAAAATGCCATGTTATGGCCTATGATAGGGAGCCTACTCTACCAAAGTTCCAAACTGAAGATGGCTTAAGTGAAGCTGATCAACTAAATATTGAAGCCAAAGAAGGATTAAAAGAAAGATTAGAATTAAAATTTGAATTAGAAGAAATTGCCAAAGATAAACAAGATGAAATAACTAAAGAATACAATGAAAGGCTAGATTATGAATTTGGTATTATTAAACAAATGAATTTTAGTGGTTATTTCTTAATTGTATCCGACTTCATTATTTGGAGCAAAAAAAATGACATACCTGTTGGCCCAGGAAGAGGTTCTGGAGCTGGCTCAATTATTGCCTGGGCTTTAAAAATTACCGATCTTGACCCTATTAGATTTGGCCTACTTTTTGAAAGATTTCTTAATCCAGAAAGAGTTTCTATGCCTGATTTTGATATTGATTTTTGTCAAGCTAGACGTGATGAAGTTATTGCTTATGTACAAGAAAAATATGGCCAAGATATGGTGGCTCAAATTATTACTTTTGGAAAATTACAAGCCAGAGCAGTTTTAAAAGATGTTGGTAGGGTTTTACAAATGCCTTATGGTCAAGTGGATCGCATTTGTAAATTGATTCCTTTTAATGCTATTGAAGCCGTAACATTAGAAAAAGCCATTGAAATGGATAAAGACTTACGAGATTCAATAAAACAAGATCCACAAATTACTAAATTAGTTAATATTGCCTTGAAATTAGAAGGTCTTTTTAGACATACATCTACTCATGCAGCCGGAATTGTAATTGGAGATAAGCCCTTAAATCAAATTTGCTCCTTACATTTGGATGACTCTAAAACACAAATGCCATCAACTGGCTATTCCATGAAATATGTTGAAGCGGCAGGGTTGGTAAAATTTGACTTTTTAGGACTAAAAACTCTTACCGTAATTTCTGATGCGGTCAAATTAGTTAATAAAAATAGAAACCTAAATTTAAATATTAATAAAATTAAACTAGATGATGAAGACACCTTTAAAATGTTAGCACAAGGTGATTCAATTGGCTGTTTTCAAATTGAGTCTTCAGGAATGAGATCGGTTTTAAGACAAATGAAATGTGACAAATTAGAAGATATTATTGCTTTAATTTCTCTTTACAGACCAGGGCCAATGGATAATATTCCAACCTACATTAAAAGAAAGCTGGGAGAAGAAAAAATTATCTATCCCCACCCTATTTTAGAACCAACCTTAAAAGAAACTTATGGTGTTATTGTTTATCAAGAACAAGTAATGGAAATTGCCAAAGTTTTAGCTGGTTACAGTCTTGGAGCTGCTGATATCTTAAGAAGAGCCATGGGTAAAAAAATTAAAGAAGAAATGGATAAACAAAGAGAAATTTTTGTTAATGGCGCCATAAAAAATAATATTGATGCTCATAAAGCTGGTGAAATATTTGATTTGGTTGATAAATTTGCTGGATACGGGTTTAATAAATCTCATGCTGCTGCCTATGCCCTAATATCCTACCAAACTGCCTATTTAAAAGCTAATTACCCAGTTGAATTTTTGACTGCTTCAATGAATCTTGATATTGATAATAGTGACAAAATTAATGTCTTTTTACAAGTTGCTAAAGACCATGGCATTAAAATCCTTCCTGTTGATGTTAATAAGAGTAAAGCTTTGTTTGATATTGAAACTATTTAGTTTGATTCCGAATTTTACTTATCAAAAACCAAAACCTGTGAACCAACCGTAGCCCTGCTTTCCATTTTCTTATGAACCTTTGCTAGATCTTTAAATTTATGTGTTGTGATTTTTGGGCTAATTATACCTTTTTTAATTTTATCAAAAACCTCAGCAGCTCCAAGTGCTAATTCAACTCTATTTGCTTTGTAAAGAGCTAAAGTTGGTTTAGTTAGATAAAGTGAATTCATTAAAAGATGGTTAATGTCAATTGGTGGAATTTTGCCAGATACTTCTCCATAACTAACACACATTCCCATTGGCCATAAACATCCTAAAGATTTTAATATTGTATCCTTACCAATGCCATCATAAACAACTCCAACTCCTTTGCCTTTGGTAATTTTATAAACTTCTTTTAAGAAGTCTTTTTTACGATAATTAATAACATGATCACAGCCAAATTTCTTAGCATAAGCAGCTTTTTTATCATGACCTACTGTGCCAATAACTTCTAGATTTAAATCTTTAGCCCAAGCACATAAAAACTGTCCCACTCCACCAGCAGCACCGTGAACTAATATTCTTTTGGCACGGGTGGCAACATAAACTCTATGTAGTAAAGTATGTGCCATAAGGCCTTTTAATAATGACCCTGCCGCTACTACATCTGAGATATCACTTGGAACTTTAACTAATAAATGTCTTTTAACTGCTCTTCTATGAGTGTAAGCGCCAATTGGTCCAGTTGCATAAGCTACTCTATCACCAATTTTGTAATTAATAATTTTACTTCCAACCTTTTCAACAATACCACAAGCTTCTGTTCCTAGAATTGCTGGTAATTTATTTAATGTATAAAAACCATTTCTAAAGTGAATATCAAAATAATTAACACCAATAGCAGTATGTCTGACTAAAACCTCATCCTGCCTAATAGCTAGATCTCCAACCATAGATTCTAGTTTAAGCTTGGATGGAGCACCTTGTTTGTAAACAATAAATTCTTTCATAACTAATTATTAATTATTACTTTATTTAACTTTGCCAATAACGTCTCTTATTGAATAAAAACCATTATCTTTACCTTGAGACCAAATTGCTGCCCTAATAGCACCTCTTGCATAGATATCGCGGTTTGAAGCTTTATGGGTTAACTCAATTCTTTCGCCATTTCCAGCAAAAATCACACTATGATCTCCAATAACATCACCACCTCTAAGAGAGGCAAAACCAATTTCATTTTTTTCTCTTTTTCCAATAATTCCATCTCTAGTCTTTCTACTAACCTCACCAAAGTCAAGATTTCTACCTTTAGCTACAGCTTCACCAAGTGATAAAGCAGTGCCTGAAGGAGCATCAACTTTTTGATTGTGATGCATTTCTAAAATTTCTACATCATAATCATCATGTAATATCTGCGCAACCTCTTGAGACAAGTTAAAAAGTAAATTAATGCCTATTGACATATTTGAAGACCAAATAATTACCGTATCATTAGCAGACTTAACTAATTTTTGTTTCTCTTCTTCTTTTAACCCTGTTGTTCCAGAAACCAAAGTTTTTTTATGTTTTGCCGCCAAATTAGCACAGCTCAAAGTAATATCAGGAGTTGAAAAATCAATAATAACATCCGACTTTTGAAATAGATCATCTAGATCATCGGAAATTTCTACTCCTAATTTTTCTAAACCTAAAATTTGACCAATATCTTTACCAAGAAGCTCATCGTCAGATTTTGTAATGCCACCGGCAACATCAGTAATCTCGTTTTCTATCACTAATCTAGCAACTGATTTGCCCATTCTTCCTGTAATACCTACAATTCCTATTTTCATAATTTAATTATTTTTCAGTTTTTGTTTTAAATATTCTATTAAGTAAATTTTCTATGTCATCTAAAATCGCATAAGCGCCAGGACTTATGCAAAAGATAAACTAAAAGCAATTTAGTAGGTCTTGAGGAACAATATTACTAGAATAGCATTATTTAGTTGCCCTTGCATAAGTCACTTTTTAAAATTCTATTAAGTAAATTTTCTATGTCATCTAAAATCGCATAAGCGCAAGGAATCCATATTAATGCCATAATAGTACCACTCGCTAAACCCCACATCATAGATAGAGTCATTGGAGAAAGAATGGCATCTTTACCTCCTAAACCATAGGCAGTTGGAGCTAGCCCTGCTAATGTAGTAATGGAAGTAATAGTAACAGATCTAAGACGCATAGATGAAGCATAAGAAAGAGTTTTATGCAAAGACTCTTTGCCTCTACCCTCTTCTAGTAATCTCATTATGTAACTCATTAATACTATCCCTGAATTAACCACAACTCCTGCTAAGCCAATAATACCAATAATTGACATAAATGATATTGGCTTATTGTGAAAAAAGAAGGCTAACGAAAAACCAAATAGACCAAGTGGAATTGAAGTAATGATGATAAATGGCCTAAAGTAACTTTTAAATAAAAATACCATTAAAGAAAATATGGCCATAATTGCTATGATGAAGGCACTACCCAAGCTATCTAATGATTCTTTTGTTGTTTCTTCAGCTCCACCATATTTAACTGACACAGATGGATAATTATCAGAATATTTTTTTAATATTTCTTTTAAATAATTATTAGCCTCTTTTGCGGTTATGATATTGTCATTAACATTACCAAATAATGTTTTTGACCTTCTGTAGTCATATCTTTTAATAAAAGGAGAGCCGCCTTTCCTAGAAAAAGATGCAAAATTCTTTAACGGCACTAAATTGCCTCTAATATCCATTATTTTAATTTTTTCTAAATCAGCAACAGACTTTCTGGATGACTCTTTAAACCTAACAAATAAATCTATGTCTTTATTTTCCAAAGTAACCTTAGAGACAACAGAACCAGCAATAGCAGTTTTTATTGAGTTTCCTACTGTACTTATTGACAAACCCAACCTATCTGCTTTTTCATAATCAATATTAATAAAGACTTCATCCTCCCCTAACACATCTCCCACTCCTAAATCTTGAATTCCATTTACTTTACTTAAATCATTTTTGACCAACTCTATTAATTGATTAATATCATTAAAATTATTTGATCTAAAAGTCACGTCAATATCACTTCCAACAGGAGGACCATTAACTACAGTCTCAAATGTTATTTCTTTAATGCCATCAAATTCTATTGACCTTAATTGCTTAAGAAATTCTGAGTAATGCATATTGTACTGAGTATCCTCATCTACATAGATTTTTAAATAACCAACATCATCTCCCTCACTGTATTTGGGCTGAGAGGCATCTTCATCTGTTATTCCAGCATTGCCTAAAATATGTTTTACTCTATCTCCCATTTTTTCTTTTATCTTACTAGATATTTGACTCATAACATTAGAAGTATGTTCAAGACGGCTACCTCTTTCAGCCTTAAATCTAGCAATGTAAATTTCTGTTTGCTCAGATGGAAATAAAATAAATTTATTAGCAAAAAACATCATAAAAACTGAAATTGCTATTATGCCAAAAAATGACAGTAAAACGTAATATCTTTTTTTAATTAAAGAACATATTAATCGTTCAAATTTTTTTTCAAATTTACTAAACCAATCTTCTTCTTCGTTATTCTTTAATTTTTTGATATTAAATTTTCCTAAAGCAAGTCTTGCTGGTAATA
Source organism: Rickettsiales bacterium (assembly GCA_038123275.1). GTDB lineage: Bacteria > Pseudomonadota > Alphaproteobacteria > Rickettsiales > UBA1997 > CAJQHT01. Next base: position 143,983 of record JAYORG010000002.1, on the reverse strand, counting down.
AGAAGAAACATTCAATAAGGCTTAGTAAAAGAGCTAATGAAACTATTATTGGAATCCAGCCAATAAATTTTCCCATAATACCTTTGGTTACAAGCATTGGTAAAAATGCTGCAATAGTTGTAAAAGAGGTTGCTGATATTGGCAGCCATAATCTCTTTATGGACAGTACTGCTGCTTGTCTTGGTTCCATACCTCTATGTAAATATCTAACAAAACTTTCACTTACAACGACACTATCATCTAGCAACATACCTAAAACAATAACCAATGCTAATATGGTTACAGTATTTAAATTTATTCCAATTGCATACATTAAGCCAATTGTAGCCATAACAGATAAAGGCAAAGTAAAAGAAGTGCTAATACCTATTTTTCCTGGTAAAAAAATAAATAAGAAAACTAATATTATGATCAAACCAGCCGTGGCATTACCTGCTAAAATAGATAATCTGAGTTTTACCTGATTAGATTCATCATGCGCTATCTCAAATGATAATTCTTGACCATAAATATCTCTAAATTGATCAATTTTTTTATTAACAGCATCAACCAATTCTAAAGTATCAACATTAGACTTCTTCATAATGGTTAAGAGAGTAGTATTTTTAGAATTGTATTGAGCAATTATTTTTGGCTCTTCTTCGCCATCAACAATATTAGCAATATCTTTAAGAGTAACTGAATTACCATTAAAGTTAGAACGAATAACTATGTTCATTAACTCTTGAGAATTGTTAATTTTAGCTTCTATTCTTGTTAAAACCTGATCTGTTGATGATTTTAAATTGCCACTAGGAACACTAATATTTCTTGATTCTATTTTTTGTAAAACCTCATTAATACCTATGTTAAACTTTAACATCTTGTCTGGATCTAGATCAATGTTGAACCTTCTTTCATTGTAACCATCTAAAGATACAGATTTAACGCCCTTATTGTCCTCAATTTCTTCTTTTAGAAGATCTGCAACAATATCTCTTTTTCTATTATTATTACTGCCAATAATTGCCAAAACTACTACTGGAAATTCTTCTGATTTTATTTCGGTAAATACAGGCAAGTCTATTAGGTCTGTTGGAAAATCTGAAACTCTGTCAACTGCTTTTTGCAAGTCAGACATTATCTCTGGAACATGAACACCTTTTTTATCCATATCAACCCTAACAATTAAGGTACTAAGACCTGGCTGACTAATGGATCTAACATCTTTTATGTCACTAACCGTTTTAACCTCATCTTCTATTGGCTTAGTTATTTTAGTTTCAATATCACTAGAAGAGGCTCCAGGATAAGAAGTGGTAATAATTGCAGTAGCAAAATCAACAGCAGGATTCGTTTCAGCGTTAATATTCTTTAAGCCCATAATTCCTGCAAGCAACATAAAAAAAGACAGCATTACTGCCAATTTAGGATTATTAATAAAAAATTCTGCTATTTTTGACATGGTCTATTTACAAAATTCAATTAGCAAAAGAATAAGGGCTAGAAGTAAAAACAGTTAAATAATCTAAAACCTGATTAATAATAGACAATTTAATATCATTCTTAGTTAATAAGCTTTTTAGATATAAATCTTGGTCATTAATTAGATCATTAAGAGAAATTCTTGCTTGGCGATATTTCTTTTTACTTAATCTCGTCACTTTCTTTAAGCCTGAAGCATTGTTATTTTGATATTTTAATGCTTCTTGCAATATTTTTATATTCTTTATTGTTTGAGTGTGATAGGACTCAATATTAGCCATAATTTCTCTTTTACTAGCCAAATAATCAGCTTTTTGTATATTATCTTTAATAATTTTAGACTTATTCTTGCTATTACCAATTGGAATACTGGCCCTAACACCAACAGTATATGCATTTTGAGCGCTGCCATAAGTATTATTAAAAGCTTCTAAACCAGAACTATCTCGACCAAAATGGTCATATTGAGAGTATAATTCAAGATCCATATCACTGTAATTTTTAGTTACCTTTTTTTGATATTTGTAAGATTTACCAATTAATTCAACAATTTCATCATAATAGGTATAATCTTTTGGTAGCTGCCTTTTGCTACCAATATCAGCAATAAACCTTTTTATCCATTTATCTTGAGATTCTAAATCATATTTAGCAATTTTAACATTCATATCAGCTATTGAAGGAATTAACTTTTTTAAATCAAGAATATAAAGCTCTCTTTTATTTTTTAAGTTTGATATGTCTAGCTGTCTTGATGCTACTTGCGAAGATTGACGTACTAAATCTTCTAAATCAGAAATTCCATCATTGTAACGCTTCTTAATATCACGCTCTTGTTTTTTGGCAATTTTAAGAAGTACTTTAGAAATATTTATTGCTTCCTCATTTAAAATGATTGCCCAGTAAATCTTATTTAAATTTACTAAAAAAATCTCTTCATCAATTTTTTTTTGAAAAGAGGCAATGTCCTTTTCATATCCCAAATATTTAATTTGAGACCTAGAGGTGCTACCAAAAATATCTTTGTAAAGATCCATAGTAAATTCTACCGAAACATAATTTCTGGCATCGGTTCCAAAAACATCATATTTTCTTTTTTCTAAATTATTGTAAACTCCCATACTCATTCCAGTAGAGAAATCTTTAGTAACCCCTAAAGACAATTTTGAAACTGGAGACTCAACAGGAGAAAATGCTATGAAAGGAGTTTGATTGGTTTTGTAATGACTAAAATCACCAGCTAATTTTGGCTGATATTTTTCTAAATTCTGACTCTGATCCAGCGTGGCCAAAAAAAGTGAGGATTTTATTCTATTCATTGTAGGAGAATTCCTATTGGCCTCTTTTAAGATATTATCTTTATTTAACCAAAACACCTTACCATTCTTAGCGAAAGATGCAGTACCAAATAATAAAAAAATTATTAATAAAAAATACCTCATAGAGATTTTAAATCTTTGATTGAATTATCATCATATTCCAAATAAATCTTATTACTAATTCTAAGATCAATTGCCTTTAAATCAATTAAAGATCCTGGCGTATTGTAAATTTTTACTAAAATTTTCCAAGCTTTTTGCATGTCTTCTTCCGGAAACTTCACCAATAAGTCATTATTAAACATCATATTCCACCTTCTTGAGCCAACCCAAGTTGCAGAATAAATATTTTGACTAATATCTAAATCTGCTGCAAGAATATTAAATAAAGAATTAGCATTTAAATTAGCCTTCTTTCCAGATAAAATTAATAAATCAGAAAATTGTGCAACATCACTAACTTGTGTTACTATCTTACCATTTTTATCAATAATATATTTTTTATTTGCATTCTGCCAAATAGCAAAAGGTTCATATTCTTGAATTTTAATAATTAAATCACTTGGCAAGTTACGAGAAATAATAACATTTTTAATCCAAGGCAATGCTTCTATTTTATTTTTAATAGATTTAATAATAGAGTCTAAATAATTATTCTTATTAGCAGAAAAATTATTAATCTCATCTCTAACTATTTTAGATAAAATATCATAATCAGTGTATTTATTACCCTTTATTATAACCTTACTGTAAAAATCTTCATCTTCATCAATAAATTCAATATATTCATTGATAAATCTATTTTTAAAAACCAATAGATAGTCTTTATTTTGTAGGATAAAATAAGGGATAGAAATGATAGTGCCCAATAAAGTCAGATAATAGCAAAATTTCAAATAAGGATTAATCCTGCCGTAATAAAATGATCTTAAAAATCTAATAAAAGAGAACTTTAATAGAAATTTAGAGATAATTTCTTTTAATTTTATCATTTTATATAAAATCTAATTGCAAGAAGCATTATTAACTAAATATTCAACCATATCATCAAAAGATATTCCTTGATTCTTTGCTATCTTTGGCACCAATGATAATGGTGTAAGTCCAGGATGAGTATTTATTTCTAGCAAATAAAACTTATTATCTTTATCATCAAGTAGAAATTCTACCCTGCTAATATCTTTACACTTGGCTATTTTGTGACATTTTAAGGCAAGATCCAAAAGCTCTTTGGTTTTTGTATCACTAATTTTAGGCACTATGTAATCCGTCATGCCAGAAGTATATTTTGATTTATAATCATAAAATAAACTATTTTTTGGAACAACCTGAATAACTCCCAAGGCTTTATTGTCAACAATTGCAACATTAAGCTCTTTTCCCTTAATATACTTTTCAATAATTATCTCGTCACCATAGATCCACTTATAATTTGCAATATCAAAATCCATATCTTCTAAAATTATTTCAACTCCAACACTAGAACCTTCATCTATTGGTTTAATAACAAAAGGTTTCTTTATTTTATTAATAACTTTTTGATTATTTACATCATCACCTTTTCTTAAAACATCAAATGAAGGCACCAAAATATCATAAGACTTACAAATATCACGAAATAAAACCTTATTCATACAAATAGAACTTGGCAAAACTCCACTATGAGTATAAGGAATATTTAAAATATCCAACAAACCTTGTATTTTTCCATCCTCACCAAAATGTCCGTGGAGTGCATTAAAAACAATATCTGGCTTTAATCCTATTAATTTTCTAGCAACATCTCTGTCAAATTCAAGCTTTGTAGCTTTGTATCCCATATCAATTAAAGATTTAAATACTGCTTCACCACTAGTTTTAGAAACATCATTTTCGCTATTCCATCCACCCAATAAAACAACAATATGTTTATTTTTATTACTCACTTTTAATCTCCTTACTTTCTTCCTTGATATTATTATCGCCTTCTTCGTCATGCTCATCTTCATCATCTTCATCATCTTCATCATAATCATATTCATCTTCATCTTCTTCATCTTCTTCATCTTCTTCATCATCATCTTCATCATCATCTTCATCTTCTTCATCTTCTTCATCTTCATCATCTTCATCATCATCATCATCTTCATCATCTTCTTCATCTTCTTCATCTTCTTCATCATCTTCTTCATCTTCTTCATCATCTTCTTCATCTTCTTCATCTTCATCATCATCTTCTTTATTAATAACTGCTTGAATATTCTCTTGAACAACCTCCTTAACCTCTACATCTTCCTCTTTAACTTCTTTGCTAACTTCCTCATCCGGATCTAAGTCCTGAGCTTCACTCTCTTTTATTGCCTTAGTTTTTTCTTGATTGCTTATATTAACATCCTGCAATGTTTTGCCACTCTCAATTTCTTTAATTACATGATCATATAAATCTTCAAAAGGAATTTGATGTTCATCAGATATTGCTTTAATTTTAACAAGAGAATCCATTAACTTTGAAGGCACAGAACCACCTTTTGTCTCATCTAACCATTTACTCTGAAAACCAATAGGATTCTTTTCAACAGCACTATCTCCAATATAAAATGTAACTGGTTGTTGACTTCCAGAAAAACTACAATTAACCGTTATTTTCTTAACCATATTATAAAATAAATATTGATGCCAACCCTAGAAATATCAAAAATGAGCTAGTGTCGGTAATAGCAATAAGAAAGACTCCGGAAGAAATTGCCGGATCAAACTTCATTTTGTTAAGTAATATTGGAATAATTGCTCCAAAAAATCCAGCCAAAATTATTGTCAAAAATATAGCCACACTTAAAATAAAGCTTAAAGATAGGTTATCTTGCCATAAATAACAAACAACTCCAGCCGTAATGGATAAGAATAAACCATTTAAAGAGCCAACCCAAACCTCTTTAAATAAAACTTTTACAGCGCCAATATTATTAATTTCATTAGTAGCAATACTTCTAACTAATACCGTCAAAGCCTGAGTGCCAGCATTTCCAGCTAATGATGCAATTACTGGTAATAAAACAGCTAAAACAACAGCCTTTTGAATTTGCTGAGAAAATAAAGCAATAATAATAACTGCTAATGAAGTTGTAATTAAACTAGTAAGAAGCCAAGGAGCCCTAGATCTAGCCGTTAAAAATGATGAAGAATATAAATTACTATTATTAATACCACCAAGCAATAATAAATCCTCTTCGGCCTCTTCTTCAATAATATCAACTACATCACCAACTGAAATGGCTCCAACTAAAATGTCATTATCATCAACAACTGGAGTATAAGTTAAAGAATATTTACTAAACAATCTGGCAGCATCTTCTTGGTCAGAGTTGACATTAATTTTCTTTAAATCAATCTCATCTGACATGATGTTTGATATTAAAGTATTTTTTCTGCTAACCAAAATCTTGCTAACAGGTATTTCTGAAATTGGCGAATAGTTATCATCAACAATTATAACATAATGAAAGTCGTCAGGCAAATCTTGATGGTCTTGCAAATGACGCGTTGCCTGGGCAACAGTCCAGTCCTTATGAAGAGCAATAAAATCTTGATGCATTACCCTACCAACAGTATCTTCACTGTATGATAATACCTCTTTTATTTCATTTCTTTTTACTTTTGGAACATGGTTTAAAATTTTATTAATTCCATCATCTTTTAAATCTTCAATAATTTCGACAGCATCATCAACCTCTAGCTTATTAATGGCTTTGGCACTATTTTTTGCACCTAAAAACTCTATAACTTCACTCTTAAGGTCATTTTCTAAATAAGATAAAAACTGCGCATCAATATTAGCGCCAACAAAAAGTAAAAGCTTCTCCCTGTCCTCTGATGAGATTGCTGATATTAGGTCTGACTGATTAGCTGGATGTAAATCAAAGAATATTTTATTAACATTCTTCTTAGAATTATTCTCAAGAAACTCTAATATTTCTAATTTGATCTTTTCATTAAGATTGTAATTTTCTTTATCCATCATGAGCTCTTGGAAAATAGGTTTAAAGACCTATAAAAATTAAATAACCTTCAATAAAAAGCAAGATAATAAGCTTAGATAATGTCCTAAATACATTAAATTTGGGACTTACGTAAATCACTACAGGTAGTATAACCTTTTTTTACTAACCTATTATATGCTATTGCAAACTCTACTTTTCAAAGTAAGTCCAGAATTATTTAAAAAGAACCTTACCTTGATGAGCAATTAAAGAAGATTTAACTATTTCATCTTCCATATCTAATTTGATAGACTTCTTTTCTTTATCAGTTATTAAGTCAATAAAGTTATAAAGATTTTTAGAATAAAGCTTAGAAGCATCTTGTGCAACTCTGCTTGGAATATTACTGTAACCAATAATTTTAACGCCGTCTTTTTGTACTATTTCATCTTTTTTGGTCAATTCACAATTGCCTCCCATAAGAGCTGCCATATCAATAATAACCGAACCCTCTTTCATATTTTTTACCATTTCTTTAGTAATAATTTTTGGAGCTGGCTTTCCTGGAATTAAAGCAGTTGTAATAACAATATCTTGCTTGATGATATTATCAAAAATAGCCTTTTCTTGGCGTTTCTTGTACTCAGCACTCATTTCTTTAGCATATCCGCCTTTAGTTTCTCCGTCATCAGTATTTTTTACCTCAATAAACTTAGCGCCCAAAGACTCAACTTGTTCTTTAGCAACTGCCCTAACATCAAAAGCACTCACTACTGCTCCAAGCCTTTTAGCAGTTGCAATTGCTTGTAAACCAGCAACACCAGCACCAATAATCATAATTTTTGCTGGTGAGATAGTTCCAGCGGCAGTCATCATCATAGGGGTTGCAGTTTCTAGCTCATAAACACCATCAATAACAGCTCTGTATCCTGCTAAATTACTTTGAGATGATAAAATATCCATTGATTGGGCTCTAGTAATTCTTGGAAATAATTCTGCAGCAATGGCAGAAATGTTATATTCACCATAAATCTCAACACTACTTTTTTGTGTATACGGGCTTAAACTTCCAAGTAACATAGCGCCTTTCTTTACTTTAGATAATTTTTTAATATCTTCCTGGCTAGGAGTTTGAACAGTTAAAATAATATCAGCATTTGCTACATCTGTTTTTATGTCTTTAACAATTTTAGCTCCAGCATCTTTAAAATCTTTATCAGTAATATTGCTATTTTCACCTGCTCCAGATTCAACTGATATTTCATAACCTAATTTATTATATTTAGAAATTAAGTCAGGGGTTAGAGATACTCTTCTCTCATTAGCATTTTTTTCTTTTAGAACTAAGATTTTCATAATTTTTATTTAATTTATTATTTTTAATTAATTTAGCAAAATCAAAATATTGCCGCTAAATTGGTGCGGTCGAGAAGACTTGAACTTCCAATCCCATAATTGAGAACAACGACCTCAACGTTGCGTGTCTACCAATTCCACCACGACCGCTAAATTTTAGATATTAAAGCTTTTATTCTATTTAGGGCCACAATAAACATGGATAAATCAGGATGTACTTGAGATTTAAAATCATTAATAAATCTATCATATCTTTCAATTAAGAAATCTTCACTCTCAATCCATTTATCAAGAGCTTCATTACTATTACAAGATTTTTTACCTTTACAACTATAATTTACAACACTTTTTGTTATTCTCATCTGATAATTATAAAGATCTTCTAATATAGTTTTGGTAGAAATTCTTTGCCAATAATTATCTACACTTGAATTAGAAATTCTTGTTCTTAACCATTTTAGATGAATTCTAGTTCCTACCTTAAAGTAAATTTGACCTGTAACATTAATACTAACCTTAGATTTTTCACTAACATCAATAATGTCATAAGCAGAACCTAGAGGATCCATAGCAGAAACTTTCTTTGCTAAATCTGTATTAATTCCACATTTTTGATAAGCATCAACATTTTTATAATAGGCTTCTTTTGAAGCTCCGGCTAATAAATTTTCTAAATTAGCTGATAACTTATCAATCATAGGTCTAAGCTTATTAACCGTAGAAGTTATATCTTTTGATTTAAGATTTCTAAGCAACCATAATACTGACCTTTCAAGCAACTTATTAGTTGCTGAAAACATTCTAACTTGAATCTGAACTGGAACTTTTTTATTATCTAAAGATTCTATTTCTTGCCAAATATCTTCTAATTTAAATGACTCAAAAACTATTATAATATTACGAGCAATATCAGCAATTTTAAAACCATTATCTCTAGCAACCTGACTAACAAAACTAATACCTAACCTTCCTACGACCATATTGGCAATTTGTGTAGCAATAATTTCAGATCTTAATTGATGAGTAATAATTTCATTTTTAAAATCTTTTTGCAAGACCTTTGGAAAATAACTAAAGAGCATTTTCTCAAAATACTTGTCTTTAACCAAGCTAGAATTTATGAGATTATTATATAAATCCATTTTTGAATAAGAAAGCATAATACATAACTCTGGCCTACTCATTCCTACTTTATCAGACTGTTTTTTGTCTATTTGCTTTTGACTTGGCAAAAATTCAACTTTACGGTTTAATAACCCTATCTTTTCTAATCTCTCTAAAAATCTAGCATGATCACCAAGTGCTATAGGACCCTTAGATTGAGACATGGTTATTGTTTGAGTTTGGAGTATATTGTCATCTAGTACTAAATCTTCAACCTCATTGGTCATTGACTCCAAAATCTTATTTCTTTGCTTTAAAGAAATCTTTCCTGACTTCATGGCTTGTGTTAAAGCAATCTTAATATTAACCTCATGATCTGAGCAATCCACACCAGCAGAATTATCCATAGAATCGGTATTAATTCTACCGCCATTCATAGCATATTCAATACGACCTTGCTGGGTTAGACCAAGATTACCACCTTCTCCAACTACTTTACATCTTAGATCGGCTCCATTTATCCTAACTACATCATTAACTCTATCACCAACATCCATATGGCTTTCATTTACCGCCTTAATATAAGTTCCAATTCCACCATTCCACAGCAAATCAACTGGAGATTTTAAAATTGCCACAATTAATTCATCTGGAGTTAATGAAGATTCTTCAATATCTAAAACTTTTTTAATTTCCTTTGATAATTTAATAGTTTTAGCACTTCTTTCAAAAATTCCCCCACCTTTTGATATAAGCTTTGAATTATAATCGGCCCAACTAGACCTTGGTAAATTAAACATTCTTTGCCTCTCTTTATAAGATGTGGCAATATTTGGATTTGGGTCCAAAAATATATGTAAATGATTAAAAGAGGCTATTAACTTAATGTGCTTTGAAAGCAACATACCATTACCAAATACATCTCCTGATAAATCTCCAATACCAGCACATGTAAAATCTTGTGTCTGAGTATCTATACCCATTTCGCTAAAATGTCTTTTAACCGATATCCATGCTCCTTTTGCAGTAATTCCCATCTTTTTGTGATCATAGCCAACAGAACCACCTGAAGCAAAGGCATCACCTAACCAAAAATTATATTGAGATGAAATATCATTAGCAATATCAGAAAAAGTTGCCGTGCCTTTATCTGCGGCAACAACCAGATAAGGATCAGACTCATCATATCTTACAACATTATCTGGGTAAACTATTTTACCATCAACTACATTGTCAGTAATATCTAATATTCCCTTTAAGAAAGTTTTATAACATTTAACTCCAACCTCTGCTATCTCTTCTCTACTCATATTAGAAGTATCAGTTTTAACTATAAAACCACCCTTAGAGCCCACTGGAACAATAACGGCATTTTTAGTCATTTGGGCTTTCATTAAACCTAAAACTTCAGTTCTAAAATCCTCGTGACGATCTGACCAACGAAGTCCTCCACGTGCAACCTTACCGCCACGCAAATGAACACCCTCAACATCATTAGAAAATACAAAAATCTCAGCATATGGCACCGGTAATGCTAAATCTTGAATTTTAGAACAATCAAATTTGAAAGATATGTAATCTTTAAATTGATTAGAATCATCTAATTGGAAAAAATTAGTTCTAATGGTTGCTTCTACTATGTTAACAAATCTTTGCAAGATTAAATCATCCGTACTATCTGTAACTTTTACTAAATTTTTCTCTATTTGGTCAGAAATTTTAGAAATTGTATTTTGGCGATCTTTACTTGATGGATTAAATTTGACATCAAATAACTCAATAATTAGCTTAGTAGTATCGCGATATTTAACTAATGTATCAGAAATGTATTTCTGACTATATCTAAAACCAGCTTGGTATAAATATTTACTATATGCCCTAAGCAAGGAAATTTTTCTATTATTTAAATTAGCAGCTACAACCATTCTATTTAAATGACCAATCTGGGCTTTACCTTGATATATCTTGCTAATTGTATCTCTAAAATTATCTATTATTTGAGAAGTTAACTTATCACCAGATTTACTTAAATTAACGTTAAAATAGTGAACCCAAACTCTATCACAATGCTTTGGTGAAACCAAGTAAGTATGCTCATGAATAATATTAAAACCAAAACTATCAAGAACTGGCATTACATCTGAAAGCTGTAGTTTTTTGTCAATAGTATAAATTTTAATTTCACTAGCATCATCGGTAGTAGAGGATGACTTATATAAATCAAATACCAACCCGTGCTCGCTAATAGCTTTATTAATAGAAGATATATCATACAGAGCTGCTTTAGCATCAAATCTATGAGTATAACTTATTGAAAAAGCATTTTGATAATTATGAATTATCTCTTTAGCTATTTTTCTATCAAATTTCTCACTAACCTCTTGTCTAAAATCATCAACCCAAGACTCACTAAGATCTTCAATCTTATTTTCAATTTCGCTATAATTAACTTTTGGAATATTGTCATCAGTCCTAACAATTATATGTAATCTAGTTAAACTAGATTCAGTAACTTGAATATAAGAACCAAGAACTTCACCTTTGTAACATTCTTCTAATAAAAGATGAATTTCTTCCTTTACATAGGTATTAAAATGATCCCTTGGAATAAAAATTAGACAGCTAACAAATCTTTCAAACTTATCATTCCTAGCAAAAAATCTAACTATAGGCCTACCAGACATAGCAACTATACCCAACGATATCCTAAGTAAATCTTCATGCTCTATTTGAAATAATTCATCTCTTGGATAAGACTCTAAAATTGAGGCTAAATCCTTAGCGCTGTGCCCATGAGGCTTAAAATTAGCCTCTTTTATTATTCTAGTAATTTTTTTACGAATAATTGGTATTAAATCAGCACTTTGATAATAAACAGAAGAAGTAAATAAACCTATAAAACGATATTCACCGGTTACCTCACCTTTATCATTAAATTTTTGCACTCTTATCCTTTCAGCATTTACACTTCTATGAATTTGTGACTTGTAACGAGATTTTAAAACTTCAACCAAGTAAGGATTCTTCACAAGATCATGAACATCTTTAACTGAATAATCAGATGGGTTAGGCTTTATCTCACTATGTTTTGACCTAAAGATACCAAGATTATTTTTTTTAACCTCTTCTAAAGTGTACTTTCCATCTTTTGTAACTAGGTCATATTCACAAGAACCTAAAAATATAAAACTATCATCACATATCCATTGGACAAATTTTTTAACCTCTTCAACATCTAGTTTTGATTTTTTAACTTTACTTAACTCCTCACCTGATTTTCTAGCTATTGTAACTATATTTTTCCAATCCTTAACGACTAGATGCACTGACTCCAATATTTTTTTTAGGCAAATTTCTATTTCCTTTAACTCTTTTTGAGATGATATATGAGCTAAATGAAGCTGTATCACTGATTCATGATCTTCACCTTTTGAGTCTAAACTGCTTAATTCTCCATTGTTTGATCTTTGTGCGGCAAAAATTGGATGAATTACATTTTTAACCTCAATACCCATTTTATCAAACTGCATAATAACAGAATCAACTAAAAATGGAGCATCATTATTAACAACATCTAATATAGTAAACTCAGATTCAAAACCGTCCGAGTCAATTGTTGGATTATAAATTCTAACTTTGAATTCTTCTTTAGATTTTTTAGAAAATAATTTGAAACTAGATAAACATAATTTTACAAGGCTATCACTAGGGTAGTCTTCTAAATCATTAGCGCTAGATTCGCCATAAAATACTTTAAGATACTTTTCAAATAGAAGGTCTTTACTAACTTTCTTTTTTTTAACAATAGCTATTAATTTATCGACGATAGATCCCATCTTAAATTTTATTTGTTATAAATTTATGCAAAAAAATAATTTGCGGCCATATTTAAATCTATTATTAGTAGATCTAATAAAATATTCCTAGTTATTTTTAAATTACATCTACTTTTTAATTACAATTCCAACCATCTGTCTGCCTTCCATCTTTGGCATAATTTCAAATTTAGCAAATCCTTCAATATCCTTAGCAACTCTTTCCATCATTTTTGTAGCCAAATCAAGATGTGTCATTTCTCTACCTTTCATTCTCATTGAGATTTTTACTTTATCGCCTTTTTCAATAAATCTAGCAACTTGTCTTAATTTTACATCATAATCACCGTCACCAATATTTAAAGATAATTTTACTTCCTTGGTTTCAACAACCTTTTGTTTCTTTTTTGAATCACTTGCTTTCTTTTGCATCTCATATTTCATCTTGCCAAAATTGGTGATTTTGCAAACTGGAGGATTAACATTTGGAGATACTTCAACTAAATCTAAACCAGCTTTGTTGGATAATTCTAAGGCAGCTTGTAAATCCATAACTCCAAGCATATTACCACTTTCATCAATGACCCTAACTTTTTGAGAAGTAATAATATTATTAACCCTAAAAGATTTTCCAAAAGATTTTTGTACGATTTTTTTTTGCACTAAATTATTAAATTATTAAATTAAATTTAAGCACCGATTGCCAATGCTACACCTTGTTTTAAAGCCACGATGGAAAATATTAAAGCATTTAGCCTATTGCAGTAACTAAAACCAAGGGATGTTAGACTGAAAAATATTAATTTTCAAAGGATTTTATTAAAAAATTAGGAAATAAATTTGCTAGCAATGTGATATAATCCTCTAAAATGCTAAACGATATCTAATAGAGCCCAAATGCCCTAAATAATCTTTAGCACCTTGTAGCTCATACTTTATTATAAAAGATGCAGAATCTTTACTTTCTATATTAAACTGAAGACCTGCATTAAAAATATTTTCTATTAGATCAATACCTACATTTTTCTGTGTATCAGTTCCACCAATGAATGAGGTTTCAACCTCCCTACCATCTGTATCTAAATTTCTAGTCCAAGATAAGTTTACCTGTGGGAATATATCGTAATTAGAACTACCAGTATCAATTTGCCCCATTACTCTAAGTCCCAGATCAGTTGAAACGGTATCAAAAATTTCATTCTCAACTTCTAGACCATAATCTCCAGCTCCAGTTTCAGTATAATCTTCTAGAGTTAAGGAAGAATATTTTATTGAAACATTTGGAGATAAAAATAGCTTATTAGCAAACTTAAAATTATAACCAAGACCAGTTTTGGCACTAAATTGAGTACCATTATAATCCGCATTGGCCATTTCACTAATTGCTCCTACTGTTATATTTCTACTAGACTCATATTGATTATATCCAGCTGTTACAGAACTTTCACTAAATAAACCCATACCATTACTAGCGACAATATTGTTATATAAAGTTACCTGATAAGAATTAATGTCAGTATTTTGACTAGCCATTGAATCACCTTTTACATTAGCATTAGCATAAGATACAGCTAAGCCAACTGTAGTATCTATGGAAGACCCCCTAATAACACCATCTCCACCAAATACTGCACCACCAAGAGTAGAAGTGTATCCTTCTTCATCTAATCTCTCATCTTGGCTAACGTAACCGCCAAATACCTCACCCCATATACTACCTCTTCTTCTTTGTTCGTTACCAGAAGAAAAACCAATATAATTATAATTTAGAGCCATAGTACGATAATTAATAACGTCTTGAACTCTATTAGAAATATCTAAGGAAGTAGTTTGAACCATATTATTTCTTTCTTGCTCTAATGAATCTAGAGATACTTCAAGAGTCTCTTGGTCTTGAATTTTTAATAATTCAGTTCTAATTGTAGAGCCAAGAGAATCATCCAAAAGATAATTCATATGATAGGTCTCTTCTTCACCAAGAAGTATTGTTACATCCTCATCTAATACATTGCTTAAAACTAATGTCTCTGAATTCTTAGATACAGTTGATTTTAGTAATATGGAATTATCAGATATTTGATAAGAATTGGGATCATTCGCAGTTAATGTATTTGTTGTTGAAAGAAAAGTATGATCACCAACATTTAGATCAGTTGCATTAGAATAATCAAAAGTAAGTTCCATACCATCAGTAACAGTAACGGCAGCATTTGATGTAAATGATTCTGATGCGCTATAATCAATGCCAAAAGTTGCCGCACCATTTAATGTTGAAGCGCCACCAGAAATATTTAATGCTTTACCATTGGCAATTGTTAAACTCGCAGTAGAACCAGAAGAATATGAAGCTGCATTAGCATCGGTGTCTAATATAAGAGAAGTAGATGCTTGACTTAGAGTTAAAGTACCCAAATTAACATCAGTAGCACTACTAAGAATGTGCATTGTATTATTTGCACTAATTTGTGTTATATTTGTAAAAATATTATTATTAAAAGTTATAGTTCCGCCATTATCATTAGTAATATCAATATTGTTAAAATAGTTTCCAGATGCACCCAAACCGTCTCCACCAATAACAGAATTAACTAAAAACCCATCACCAATTCCTGCAAATCTAATTGATCCAGCATTATCGGTATCTGTAATGACACCATTGGCTACATTAATCTCATCATTAAAAACAACAGTAGAGCTACTGGTTAAAGTGATTTTATCTATTAAACTAGTGCTGGTTCCAACTACGCCATCAATATCTAATTCACCAATATTCGTAAATTCTATATGACCAATGTTGTTAGTGCCATTTGAAGATTCATTTAATATATCAGCTGTTCCAAGTGATCCAACATGGTTAACGTTTAATGTACCACCACTAATTCCCACAAAGCTTACACTATGACCATTAGAAAAAGAGCCGCCAGAAGTATTTTCTGTTGCGCCTGTTGCTATATTAGTGTCAGCAGCTATTGATTTATTAATTAGCAGAAATGCTAAAAAAATACTTAAAAATACAAATAAAAATCTCTTCATAAATCTCCCAAATTCTTTCAAGTTTAATTTTAAATGGGGGTCGATGATAAATATATAAATGATAAAGTCAAGTAAAATAGGCCATTTAGGATGCACTACTTAATATTTAAGATTAGATTAATATGCCCATAGGTAATAATTATAGGCATTTTAAGATATATAAAATTGAAACTTATATAAGCATAAAAGCTATATCTAACATGATTATTCCCCTAGACCTCCCTAATGCCAAGACCCATCTATAATTTTCATTAATTACAAATGGATTTAATACTTCTCCACTCTTTATTGCTAATTAACTTCTTACTATTTTTTGATGGTTTTGAGTATTTCTTAATATTTTTAATTCTTTGATCTGGCATTGGATGTGTTGATATATATTGGAAACTCTTTGTAATATAATGTGCTTCATTATCTATCCTTTCAAAAAAATCTATAGCTCCATCAATATTGATTCCCATTTTGTTTAATATATTTATGCTATAAGTATCAGCCTCTAATTCTTCTTTGCGGCTATTTTCTAAATCAAATATTAATCTTATTAAATAAGCTGCAGAATCACTTTGAGTAATTGCTGATATTATATTATGAGTAACTATAGCCTTACTACTACTCTTTAGAGAATGTCTATTTTCTACATGAGCAATTTCATGAGATAATATATAATATAACTCCTCTTTTGACTCTATTTCTTCAATAAGCTTATGAAATAGTATTACGTATCCTCCTGGTAAAGAAATTGCATTACTATATTCTTCCTTGATAACTTTTATTTCATAATTCCAATTGCTTTTAATTTGTGATTGAAGCTGTTGTAACATTTTGTTAATAGCCTTATTAGCTGCTTTGTTTTGACATATTTCCTTTTCTTTAATTATATTATCAAATAAAGATCCTCCTATATCTTTTTCTATAGCTTGTGGTAAATATTTTAAAACGAGGAAGGATAATAATTTTGCTAGAATAATTAGGATTATAAGTATGGATAATGAAAATGCTGAGATTTTAAAGAAAGTACGAAGCCTATCAGCTTTAAAAGAGGTTTTATCAATTATTAGTTTGGCTTTTTGATAATCTTCAACAAAAAGCTGTGCATTGGGATATTTCTTATTTAAAAATAGAACTCCTTCTTTTTTTATTGGTTTTGGCAAAGATGTTATATCTTGGTAAAGCCAAATACATTGTTTATTCTCTTCTAGGTAATTTATAGCCAACTCATTTTTGCCAACAAGAAGATACACTAAATCATCTTTTGCTATCTTGCCCTGGCAAAATCTAGCCCTAATTTTTTTTACCATAGCCCAATATCTAGATCAAGACCAACTCCAGAAGAAAGATCATCCAAAGCCTCCCCTCTAGCATCTTTTTGATCATAATTTTGCAAAATATTTGAGCCTTCAATTGATCCGGATATTTCTATATATTTTGCAAAATATCTAGCAGTTCTGTGAATTACTACTGGAATAGCAAAGCCTAAAGTAAATATAATTAATAACATGTTGGAAATAGAAAGCCATAAAACACTCACAAAACTATGCTTACCCTTAAATGTAACATTTTCAATAGATGTAGCATTCCAAAACATCCTTAACATGGCTACTTTATAGTAAATTCTTGATAAAGATAACGTTGGTATAGCTAAAATTAGGGTAATAATATTAATTTTATCTAAAGCTGACTTATGAAGAGAAAATTGAAACTTTTCTTGGCCAAGAGCAATTCTTTGCATTTTATATTGACGAGCCAAAATATCAGTTCTACCTATTGCTAACCCAAGGGTTAATATGTTTAAAATTAAACGCCTTAATCTAAAAAACGCATAACTTCTAGCTTTTCCATCAAGCTTGCCCTTAATTCCTTTCCAGGTTGTTCGTGACAATTTATAACCAAGACCAGCAAAAGCAGCATAATATCCTAGAAAAAATATAATAAATAATGTCCAAAAATAATCTATAAAAGCTTTAGCTAACTGAACAGAACCTCCAACATTAGCCATGACTGCTGTAGATATGACTACCATTACACCTATAGCAATCGATAAAATCATAATGATAGCAGATACTGCTAGATATGCCTTAAATATCTCCCCGCCTCTACCTATATACTCAAGCTTACTATTAAAAATTGACAAATTACCATAAATATATCTCCTTGTTCTAGTCTTTGCCCAAGGGCTATATATAAAAAAGGTGATAATTTTTAAGATAGTATTAACAATAAATATTTTATAAATTGACCAAATATTACCGTGATATTTTAATTGATTTTCTTGAGTCATTTTAAGTTTATTATAATAATTACTAACAATATAAAATTAGTTTACATACCAATATTATGGCTAATCTTTAAAGAGTCCACGATATTAAAAATAATATTCATTTCTTTTAGTAAAATCTTTGAATCCTCAACAAAATTTACTGGTTGATATATAGATCCAGAATTAAATAAACTTTTCTCTCCAGAAACTCTTATAAATAATTTATTATTATCAAAAATACATTCCATAGATTTACTTCCAAAAAATTTGGAAAGCTTTATTAGTCTATTCATAAAAGATGTTGTAAGTAAATAACGAGCTTCAACCTGATTATCTGAGTATATATCAAATATACTTTCAAATTTTATATCTTCTAACTTTACCCTCTCAAGTTCAGTTACTGTAATATATGATTTACTGACCACCATAGTACTAGAATTAAAATTTTTATTTAAACTAAAACTAATTACAGTTTGGCCTAAATACTCTTTAAAGCATTTTCCTCTATCTTCCATAATACCAACTCCAAATATATTAATGTTTACATCTTTATAATTACCACTTATATCACCTTTTATATCTTGGTTATAAAAATCTCGAACTCTTTGAAATGAATTATCAGTATTTTGTGGAGGCTCTATTAAAGAAGTATATCTTGTACCAGTATAGTTTTGTAAAGAACATTGTGGAACATATTGAAAACTTTCAATAAACGATATTATCTTGGTAAATATTTCTGATCTGACTAACTTCTCATATTTATCACACTTATGAGTAGATTCATATACCCATAAAGCTAGAGCACAAAATATAAAAACAACTACTGTAGTTAGAATTTTTATCGAATTAGCATCTAATTCAAATAAATTTAATATTAGAGTGGTGCAAAATAATAGCATGATAACAATGCATATTGCTATCCTTATATGTATAGAAACTTTTTTAAGTGATATAATACGCTTCTCTTCAAAAGCATCAACATGAGGTTTAATATTTTCTTCATAATGTTTAGCAAAACCTTTTTCATAGGGCTCTGTCTCTATAAATGACTTTCTTGAAGTATTAAAATTACGAAGGCAGCTTCCTGTAATTAACGAAAAAAAAGACATGATATTAAAATTAATTAATCAAGAAACTTATTCGCATCAATTGGAGCTTTTGACAACTCGTCAGTTTTATAAAAAGGCATAATCTTAGCCTTTGCAAGACCAGCTAATAGATTTCCTGGAAATATCTCAATAGAATTATTTAAGGCAGTAACACTAGAATTATAAAAACGACGCGCAGCAGCAATCTGCTCCTCAACTTCATTGTAAGTACGTTGTGCTTGAATCATAGTTTTATCTGATTTTAAATCTGGATAATCTTCAACAGATATCATCAACTTACCTAAATTGCTATCCAAAGCACCAACATCTTTTAAATGAGACTTTACACTCTCAATATCATCCACATCATAATCATTTTCTACCTTACTACGAAGCTCCGTTACTTTTGTAATTAACTCCTTCTCATGCTTCATGAACTTTGCAGTTATTTTTAATATATTGGGTATTAAATTATTGCGCTTCTTTAACTGAACATCAATTCCAGATAAAGACTCTTTGGCTTTATTCTTTTTGGAAATAATCCCTGCATACCATATATATGCTACAATTAATGGTAAGCCAATTATTATTATTAATGATATATTGTCCATGGTTATCTTATATTATTTATTATTAAATTATAACTTTATGGCTGGGACGGCAGGATTACTTCGGACCTGAAGGTCCTCGTTGCAAACGCCTATTACACTAGGCTAGCAAACCTAGCCAAGTTACATAACGGCTTTTTGTCGAATAGCTTCTTATACTTTGATCCACAACAATAAAGAGAGCTGTCTGACATAAATGTCAAACAGCTCTCTTTATGGCTGGGACGGCAGGATTCGAACCTGCGCATGACGAGATCAAAACCCGTTGCCTTACCGCTTGGCCACGTCCCAATATCTCTTTGATAAGAACGGCATTATTTAACGACAATCCTTCAAAGTCAAGTTAAAATCAATTGAAATTGAGACAATTGATATATAAAAGTATTATTTATCCATTACTATAAAAATGCCAATTTAACTCATCAGAAAATTCTTCTTTAAATTGGTATCCAGCCTTATTAAACAATTTTAAACCTTCTGCTGTTATAACTTTATCTTTGATAATAAAATTAGCCATTAAGCCACGAGCTTTTTTAGCAAAAATACCAATATTTTTATAAACTCCATTTTTATTATTTTTAAAAATAATATTTAACAACTTGCCATTTAATAAGTTTTTATCAATAACACTACTATATTCATTTGAGGCTAGATTGACTATTAATTTTTCATCTCTTTTTAATAGTTCTTGATTGAAATAATTAGCAATATCTGTTTTCCAAAATTCATATAAATTTTTATTACTGTTATTTTTTAAGTTAACACCCATCTCTAAGCGATAGGCTTGTATTAAATCTAAAGGCCTTAAAACTCCGTATAAACCAGATAAAATTCTTAAATTATTTTGGGCAAACTCTAAATCTTCCTCATCATAATTCTTCTCATCAATGCCACTATACACATCGCCATTAAAAACAAATAATGCTGGTTTAGAGTTGTTAATGTTGAATGGAACGCTAAAATCTTGATATCTGTTAAAATTTAAATCTGCTAATTTAGCACTAATTTTCATTAATTTTGATAGATCATTGCAAGATAATTTTCTTAATTCCTTTATTAAGGACTCGCTTTTTGTTAAAAATTGTGGATTTGAAATATTTTTAGGAATATTTTTAACATCAAAGTCTAAAGATTTTGCTGGAGAAATAATAAATAACATAGCTATTGCTTAAATCAAATTGGTAGTTGACTTGAAAAAAGATCTGTAATTAAATCAGTGGCTTAGAAAATTAGTTCAAACCATATTAACTTTAAAAGCAAATGCAAACAAATCAAGATTTACCTTTAATGCGAAAAGCAACCGTCGTTTGGTTGGTTGAAAATACATCTATTACCTTCAAGCAAATTGCTGATTTTTGTGGATTTCATGAACTTGAAGTACAAGGAATTGCCGATGGAGATGTGGCTTCTGGTATTGTTGGACAAAATCCAGTTACATCAGGTCAGTTAACATTGGAAGAGATAGAAAGGTGTCAAAAAGATCCTACTAGATCTTTAAAACTAAGCACAAGCGTCTCTAAGGGCATAAAAACTCCTGGTAAAAAAGCTACAAAATATACTCCAATAGCTAGAAGAGGTGATAAACCAGATGGAATATCTTACTTGTTAAAATATTATCCAGAAATTACCAATGCTCAAATTAGAAAGTTAATCGGAACTACTAATGTTATGATTGATTCTATTAGAAATAGAACTCATTGGAACATGAAAAACATTAAACCTCGTGACGTTGTGTTGCTTGGTCTTTGTAGTCAATCTCAATTTAATAAGATTATTGTAGATGACGCAGAAAATACTTCTGAAAAAGAAACCAAGAAAAAAACTAAGAAATAGCTAGATTATACCTTAAGAATCTGTCCTAAAAACTTTTAAATAGTCTTCAGCTTGCAAGTTTTTATGAGTTTCAATTTTTAACTCCTTACCAAAAAAATTTGGCAACTGCACCTTTAATGAATGTAAATAAAGCCTCTTTTTTAACGATAAAGAGTCAAAGTTAGTGTTTTTATTGCCATATTTAAAATCACCAATAATGGGATGACCTATCTCTTTTAGATGAACTCTAATTTGATGAGTTCTGCCTGTTAAAGGGTTTAACTCAATTAATGACATATCCTGATCTTGATATTCTTTTATTAACTTATATTTAGTTATGGCCTGCTTACCATTAATTTTATCTTTGTAAACCTTTTCATTTACGCCTTGATATTTTTTTAAAATTGGAATATCAATAATTCCAGATTTCTTTCCTGGAATACCCTTTACTAACGCTAAATAAGTTTTTTTGATTATCTTTTCCTTGAATGCATTAGTTAAAAAATCAGCAGATCTTCTATTTCTAGCAATCAATAATAATCCGCTAGTATCTTTATCAAGACGATGCACTAATTTTGGATTATTATTATTTTCAAACTTAAGATAAGGCAATACATCATCAATACAAAATTTTATTCCACTTCCACCCTGCACTGCTAAACCTATTTCTTTATTAATGGCAATTAGGTTCTGATCCTGAAAGATAATTGAATTCTTAATATCACGAACAAACTTTGGATTAATTGCCTTATCTTTCTTGATTTTTTTCTTAAAATCTAAATTAGCAAAAATAATAATTTCATCTCCTTGTTTTAAACAATAAGATATCTGAGTCTTTGTTCCATTAACTTTTATGGATTTTTTTCTGACTAATTTCTGAATTAATGAAAAATTAAGGCCTTGGTTAATTAAAAAACGGTCAAGTCTTAAGCCGCTATCTTCAGCAGTAATATTAAAAATACCTTTAGAACCTATCATAAATCTTTTTAAATGTTAGATTTTCTTCTATTTATAAATAGACACTATTAGCCAATTAATAATTGTTTTTAGCTTTTACGATCATAAATCTATGATTTATCTCCGTAGCTTTTCACAAAAAATAAGCACAAATAGCAGTAATATGACATTTAAAAATATCTTGATAGCTCTTAAGAGCTAGTAAGTAGCTTTATCATCTTCTATTTTCCCTTATATTTCCACCTCTTGACTTACTTCCTCCTGCTGAACTTCTAGAATTGGAAGATGCCCTAGGAGATCTATTACCAGTTGATCTAGCATTTGTTGATGATCTGTTATTTTGACGAGTTTCTTGTCTATTAGATCTATTATCTTGACGAGTTTCTTGCCTGTTAGATCTGTTAT
>JAYORG010000002.1:0-120709 GCA_038123275.1 Rickettsiales bacterium | reverse complement strand
TTAGATCTATTATCTTGACGAGTTTCTTGCCTGTTAGATCTGTTATTTTGACGAGCATCTTGTCTATTAGATCTATTATCTTGACGAGTTTCTTGCCTGTTAGATCTGTTATTTTGACGAGTTTCTTGCCTGTTAGATCTGTTATCTTGACGAGCATCTTGTCTATTAGATCTATTATCTTGACGAGTCTCCTGCCTATCACTCTTTCTTTCCTGACGGGCATCTTGAATATCACTCCTTCTTTCTTGGCGAGCCTCCTGTCTATCGCTTCTTCTTTCCTGACGAGCTTCTTGTCTTTGATCTCTATTTTCTTGAATTTTCTTAAATACTCTATCTTTTATTTTTTTTAAATTAAATCTCCTTTGTGCAGAATTATCTTTACTTGCACCATCAAAATCACCTAAAGATTCAGATGTAGTCTCAGTTGGAACTCTAGGGTTAGGAATGTCAGCTTCTTGAGCAAATGAATTAGAAGAAAAAGATAATAATAATAAGCTAAATAATATTTTTTGCATGACTTAATAATAAAAGATTAAATTAAAAATTAACTAAGCAATCCTCTTAAACATGGTACCTTAAATTTTCTTTACTTTCAACAAAATAATTTTATTTTGTTTCTTTTTGGAAATTTTTATTGAAAAACCATCCATCTCAAATTCTTCCTTTTCCTCTGGTATTCTCTGTGTTTTCTCAATAATAAATCCAGCTAAAGTTGAAAATTTATCATCTGTTTCTGATAAATTCCAATTTAACTTTCTATTAATATCTCTAATAGGAAATTCTCCTGGAATCTGATAATAGTCATTTTTTAGCTTAATAATTTTTGATTTTTTTCTTATCTCTCTTTCATTAATATTACCAACAATTTCCTCTAAAATATCCTCCAAGGTAATAATACCGACTAAAGCGCCATATTCATCAATGGCAATAGCAAATTTCTTTTCTTTTTTTCTAAAGCTAGATAATTGATCTCTTAAACTATTTGTAATTGGAACAAACCAAGGCTTTAAAGTTATGGTATTTAATTTAATCTTACTAAAATTGTTATTATGCTTATGTAGTAGCTTGATTAACTTTTTAATATTTAATATTGAAACAATATTATCTTTATCACCCTGCCATAAGGGGATTTTAGTATGATTTATTTTGAAAGATTGCTTAATAATATCCTTAATATCTTGATCAATATTTATTGATTCAATATTTTTTCTATGCACTATCACGTCAGCAATAGAAACATCATTTAGGTCTAGAACTCCACTAATCATATCTTTATCATATTTAACCATTGACCCCTCCTGATGCTTCAAGGCAATAGTTCCTCTAATTTCATCAAAGTCTGATATGGTAATATTTTTACCTTTTTTAACTGATGATTTACTTAACAAACTAACTACACCATTTATTATTTTTGTTATTGGATAAAATAATTTGGCAAAGAATGATAATGGCCAAACTGTTATTAAAGCAACCTTTTCAGGGTTTTTTAAAGCATAAGTTTTAGGGGTTATCTCACTAAAAACTAATAATAAAATAGTCATTGTTATTGTAGCATAAAAAACACCAGCTTCACCAAAATATTTAATAAATAAACTAGTGGCAATAGAAGCTCCTAAAATATTAACAATGTTATTCCCAAGCAAAATTGTAGCAATCAAACTATCTTTATCCTTTAAAAGATGTTCAACTCTTGATGCCGCTTTATTGCCATCAATAGATAAACGATGAATTTTTCCTTTAGAAGAAGCGGTAATACCAGTTTCAGAGCCAGAGAAAAAGGCCGACAATAAAATTAAGAAAAATATTGCAATTGAATAAATAAGAATTATTTCGTCCATAATTACATTTATTGTTTTTATTATTAGTCATGATGAATTAAACTACTCTACTGGAAAAATCAATTCTTGGATCGATTAACCTATAAGTTAAGTCTCCAATAATAGAAGTTAGCAAACCAAGTAAAGTAAAAAAGTAGAGAGTTCCAAATATTACTGGATAATCTCTAGAAATTGCAGCCTCAAAACCAAGAAGGCCTAACCCATCTAAAGAAAAAATAATTTCTATGAGCATAGCTCCAGTAAATAATATTCCTATTAAAGCCGCTGGAAAACCAGCAACAATAATTAACATAGCATTACGAAAAACATGCCCATAAAGCACCTTATTTAAAGTTAAACCTTTGGCTTTTGCAGTTAAGACATATTGCTTATTTATTTCTTCTAAAAAAGAGTTTTTGCACAAAAAAGTTAAACTTGCAAATCCACCAATCACCATAGCTAAAATTGGCAAAAACATATGCCATAAATAATCTAATATTTTTTGATACCAATTTAATTCACTAAAATTATTAGAGACCAAACCTCTTAAAGGAAAAATATCAAAAAAGTTACCTCCAGCAAATAAAATAATAAGTAAAATAGCAAATAAGAATGATGGGATAGCATAACCTATTACAACTACTAAACTTGTCCAAATATCAAACTTACTACCATCTCTTAAAGCCTTTTTAATACCAAGAGGAATTGAAATTAAATAAATTAATAAAGTTGTCCAAATTCCTAGAGATATTGAAACTGGCATTTTTTCTAATACTAAATCTACTACCTTTTTATCTTGGTAAAAACTTTCTCCAAAATCAAAAACCAGGTACTTTTTTAGCATTATGAAGAAACGTTCCCATAAAGGCTTATCAAAGCCATAAATCTTTTCGATCTTTTCAATTAGCTCTTGGTCAATGCCTTGAGATCCGCGGTATTTAATGGTTTTTGTAGAGATATTTTGGTTATTTAAATTAATCTTTGAAGTTAAATTTAAATTGGTTGATTCTTGAGCGCTGTGAGGATTGTTAAGATTAGCAATTAGCCTTTCAACCGGACCACCTGGAGCAGTCTGAATAATTAAGAAATTAATCAACATTATTAAAAATAATGTTGGAATTATTAATAAAACTCTTTTTAAGGTATAAAAATACATCAAACCAATAATATTATTAGATTAGATCCAAAATTAACTTGGATGCTTTAAAACCTTATTTCTCCCATGACATACCCCAGTCAGGGTCAGTTGCACCTTCATTCTTAGAAGTTGGAATTCGTCTTTCATACTCAGTAATAATGTCGATCATATAAAGCTTTGGAATACTATTTTTACCATATGGTCCACTTTTCTTGGAGTAGATTAAATAACGACCATTTGGTGACCAACGAGCACCTTCTACTAAATAGCTTGAAGTAATTATTCTTTCATTTTTGCCATCAGGAGTAATAACGCCTATACTAAAACGATTATTAGCAATCTTAGTAAAGGCAATTAAAGTACCATCTGGTGACCAAACTGGTTTAGAATAAGACCCTTTACCGTTACTAATTCTCTTCAATCCACTACCATTGTAATTCATTACATAAATTTTTTCAGTACCAGTACGATCAGAAGAAAAAACTATTTTTTTGCCATCTGGAGAATAAGAAGGAGTTGTGTTGATACTTCTATGATTAGTTAACCTAGTAATGCGATCATTATACCTATTTATTTCGTAAATATTGGAATTTCCACCATTAATTACCGAGAATAATAATAAATTTGGATTAGTTGGATGAGCTGATGGCGCAAAAGTTGTCTTTCTAATCTTACTTAATTTGGAAATAAATTGATTTTGTACATCAAGATTAAATATTTGAGGTCTATCATTAAAATAACGCAAAAATAATAACTCTTCTGGTTTAGTAGAAAAGATTGGAGTAAGAACTAAATCTTTACCATTAGTTAAATATTTTTTATTTTCTCCATCAAAATCCATTATGGCAATTCTTTTTATTCTCTTTCTTGGACCACCACTTTCAGCAACATAAACAATTTGAGTATCAAAATGACCAGACTTTTCTCCGGTAATAGATTCAAATATCTTATCTGAAACCATATTGGACATTTTTTTGTATCTCTCTTTAGTTGTGGCATAATATTTACCAAATAATTGCCTTTCATCTAACACATCCCATAACCTAACCTTCACCTCTAATTTAGATTCTAACTCATTAAATTTAATATCTGCTATTAATAAAGCATCTATTTTAGCGCCAGCATATCTATTAAAATCTGGAACTTTCTCAATAGATAAAATATCTTCATTAGGATTAGGACTTACTACACTTTTGAATAATTCTAAATATTTAATATCAGTAATAACGTCAAATAAAGCTGTGCTATTTAGATTTTCTTTGATTTGCTCTAATATTTTATCAATATCTTTTTGAATTCTTGGATCTTTACTTTCAAAACCATAAATTAAAATCTTACTTTTAGTAAAATCATCATTTTTAATATTAAAGCTTATGGCAGCAAAAGAAGATGGCTGATTAGCAATAATAAAAATAGAAATTGTTAAGCAAAATAGAATATGTCTCATTTATTTTTATCTTCCTGTAAAACTTCAATAACTAGATTATTATTGGTATAAACACATAAATCTGAAGCAATTTTCATTGATTTTTTTACTATTTCATCAACTTTTATTCCCTTAACATCAATTAGGGCCTTAGCTGCAGATAAAGCAAAATTACCACCGGATCCAATGCCAACAACTCCATCTTCTGGCTCTAAAACATCACCATTTCCAGTTAATACCAAAGAAACATCTTTATCAACCACAATCATCATGGCCTCTAACTTTCTTAAATATTTATCCGTGCGCCAATCCTTAGCCAATTCAACGCAAGATCTAGTTAATTGATTTGGATATTGTTCTAATTTAGCTTCTAATCTTTCAAATAAAGTAAAGGCATCAGCTGTGGCACCAGCAAAACCAACTATGACCTTACCCTCATTTAATTTTCTAATTTTTTTAGCAGTTGCTTTTAAAACGGTATTACCAAAAGATACTTGACCATCACCAGCAATAGCAACTTTTCCATCTTTTCTAACTGATAAAATTGTAGTGCCATAAATTGTATCTTTTTTGTGATCAATCATTGTAATATTAATTTATTTAGTTAAATAATTCGTACTCTGAATTAATAATAGAGTCTGCCTTATTTTTAACTCAAGTAATTTAATAAATCTAGGAAAGAAATTGCAAAAATTCATGGGAGTTTTCAAAAGCTACTTTAGAAAACCAATTTTAATTATACTATTCTTAGGGTTTTCTGCTGGCCTACCCCTAGTCCTTATTGTATCAACTTTAAAAGCTTTTTTGGTCGACAGAAATATTGATATTGCAACAATTGGTTTTTTTGCTTTGGTTTCCCTACCATACAGCTTTAAATTTCTTTGGGCTCCAATTATTGACTCAATAAAAATACCATATCTTTTGAAAAAATTAGGTAAAAGGAGATCATGGATTATTTTAACACAAGTTATGTTAACAATATTAATTGTTCTCCTTGGAATTTTTAGTAACTCTAGCAATTTATTTTATATCACCTCAATTGCGTTTTTAATTGCCTTCTTCTCTGCTAGCCAAGATATCGTTATTGATGCTTACAGAATTGAATCAATAAAAGAGGAAAACCAAGCAATAGCGGCTAGTATGTATATTTATGGATATTACATTGGAATGTTAGTTTCTGGCGCCCTAGCCTTAATTATTTCTGATAAGGTTTCTTGGAATTTGGTTTATTATTTTGTTGCCAGTACAATGTTTATTGGAATAATTGCCACCCTAATTGCTGACGAAAATCAAACAAAAGACAAGAGTAACAAATTCCACTTTATCTCATGGTTTAAAAAATCAGTAATAGGACCATTGAAAGACTTCATAACTAGACCAAAATGGTATATTATTTTCTTATTTATCTTAAGTTTCAAATTAACCGATGCCTTTGCTGGCAATTTATTTTTACCATTTTTATTAGAAATTGACTTTAGCAAAACTCAAATTGCAACAATCATTAAAACTTTTGGACTTTTTGCTACTTTATTTGGAGCTTTAGTTGGAGGCATTCTAGTTAAAAAATTTGGCATGATGAAAAGTCTATGGACTGCAGCAATATTACAAATAATCTCTAATTTTGGTTTTTATTATTTATCCCTGATAGGATATAATGTTACTGCATTATATGTAGTAATATTTATTGAAAATTTAAGTGGAGGTATTGGCAATGTTGTTTTAGTGGCTTATTTAAGCAGCCTATGTAATGTTCAATTTACCGCAACTCAATATGCCCTATTATCCTCCTTATCATCGGTAGCCAGAAGTTTTCTTTCAAGCCCAGCTGGAATTGTTGCTGCTAATTTTGGTTGGAGTAGCTTCTTCTTGTTATCCATAATTTTTGGCCTGCCAAGTTTAATATTATTGCTGATATTAAACAAAACTAGGAAGAAAAGTAACTAATAAACTATACCTAGCAAGATTGTCTTGGAAAACCCACTTAAATGTCTAAGAAAAAACTTGCTAACTAGCTTTAAATAAGGTAAAATAGTACCTAACTATTTCTTTAATTTTACTTAAATAATTAAGAGCTAAAATAGCAATGAGATTATCAATAGCAAAGCCTAAAAAAGAAAAAGTATCTCAATCTGAAGTTTCTGCTTCAAGCTTTATTCCTTACCGTTGTCACTGGAATTCTGACACCATAATTACTGAGAATGAAGAGCTAATTAGAATTATTAAAATCAAAGGGTTTGCCTTTGAAACAGCGGATGATGAAGAAATAGATCTAAAAAAGATGTCTAGAAATAACCTTCTTAAAGGTATGGCTTCAGGTACATTTTCCATGTATTTTCATACCGTTAGAAGAAACGAAAAATCTTTCCCAGACGGAGATATGCCAGATTTATTCTCACACCGCCTTAATGAAGCATGGTCTCTTAAACATAGTGATGATAGAAGTTTTATTAATGAACATTATCTAACTATAATACGTGGTAAAGAAACATCTGGACTTGGATCTATTGCCAATATGATTAAAAAACTACAATATAAAGCTGACAGATTAGCCTGGGAAAATGACATGAAAGAAGCTTTTGAAGAATTGGAAGAGATGACAATTAGGGTTATTAATGGCTTTTCTGCTTATGGAGCTAAGTTATTAGGACTAAAAGAAACACCGGATGGAGTATTCTCTGAAGCATTAGAATTTTTAGGAAGACTTGTAAACGGCAATTTTACACAGCCAATGTCAGTTCCAACTATGGAATTATCGCATTATCTACCAATTAGCAGAATGTTCTTTGGCTCAAAATCAATTGAGATTAACCATCCAAATCAAAGAAAATATGCTGGCTTGGTTTCTATAAAAGAATATCGCCCATCAACTCATGCTGGTGTTTTTGATGGGTTTATGCAATTGCCATTTGAATTAATAATCACCCAATCATTTTCATTTATTGATAGGATGGTAGCAATTAGTTCCATGCAATTACAGCAAAGACGACTAGTACAATCAGAAGATGTGGCTGTATCTCAGGTTGGAGAAATTGATGAAGCATTAGACTCTGCTATGAGTGGTGAATTTGCATTTGGCATGCATCATATGACTGTTTTATGTATTTCTGATAACTTAAAATCTCTGGAAAGTAACCTATCTATGGCAATTGTTGAATTGTCTAATGTTGGTATTACTGGAGTTAGAGAAAAGCTTAATATGGAGCCTTGTTTTTGGGCACAATTACCAGGTAATACTCAATATACCGTTAGAAAATCAACTGTTAACACCCTGAACATTGCCGGCTTTGCTTCATTTCATAACTACCCTTCTGGACAAAGAAAGGGAAATCACTGGGGCAATGCTGTAACTGTATTTAATACTGTTTCTGGTACACCTTATTTCTTTAGTTTTCATGTAAGAGATGTTGGTCATACCATGGTAATTGGGCCAACAGGTGCTGGTAAGACTGTTTTACTAAACTTTTTATGTGCTCAAGCTCAAAAATTCTTCCCACGCTTATTCTTTTTTGATAAGGATCGTGGTGCTGAAATTTTTATTCGTGCTATTGGTGGTGCCTATATGACTCCAGATGTTGCAAGAGTTTCTGGCTTTAATCCATTTCAACAATTAGATGATACTAATGAAAATAGATCATTCCTAATTGACTTCCTAAAAGTGTTAGTATGTTCTAACGGTGAATCAATAAATGCTGAAGATATCGAAAAAATTCAAGAAGCCGTTGCTGGTAATTATAAACTACAAAAAGAAGAAAGAAGGTTAAAAAATATTGCGCCATTTATGGGAATTGGCGGCCCTGGGTCTTTAGCAGGAAGGTTATCCATGTGGCACAGTAATGGGTCACATGCCAAATTATTTGACAATGAAATTGGTACAATAGATTTCTCATCCAAAAGAGTTTTTGGAATTGAAATGAGCCATATATTACAAGATAAATCTAGCTTAGGTCCAGTTTTACTGTACTTATTTCATAGAATTGATCAAGCCTTAGATGGTAGCCCAACAATGATAGTTTTGGATGAAGCTTGGGCCTTAATTGATAACCCAGTATTTGCTCCAAGAATTAAAGATTGGCTAAAAGTTTTAAGAAAGAAAAACACTTTTGTGATTTTTGCTACTCAGTCAGTAGAAGATGCCTCCAAAAGTGACATTTCCGATACTTTAATACAACAAACTGCTACTCAAATTTTTCTACCCAACTTAAAAGCAACAGATCCTTATAAAAGTGTCTTTATGCTAAGTGAAAGAGAATTTACTTTGGTTAAAACAACAGATCCATCAACTAGATTTTTCTTGGTAAAACAAGATAATGATGGGGTAATTGCGAGAATTGACTTAAGTGGAATGGACGATCTAATATCAGTTCTTTCTGCCAGAACTGAAACTGTTGTTGTTTTAGACGAAGTAATGGAAGAAGTTGGTGATAACCCTGATGATTGGTTAGATTTATTTTTGGAGAGAATAAAATAATGACTTCACCAAAAACTATTAATCCAATATTAATATTATTCTCTATCCTAACAATATTAATATTCTTATTTCCAAACCAAAATTCTTATGCAACAGGAAATCATAACAGGGATAGAGTTAGATGGTGTAAACCAGCTGGAGATCCAATTGCAAACCCAGCAGAAGAAGTCTCCGTTGAACCATTTGGAGATATTCTTAGTGATGACTTAGAAGTTGAAGGAGGAAATTATTATTGTGCCGCCGAAATAATGGCTATTTATGTTACTTTTAAAGTATTAATTGCCAATATGAATGCCCATTGTAATAGTGGAGACGTAATACCAAGACCAATGCCCTCTCCACTTCAAGATAGTATTGATATAGCAAAAGCTATGAAAAATAATGCTACCAATACTACCCCACAATGTACCGCATCCTTAACTGCTGTTGGATTGGAGTTTGCAGCTATAATGACAATTTTAGATGTAACTCATAAAATTGCTGATGTAGCATTTGATTATGCCAGAATATGTGGTAGTAACTGGATGCAACATAATGCATCTACAATGCTAAAAGATCAACCAGGTGAATATCAAAGACACCTAGATGAGTGGATTCACGACCCCGATAATCTTGATAAGCTAAATATGGATTATAAAGAATACCGTGAATGGTATAATGGCGGAGTAGAAAGGGAATATTCTGGATGTTTTGATCCCAATAGAGCAAAGGATAATGGTGCATATCCATCACAAAGATATTACTTTCTTGGAACTCAACCAGGAATATATAACTGTGAAAATTATCGCATATTGGAAACTGACAGCTGGGATGATCCCTTAGAAACAGGGCCATTATCACCTACAAGAATATCTGAATATAGAGAAGCTTATGATTGTTGCTTAAATAAAAGCAGAAATTCAATTTGTATTGAATATAACAATGATGCCGTTAAATCTAAAGTTGTGTCATCAATAACCTTTGGTATAAGTGATAGCGAAGATGTAGGAGCAGGTGATGATGGCTACCTATATAAATTTTGTGAAGGTGGCGGCAAAAGATGTAAAATTGGTGATTTAGAATTTCAAGCAGATTCACTTTATAACGACACTATGATTTGTGCTGCAACTTATAGTCTTTGCCCTTATAACTTTAACGTTGGTGGCGGAACTACAAAATGCAATTATTTTGAAGATGGTATTAATGGAGAAATGATAGATGCCCAAAGCGTTGCTGATGAAGATTGTACCAACAAAAGTGCAATTAGAAATGGAGATTGCTCTTTTAATGCAAGAGCTGGAAAATGTACAAATTTTTGCCAAATGTTGGAGCATTGTGTTATAGTTGATGGCAACAATTATGCTTACAGCACTGATATATCATCTCCCTATTTTTCAACAGCATGTCTAAATTTTATTGGAGATTCAAAAAATAGCCGTGGATTTGATACTGGAATGATTGGTGGTGGAGGTCAGAATCACTTCTCAGCTCCAATAGCACAATGTGTTAGAGAAACAATTGAAAATGTATTTTACAATACAGCAGGTCATACTAAATGCTTAAATAGCCTTGAAATTCCTGACTCACAAGGTAATTGCTATACTCCACAATATTTATATAAAAAAGGAGACCAGGTTGCAAATGGTAATTTCTTTGCAAAAATACAAGATGAACTAAGAACTATTGTACAATTAGTTCTAATTTTATCTATTACATTTACTGGAGTTAAAATTTTATCTGGTCATGCAAATACCTATAGAAGAAAAGAGATATTAGGATATATTGTTAAAATTGCCTTAATTTCCTATTTTGTTACTGGGCAAGGCTGGCAATCTGGATTCTTTAACGGAATATATAAAGCATCAGAAGTAGCTTCAACTGTTGTCTTTAAAATAACCGTTAGTGATGATGAAGAAAAGAGAGATGGTTGTCAATTTGGTGAAATGATTGATGAAAGTGATATTGCATATTCATCTACCAGCGCATATCCAGAGGGTAAAGAATATTTAGCTATTTGGGATACTATGGACTGTAAAATTGCTCGCTATCTTGGCATGTCAGGTGTCGATCTTGACACCGCCACTATAGCAAAATTAATATTTGCATCCATATTTACTGGCACTATTGGAATATATTTTGCTGTATTTTTAGCATTTTTTGGCATATTACTAATTATTGCCACTATACAAATGCTTCATATATTTCTTTCATCAGCTATATCTATTATTATACTTATTTATGTTTCTCTAATAACAATACCAACAATTTTATTTGAAAAAACTAAAGACATATTTAATAACTGGCTAACCAATTTAATAAGCCTGTCTGTACAGCCAATAATGCTGTTTGCCTACATAGGAATATATGTATCTATTTTTGATAACATATTAATTGGTAGCGCTAAATTTTATGGAACAGCACCAATAAAAGACATCAATTGCGAATCTAGATGTTATGATATCTCTGGATCAGAAATACCTCTTGAAAGCGGACAAACAGCAGAAGACGTATGTGATTTAACACAAAATGAAACTCTAGTTTCACCAGAAACTGATAGCGTTGCTTGTATTATAGATAGCAAAAATAGCAGCATGATTGGAAGCTGGCCAGGATTTGAGCTTATTGGCATTGGTATTCCAGTATTAAAATCAATATTTACCAATGATGGTAGAAAGAAACTAGAAAAACAGCTTCTCACAATATTAAAGGCAATGTTAACCTTATATATTCTTTCTGCATTTATTGGTCAAATACCTTCAATAGCAGAATCTATAACTGGTGGTACATCAATAAAAATAAATCAACTAGATGCAGCTGCAGCTATGAAGAAAATGGCTGGTGGTATGAATGCTGTAGCAAAAAGAATGCGTAGAGGTGGAAAAAAGCAGGCAAAAAGTATGGAAGGAAAGCTATAGATGCGGCAAAAGGAGTTGGAAGTAAAGGTAAGAATACCGAAAGCGCTAAAGCTAGATCAAGTGATGATACCGGAAAAGTAGGATAAAATTTTAAATACTTCCTGATTAAATCTAGAAAATATAATTGTATATTTTGCACTGCGTTAGCAACGCCTTGCCTTGCTTAAAACTCAGAATTATCCCTCAAAGGTATAATTAACAATTTTAGTTTACCTTTTTTATTGACATATAGTTTAATTAAGGTTTAATTAACTCCCTTTCTACCATTTAAATATGATAAATTAAGAATTATGAGTAACACAACTTACAGTGCAAAACCTTCACAAGTTGAAAGAAAATGGCATTTAATAGATGCCCAAGACCTAGTTTTAGGAAGATTAGCAACAATTGTTGCTAAAATATTAAGAGGCAAGCACAAACCTACATTTACTAAAAATATTGATTGTGGTGATAATGTAGTAATTATCAATGCAGATAAAATTCATCTAACTGGCAATAAAATAGCAGATAAAAACTACTATTGGCACACTGGCTACCCTGGTGGGATTAAGTCTAGAACCGCCGGACAAATAATAAAAGGTGAATTTCCTGAAAGAATTTTAAGAAAAGCTATTGAAAGAATGATAGCAAGAACTCCTTTAGGAAGAGAACAATTAAGAAAATTATACATTTATAAAGATAGCAAACATCCTCATGAAGCACAAAAGCCTGTATCTTTGGATATTGCTAAGATGAATCCAAAAAACTCTAAACGTTAAATATAAAACCATGACATCTATCTCAAAAGAAGTAATTATCGAAGTTGACAATCAAAATGCAAGAAAAGCACAGGTAGATAGCCTAGGCAGATCTTACGCCACAGGAAAAAGGAAAAACTCAATTGCTAGAGTTTGGATAAAAAAAGGAAAAGGGAAAATAACTATCAATAATAAGGATATTAAAAAATATTTTGGTAGAGAAATTCTATCGGTTATAGCTAAGCAGCCATTGGTTGCTACCAATAACGATAATAAATTTGATATCACTGCTACCGCTGTTGGTGGAGGTCTAAGTGGACAAGCTGGTGCTGTCCTTTTGGGAATTAGTAAAGCTTTGGTTCTGTTTGATCCAGAAACTCACAGCATCTTACGTAAAAATGGCTTCTTAACTCGCGACTCTAGAGTTGTAGAAAGAAAGAAATATGGCTTAAAGAAAGCACGTAAAGGTCAAACTTATCGTAAGCGTTAGAATTTTTGATTATTTAATGCAATCAAATTAATCTTTTAGAATTTCTATTACGTAACTTATCATGAAAGATGGTGTTTTAGATAATAAGAAGACTCCTCTTTTAGACAAAATTTTATACCCAAAAGACTTACGAAAACTAAATCAAAGTGAGTTACCTAAATTAGCTGATGAATTAAGGTATAAAACTATTAGCACCGTATCTAAAACTGGTGGGCATTTGGGTGCTGGTCTTGGTGTTATTGAGCTAACAATTGCTCTACATTACATATTTAATACCCCTAAAGATAAAATAATTTGGGATGTTAGTCATCAATCCTACCCTCATAAAATTTTAACCGGAAGAAAAAATAAAATAGATACCTTAAGACAACCAGGTGGTTTGAGTGGTTTTACCAAAAGAAGTGAGAGTGAATATGATGTTTTTGGAGCTGGACATAGCTCAACATCAATCTCAAGTGGCTTAGGATTAGCCATTGGAAGAGATTTAAAAAAGACAAAATCAGATATAATTGCCGTTATTGGAGATGGGGCTATGAGTGCAGGTATGGCTTATGAAGCCATGAATAATGCCGGAGTCACTCATAATCGTTTAATTGTAATTCTAAATGATAATGACATGTCAATTGCTCCTCCTGTTGGAGCTATGTCTAACTATCTATCACGCCTAGCTGCCTCAAAATCCTATTTAAAATTGCGCAGTATTTTAAAAAAATCAGTAACAAAACTACCTAGATCACTTGCTAAATACCCAAAGAAATTTGAAAAAGCCACTAAGGAATGGTGGATGGGGGGAAATATTTTTGAAGAAATGGGTTTTTACTACATAGGACCAATTGATGGTCATAATTTAGAAGTATTATTGCCAATATTAGATAATATTAAAAATGATAATAGTGACACCCCTATTCTAATTCACTGTGTAACAAAAAAAGGTTATGGCTATAATGATACGATGAAATCAAAAGATAAATTGCATGCTGTTAAAAAATTTGATGTTAAAACTGGGGTTCAAACAAAATCTCAAAATAATTACCCAACTTATAGCAAAATTTTTGGACAAACTCTAACTAACCTAGCCAAGAAAGATAAAAAAATATTAGGAATAACAGCAGCTATGCCAAGTGGAACTGGTTTAGATATTTTTGCTAAAGAATTTGGTGATAAATCTAAAAAACCACGTTTTTTTGATGTTGGCATAGCAGAGCAGCATGGGGTAACATTTGCAGCCGGCCTTGCCTGTGAAGGTTTTAAACCATATGTAGCAATATATTCAACTTTCTTACAAAGAGCATATGATCAAATTGTTCATGATGTTGCAATTCAGAATTTACCTGTACGATTTATTATTGATAGAGCTGGATTTGTTGGGGCCGATGGCCCAACTCATGCTGGTTCTTTTGATATTGCTTTCTTGGCTAATTTACCAAATTTCATTTTAATGGCACCCTCAAATGGCAAAGAACTAATTAAAATGATTAAATTATCAACTACAATCAATAATCAACCTAGTGCTATTAGATTTCCAAAAGGAGAAGATGGATTAATGGATTTAAATAATATTGATAAAATTGAAAATATTAAAATTGGAAAAGGAAAATTAATTAAAAAAGGAAAAGATATTGCAATTTTATCATATGGAACAATTTTAGATAATGTACTACAAGCAAATAAAATATTATTAGAAAAACATAATATTAACATTACCATTGCAGACGCTAGATTTTGTAAGCCAGTAGATAAAATACTAATAAAAAATTTAGCTCAAGATCATAAAGCTCTTATTACGATAGAGGAAGGGTCGATAGGAGGATTTAGCTCCATTGTTAATGATTTTCTAATTAAAGAAAATCTCTTAAATAGCTTAAAAATTCATAACTTATATATGAGTGATAAATTTATTGAACATAACCACATAAATGTAATGCAAAACCAATCTGGAATTGGAATTAAAAATATTGTTGATTTAGTATTAAAAATCTGTTAGACTATCCTTACTAAGGAAGAATAATAATTATTCAAAATAGCACAATTATGATTTTTAAAATAATTATCTATTTTACTTTTTGAATAATTATTATATCCTACTTATACTAGGATATAACTATTTATTATTAAAAAATAGCAAGGAAAATGCCAACAAAGAAAAAAACAGTGAAAAAAAAAACTAAAAAGGCAGCATCTACAAAGAAGGTAGAAGCACAAATTACAGATAAAAATAAAGATATAAATGCACAAAAATTACAAATTCCAACATTTATTTCTGTTGAAAGTACCCTTGGTGCTATATCAATCTTAGCTATGAAATCTCAAACTCATAAATACTTATTTTTATCAGACTATGAATGGCTAATATTACCAGCAATTGCCACCAAGCAATTTGCTTTATTTAGAGGAAAGCAAAATGAACCAATAGCCTTTATCAGCTGGGCTAATGTTAGTAAGCAAGTTGAAAAAAGACTAACTGATAGAAGTAGTAAATTACAACCTGCTGATTGGAGCTCTGGTAATGCTACCTATATTATTGATATAATTTGTCCTTTTGGCCCGTCAAAAGACCTTCTAAGACAGTTAAATGATAAACAATTCAAAGGTAAGGATGTATACGTTCTTAGACCAAAAGCTAATGGAAAAGGAGTTGAGTCACAATTGTTAAGAGACATATTAAGCAAATAAGTCTCTTTATATTTGGAGACCTCTACTTGAAACCAAAATTAAACCAAGGATTTGAAATAATAAAGCCAAATTCTTTAAAAATATATTTTTTCCAAAACCTTATCTCTATCACTATCCAAAGAAATTTTCTGTAAATATAAGTTATTAATATCTGCAATTGACTTACTTTTAAAATTTTCTACTAAAATAATATAATCTGTTATTTTGCTATTTTTTGAAATTTGATTCTCAGAGCCCTCTACCCTCAAAAACTAATCGGTAAAAATATTGATCAATTATTTGGTTATTTTTTCATCTATAAATGATTTACTAAACAAAACATTGACTGCTAAATCTAATTTATGTTCAGCATCTTGTAAAAACTGCTAACGATATTCAATTCTTCTTTCAATCACCGCTGATTCTTTATTAATGGAGAAGATTATTAAATTATTCCTTTCTAATAGATGGTTTGTAATAATAGCTGAAATAACAGTAATCAAAACTCCTGTTCCAACTGTAATAATAAAAAATAATTTTAAATTTAAAATACGATTAAATATCTTAACCCTACTGCTTCTTTTTAAATAAACCAAACAAACCTTTTTTGTTATCATTAGAACCATTCTTATGATTAGACTTTGAGGGTTTATTTCTAGATCTATTATTATTTCTTGACCTCTTCTTATGATGATGTGAATTACTTTTGTTATGAGAGGTACCAACCTCATCTAATACTTCATCAATAAAATCACGCTCAATTCCAAGTTGATTAACCTTTCCAGTTGTAATCTCCATATCTAACTCTCTTTTTTCTTCAAAAGATAGAGACTTTTTCTTCTTTATTGCAAAACCGCTTGGACCAACATCTTCACTGTAACGCATTAAAATATGAATATTATAATTTTTCTCAGTTAAATAAATTTCCTTTCTTTTAAAGTTGAGCATATAAGTTATAACATCTCCAGAAGTAACTATATGAATAACACCAACATTCTTTTCACTACAAGCATGTCTAATTGCTCTTAAAACACTAACAGCAACAATCTCAACAGAGCGAACATATCCAGTTCCATTACAATTATTACAAGGATCTGTTATAGTTTCAAAGAAACTTGCACCAAGCCTTTGTCGAGACATTTCCATTAATCCAAAAATACTAATACGACCAATTTGAATACGAGCTCTATCATTTTTTAAAGCATCTCTTAGGGTTCTCTCAACTGTTCTTTTATTTTTTTGATCATACATATCAATAAAATCAATAACTATAAGGCCTGCTAAATCTCGTAATCTAAGCTGTCTTGCAACTTCAACTGCTGCTTCTAAATTGGTACTGTAAGCAGTTTTTTCAACATCTCTTTCATTAGTTGACTTTCCAGAGTTAACATCCACCGCAACCAATGCTTCTGTATGATCTATTACAATTGACCCTCCTGATGGTAATACTACTTCCTTTTCATAAAGACCTACAATTTGCTGCTCAACTTTATATTTATTAAAGACAGGTATGCGATCCTCATAAGATTTAACATTATTAACCCCACTAGGCATTATAAGATTGATAAATCCTATAATAGACTTATAAGCCTCTTTACCCTCAACTATTACTTCTTTTATTGAGTCATCATAAACATCCCTCATGCATTTCTTAATAATATCATCTTCAGCATGTATAAAGGTAGGAGCGGTTGAGTTTAGAGTTGTTTCTCTGATACTATTCCATAATCTAACTAGGTAATCATAATCTCTTTTTAGCTCCTCTGGCTTCTTGCCAACTCCAGCAGTTCTTATAATAACTGATTTTTCACAAGGTACATTTAAATCATTTAATATTGAACGAAGTATTTTACGATCACGAAAATTATCAACCTTCTTTGAAACCCCACCTTTATTTGGTGTATTGGCCATTAAAACACAATATTTCCCAGCAATTGAAATATATGTTGTCATAGC
This sequence comes from Rickettsiales bacterium, assembly GCA_038123275.1. Taxonomy (GTDB): domain Bacteria; phylum Pseudomonadota; class Alphaproteobacteria; order Rickettsiales; family UBA1997; genus CAJQHT01. The sequence goes on along the minus strand of JAYORG010000002.1, from coordinate 103,131 downwards.
AGCACCTTTATTGCCCCTCTCTTCTTTTAGAACTTGCACCAAAACTATTTGACCAGGCTTTATTACATCTTGAATCTTATATTTTTTATGAAGACTATTAATATTTCCTGAATATGTACCAGTTTCATCTTCAACAGAATATGATCCAGTTGTAATAGAATCATCTTCTGTATCTTTTTTGTTAGGAATATCATCGTCACTTTCTTTAACATCTGCGCCATCAGAAGCATTATCACTTTTGTTAGATAATTCTCTAATTTTATTTTTTTCCTCTTCTGAAAGCTGATAGTAATCTGGATGTATATCTGAGAATGGCAAAAACCCATGACGATCAGATCCATAGTCAAGAAAAGCGGATTGCAAAGATGCTTCAACACGAGTTATTTTAGCAAGATAAATATTGCCTTTAATTTGCTTTATAGTGGGAGCTTCGCGATCAAAATCTTGTAACCTACCCTCTTGTAAAACTGCAACTCTGGTTTCTTCCTTATGAGCTGCATCAATAATAATACTCTTTTTAGTCATAATGTCCTTATTTTAATTGTTAATAAGAACAATTTATTTAACTAACTATAAATTATCTATTTATAAACTTTAAATATTTATTTTGTCCAATATCTATCAATACATAAACTATGTTTTGTAGAGTTTTATGAATTATTTTAGACAATTTGTTATTAAAGATAAAAATCATAGTTAAATTTAATTGTTCTAGTTTTCTTATGTGTTCTAAGCTATTTCTTTTATTTTAAATTTCGCGAACTAACTACCAACTCCATCCTTCTTTGCTAGTTAATCTTTTATTTTAATACAACATAACGCCTGGCAATTTTAATTTTAATTAAAATAAAAGCAAGATTAAAGAGTTTAACTAAATACAATTATTGTCAATCCATTCTAAATATTTTTTATCGGCATCCTGTATAGGAATTGCAATAAGTTGAGGTATCTCATAGCTATTATTTTTTATAATTAATTTTTCTATTTCTTTATAGTTTTTTGCTTTTGTTTTCATAACTACAAGATGCTCCTTATCTTGCTGTACCTGCTCATTCCAATGATAAAAACTTTCTATCTTGCTTATTTGAACGCAAGCTGCTAATTTTTTATCAAGCAATAATCTTGCTATAAACCTAGCTTCCCTTTTACTGTAACAGGTTGTTTTGATAATGTAATATGACATATTAAATGAGTTGTAAATTATTTTCACATCGTGGTCTCTTAAGTAGGAATGTAAAGGAAAACACTATAAAATCATTCCAAAATGCATTTGATAATCATTTTGAGGCAATGGAAATAGATATCTGGTATTATAAAAAAGAATTTATCTTAAGTCATGATAAACCCAAAGATTTAAATAATTGTGATAATCTAGCTAATTTATTTAAACAATTTGGAAATAAAATAGACTATTGGTTAGATTTTAAAAACCTTAATTTAGACAATATTAAGGAAGCATCTTATAATCTAAAAATCAATGCTGATAAATTTAATATAGATTATAACAAAATAATTTTTGTACCCTACTTAAATAACATAAATTTAGAAAAAAACTTATTTTCATATAAAGAAATTAGAAATAATTTTGGAGAAAATTGTAATATTGGAACTCTTATAAAAAAGATAGATAAGAAAGATTGGAAAAAATATCACCAACAATTAAAGGAAAATAATATAAAGATTCTTTCCGTTCAATTTGAAAATATTAATGAAGATTTTATAAAAATATTTTCTGACATCAATTTATTTGCTTGGACAGTTAATGATAAAAAAGATTTTAATTACTTAAAAAAACTAAAAATACAAAATATTGCTACTGATACTCTAAAACCATAAAATGACCAAAAAAGAAAAACCACATTACCTAGGACACCGCAAAAGAATTAAAGAAAAATTTTTAAAGTCTAATTCAGATTCATTTCAAGATTATGAATTATTAGAAATTCTACTTTTTTCAACTCATCCCAGAAAAGATACTAAAGTTTTATCAAAAAAAATAATTGATAAATTTGACAACATTCATGAATTGATCAATTCTGACTTAAATTTATTAAAAGATGATCTAGATATTAATGAAAACATCTTGGTATTGCTTAAAATAATTAAAGAAATTATTAACCGTAATTTCTTACAGCAAATTAGTGATAAGATCATTATTAACAACTGGGATCTACTGCTTAACTACTGTAAAGCTAGGTTTCTTAATCTAAAAAATGAAGAATTTAGAATATTATTTTTAAACAAAAAACACGAATTAATAGAAGATTATAAACATAATGAAGGCCTATCTGATAAAGTTAGAATTGATATAGAAAAAATATCTAGAAAAGCTATTTTATTATCGACATATTCAGTTATACTTACACATAACCACCCAACTGGAGATGTAAAACCATCACAAAATGATATTATAACAACAGATAAAATAGCAAAATCTTTAAAAACCATTAATATAAAGACTCATGACCATTTAATAATTGGTAACAATGGTGAATATTATAGTTTCAAGGAAAATGGCTTACTTTAATTTAATCTTAGGCCAACCCTTTCCTATTCTGCCTTTAACCATACAGCAGCCAATAGCTATATCTTGAACTGTATTTTTCTTCTTAGTTAAAATATGAATTTGAAGCCATAGAACTGTTATAAGTCCTAAGGTTAAATTAACAGGATTATCTACTAAAGCAGTATAAAGTGTTGTTTTTTCTTTAACTTGGTAAAGCAAAATATAAATCATAAATATCCATGGCACCAAGGATAGACCATAATGCCAAAAAGATTGCCAAAATGTTAGGGACTTACCTTCATTTTTTACCAATATGACATTAGCAACTCTCTTACCAATTGTAGCACTCCAGCTTGATGAATTAAAAAAAGCATGATATAAAGCACCAACCAAAATAACTAAAATTAGAAAAATTAACATAACACTTACTATTCCATGACTAGCTAAAAATTGGACATGATCTTGATTAGCTCCAGAAAAAGGAATATTTCCAAACTGAGTATTAAAATCTTCAGCAAATTTTATTAATTCACCATCTATCCATAAATCTCCAATAATTTGCACAAAAAGAATTCTTAAAAAACCCACTATAAACATATCAATTGTTGCAGCCCCCCCTCTTAAAAAAGGATTTACAGGTTTTAATTCTTGATCAGTCATTTTTTATTGCTTTGATTAATAGTTAAAATATGTTAACAATCTATAATATTAACTTACTTTGTGAATTGGTTAATAGATAAAATAAATAGAGAATGAATAAAACACAAATAAAAATATTAATTGATCTCGCTCTTGCATCAGGAAAAATAGCCTGTAAATATTTTGATAATAATGTCTTGGAGATTAATAAAAAATCTGATAATTCTCCAGTCACAAAAGCTGATAAAGAAATTAGTGAACTTATTAAAAAATGTTTAGAAAAAAATTTTAAAGATATTTCTATAATTTGTGAAGAAGGTCAAAATAGAGAGGTTAAAGGCAATAAATTTTGGCTAATTGATCCAATTGATGGCACTAAAGGATTTATTGCTAAAAAGAATGAATTTACTATAAATATTGCTTTCATAGAAAATAATATCCCTGTTTTTGGTCTTATTTATGCGCCAAAAATTCTAGATGCTCCTCTTTATTATACAGATGAAAAGCAAAATCTTATATGTTATTACACTAAAAAGAATGAATTTAGAAAAGTAAGAAATATTAATGAAACTAGTCAAATAACTAAAATTATTAGTTCTAAAAGATCTACAGATGAAGAAATTATAAAATATATAACCAATAACTTTAGTAAAATTGATATTAGTAAAATACAAATATCCAAAATGTCTTCTTCCTTTAAATTTTGTAAAATAATAGAAAGAAAAGCAGATTTATTATTTTGTCTAAAACCAACAATGGAATGGGATAGTGCTGCTGGACATGCTTTGATTTTAGCAAATGGTAAAAAAGTATTAAACTTAAATCATGAAAAATTATACTACAAAAAATCTAAATTTTCTAACAATGGATTTATAGTCACACCTTAAAACAACTTGCTGTAAAGATAATTTTATTATCATATTGATAAGTAGTATCCTATACTTAACAGTTTTTAGTATTATAAGACCTAAGCATAAGAAGATGATCTAAAATAACACAAGCCATCATAGCCTGTCCTACTGGAACAGCTCTAATACCAACACATGGGTCATGGCGACCTTTAGTTACAATATTTGTATTATTTCCCTTAATATCAATTGTTTTTCTTGGTGTTAGAATGGAGCTAGTTGGTTTTACAGTAAAATTAGCGATAATATCTTGTCCTGAAGAAATTCCGGCCAATATTCCTCCAGCATTATTAGAAGAAAACTCTACTTCACCTTTATCATTCATCCACATTTCATCGGCATTTTCTTCACCACTTAACTGGGCCACACCTTCTCCAGTACCAATTTCAACTGATTTAACAGCATTTATGCTCATTAAAGCTGAGGCAATATTGGAATCTAACTTATTATAAATTGGCTGACCTAAACCAATTGGTGCATTTTTAACTATTATTTCAATTTTAGCCCCAACTGAACTGCCATCTTTTCTAATTTTAGTTAGATATTCTTCTAGCTTTGGCACTAAATTTTTATCAGGACAGAAAAAATCATTTTTTTCAATTTGAGAAAAATCAATATTATCTTTATTAATTTTTTTATCTCCCATTTGCGATAAATAAGCACAAATTTCTATGTTATCTTTCTCTAGCACTTTTAAAGCAATAGCACCAGCTGCAACTCGCATAGCAGTTTCTCTGGCAGAAGAGCGACCTCCTCCACGATAATCTCTAATGCCATATTTTTTAAAATAAGTATAATCACCATGAGATGGGCGAAACTTATCTTTTATGTCTGAGTAATCTTTACTTCTTTGATCTTCATTGTAGATAATTAAAGAAATAGGAGTTCCGGTAGTTTTACCTTCAAAAACTCCCGATAATATCTTAACCTGATCTTTTTCTTGTCTTTGAGTGGTGAATTTTGATTGTCCTGGCCTTCTTTGATCTAAATATTTCTGAATATCAGCTTCGCATAAGTCAATCATTGATGGACAACCGTCAATAACACAGCCAATTGCTTCACCGTGACTTTCTCCCCAACTCGTAAAAGAAAATAAATTACCGAACTTATTTGTCATTATTAGTTTGTTTAATTATTAAAACTGGATTCTCACTAAAAGTTAAATCATTACCATTATTAGTTACAAGTAATTTTCCAGCCGTTATCTTAACTGCACTACCATCTGCTACAACATCAAATAATAACATATCATTGTCATTTTTATGAATAGCTTTTTTAGCATTTACATCATAATAATCATTTTTGCTATGCTCAAACTTTATATAAGGATTAACCATTACCTTCTCTATTGTGATATTGCTTTGATCTTTATATTTGGCAATAAATTTTATGGCTCCACTATTTGAATAAAAGCCAAAAAATATGAAAGAAATAACACCAATAGCAATTAAAGAAAAACATAAAATAGTTAAATATTTCTTAACCTTTGAGTAAATTTTAATGTTTTGAACAACGTAACTTCTTTTATTATACATGCTTATAAGTTGTTATATTCCTTTAATGTATACTCATCAACTTGAACAGCATCATTAATTGCCTCATTGGATAAAATAATATCTTTGGCTTCTTGCTTAGTAATAATTTTCTTTTCAATAGCCTCATCTATTAAATCTAAGATATTTTTCTTAGGAAGATTTTTTGATCTAATATTTTTATTAATATTAGCAATTGGATTTGATGATTTTCTAAATAAATCTAAAGCATTTTCTAATCTTCCTAAAGCTTCATTTTTATCTTTTGGAACATATATACCTTTTGTAATATTATCTCTAAAATCACTGTTATCCAAAGCAGCTTTGGCAATTAAATGGCTCAATTTATCATTTGCCTTTCTATCAAAATGATTGAAACGAGCAAAAAGTCTATTTGGATAAGTTAAAATTCTAAATATCTTACCCTCAAATATATTATCATACAAGCCATCAAATGCTATTTGCATTTTTACAAATAAATCTTTCATGATATATTTAACTACTAACTCATCTTCTTTTTTTGAACCATCCACTTGAAATTTCTTTAATACGCAAACTCCAATATACATGGCTGACAAAATATCCCCAAAGCGACCATTAATTTTCTCTTTTCTTTTTAGATTTCCTCCAAAAAATAGCATAGCCACATCAGCTAAAAAAGCAAAAGTAGCACTAGCCCAAGCTAGCTTTCTTTCATATCTTCCAACAATTCCTCTGTGAGCTGGAATAAATAGAAACCCACGAGTTAAGCTAAGTAGGCCTGCTCTCATTTTATTTCTAATTAAATGTCCAAAATGAGCAAAAAAGGCCTTATCAAAAGCTCTAACATCGTTTTTTTCTAAGGCATCCATTTCTTTATAAGCATATGGATGACACATAATAGAACCTTGTCCAAAATGAATTAAAGCTCTAGTAATAATATTAGCACCCTCAACTGTTATTGAAATTGGAGCTGAAAAATAAGCATTAGCAAGTAAATTCCTTTTTCCTCTAATAATTCCAGACCCGCCAGCAATATCCATACCATCATTTATGACATCTCTAAACATTTCGGTACAATGATATTTAGCAATTGCTGTTACTACAGCTGGTTTTAGCCCTAAGTCAACTGCTCCTGCAGTAAAAGACCTCATTGCTTCAATTTGATAATTATTAGCAACTATTCTAACTAAAGCTTCTTCTACCCCTTCAAATTTTCCAATTGAAAGGCCAAATTGTTTTCTAATATTAGCATAGGCGGTAATAACTCTAGTTACTAGCTTAGAACCACCAGCTCCTGTTGAAGGCAAAGAAATTCCTCTTCCGGCTGCTAAAGATTCCATAAGCATTTTCCAACCTCTTCCAACTCCGCTAACTCCACCAATTACATCATTAATATCAATAATAACATTTTGTCCATTAATTGGTGAGTTAACAAAAGGTGTTGATAAAGGATCATGTCTTCTGCCAAGTTTGACACCTTTGGTTTTGCTTTTTATTAAAGCACAAGTAATTCCAAGATCTTGACCTTTATCTAAAATATTTTCTGGATCTTCTAATTTGAAAGCAAGGCCAATAACAGTTGATACTGCTCCTAAAGTTATATATCTCTTATTAAAATTAAGTTTAATTTTAATATTTTTACCATCTTTAAAGATAATACCTTTTGATGATATTGCATTAGCATCACTTCCGGCATTTGGTTCAGTTAATCCAAAACATGGAATATCTTTTCCAATAGCTAATCTTGGCAAATAATAATCTTGCTGCTCTTTAGTGCCGTAATGTAATAATAATTCAGCCGGACCTAAAGAATTTGGAACCATTACAGTAATTGCCAATGGTACTGATCTTGAAGATAGTTTTTGAATAACAGCACTATGGCCATAAGCTGAAAACCCAAGGCCACCATATTCTTTTGGAATTATCATACCAAAGAATTTTTTATCTTTGATAAATTTCCAAACATCCTTTGATAGATCTTTCTCTTTAGAAACTTGATAGTCATCACACATTTCACAAAGTTTTTCTACTTCATTATCTAGATAAGACTGTTCTTCTTTGCTTAAGGATGGATATTTTTGATTAAAGATCCATTTAAAATTAGGTTTTCCTGAAAATAACTCTCCATCAACCCAAACATTACCAGATGTAAGTGCTGTTCTTTCGGTATCAGAAATTTTTGGCAATAATTTTAATTTCTTAATTAGAAAAATTATAGGCCTAGTTAGAATCCTTCTTCTAATCATTCTAAATCCAAGAATTAAAGGCACAGCAGCATACCAAGCTATGAAAGTGATTTGAGGATCAAATTGTAAGATAAAAATAAAACCAAGGGCAATCCAAGAATATATAGAAAAGCCATTATAAGCAAAAATTAAAGCTAAAGCTAAAATTGTTAGATTAAAAGGAAGTAAATAGTTGGAAATAATAAAATAGACTTCATTCATAGGTAACTCCTAAAATTAAGTTTAACATAAATTATTGGTTATCATCAACTGACAAGAATTATTTACCAAATCTCTTACTCTAGCAATATAAGATGCTCTTTGTGTAGGGGAAACAACCCCTCTAGCATCAAGTAAATTAAGTAAATGACTAGCTTTTAAAGCTTGCTCATAAGCTGGAATTGGCAAGTTCTCATCATGTAAAATTTGCGATTGTTTTTCAGCATTATTAAAATCTTTAAGCAAATTATTTAAATTTGAATGCTCCATAATATAGGCTGAATTTTGCTTTTCACTTTCTAAAAACACATCTTTATATAATATTTTTTTACTTCCCTCTTCACCATTCCAATTAATATCAAAAATGTTATCAACATCTTGTATGTGCATAGCTAAACGCTCCAAGCCATAGGTTAATTCTCCAGGAACAGGATTACATTCAATTCCCCCAACTTGTTGCATGTAAGTAAATTGAACAATTTCCATGCCATTAAACCACACTTCCCAACCAAGACCAGAAGCACCAACAGTTGGGTTTTCCCAATCATCTTCAACAAAACGAATATCATTATTTTTTATATCAATTCCAATTTTAACCAAACTTTCTAAAAATAAATCTTGAATATCTTGTGGTGCTGGCTTAAGTAAGACTTGATATTGATAATAATGACCAAGCCTATTAGGATTTTGACCATATCTTGCATCAGCTGGCCTACGTGATGGCTGAGCATATGCTACATTCCATGGTTTACTACCAATAGCCCTTAACACTGTTGCTGGATGCAAAGTACCAGCCCCAACCTCATTATCAAATGGCTGCAAAATAGCACAACCATGATTTGACCAGTAATTTTGCAAAGTTAGAATAATATTTTGAAAAGACTTATCTTTCATAATTAATTTTATTATTTTTTGACTTAACAATAGTTTATCACGTTCCTTTGCATGAGATCCTTTACACAAGAGCTTCTAAAGCTCCTATCTGGATGACAGTTAAATAAATATACTTCTTTTGCTGTTTAAATTAACAGGCTTTGATTTTGAATTTGTTTAGAAAATTTTAATGTATCAGGAAATACATGAATTTTCTAGGCAAAGATCAAAATCAAAGCCTGTTAATTTAAACAGCAAAAGAATTGCCGCAGCCGCAATTGGCGGTGGCATTTGGGTTGCTTATTTTAAAATAAGTACCACCTAAATTTTTAACAAAATCTATTGAGCAGCCATTCAAAAAATCTAAAGAAACTGAATCAATAACAATAACAATATGCTTCTTTTCTTTAATAGTAAAATCGTCATCATTAACTTCTTCATCTAAATTGAAATTATATTGGAAACCACTACAACCTCCACCTAAAACCTTAATTCTAAGATGTTTATTTTTATTTTCCTTTTTAGACTGTATTTCTAAAATTCTTTTTAAAGCATTTGGCAAAACTTTAAATTCTGCCTTTTTATTAGTCATTTTTCTTAAAATTAATTGCATCTATTTTTTTTGCACCACCTCTATTTTCTAATTCTGCTATAACCTCCTTAAAGTCAATATCTCTGGTTACTAGCAATGCCATAAGGTGATAAATAACATCAGCAGCTTCACCAACTAATTCGCTACTATCTTTATTATCAAGCATTTCAATGTTAGCAACTGATAACTCAAAAGCTTCTTCCATAAGTTTTTTGCCAACCGACTCTTTACTTAAGCTAGATAAGTAGGCTGTATAAGATTGATGAGGATCAAGATTTTTCGATCTCTCTTTCATTTCTATAAATAGTTTTTCCAAATAAGAACAATAGCTCATTAATAATGTTTGGTTTGTTAACAAATTAATAGAATTGTAGCATAAATTTATCTATTTATCAACAACATATTTACTAATCAGATAATTAGCTACATCTTTAGTTAAAGTACCTTGATGACGATATATTATTTGACCTTTTTTATCAATTAAAAAAGTTTCTGGTATACCTTGAATAGAAAATAATTCTAATAATTCATCTCCTCTAGAAACCCCAACCTTTTGATAAGGATTTTGATTATTTTTTAAATATTTTTTAGTATTTTCATCTATGTCATTATAAGCAATTCCATATATATCAATATTGCCATCTTTAGAAATCTTAACCAAGGTATCATGTTCAAGGTGACAAGTAGAACACCAAGAAGCAAAAATATTTAATAAAGAATATTTTCCCCGAAAATCTAAATTAGTTAAATTTTCTTCACCTTTATAAAGATTTTTAAAAGAAAATTCGGGCAAAATTATATTATCCCCTCTTTCAAATTTTGAGTTTAAATCGTTTTGCTTCTTGGTTTCATAAATTGCCAGAATTCCAACTACAGTAATTAGAACCAAAATTATTAATGGGATAAGATTTACAAACTTTTTCATTATTATTTTTTAAAAACCATGACATAATTAACATCTAGATTATCCGTAAGCTTCCAATTATCATTAATAATATTATAATCAAAGCCCTTTGATTCTAATAAATCTAAATCACCTTTAATTGCCATATCATAGATTTGAGATGGCTTTAAGAATTTTTTCCAATCATGAGTTCCTGTTGGTAACCATCTTAAAATATATTCAGCACCAATTATTGCCTTAGCGTAAGAAGTTAAAGTTCTATTTAGAGTTGCAATAAATAAAATTCCATCTTTTTTTAAGCATTTTCCTAAAGATGCCATAAAAATATCTATGTTATCAACATGTTCAACTATTTCCATGGCCAAAATAACATCAAATTTTTCTTTTTTCTTAGCTAAATCTTCAATATCTAAATTTTGGTAGTTAATGTCTAACTTTGATTTTTGAGCATGAATTTTAGCTACTTGAATATTCTTCTTAGAAGCATCAATTCCCATGACTTTAGCACCAAAACTAGCCATTGGCTCACAGAGCAAACCTCCACCACAACCAATATCAGCAATATTTAACCCTTTAAGGGGTGTTTTTATATCTTTCTTTAAATTAAAGTGACTTATTATTTTATCTCTAATATAAGCAATCCGAATTGGATTAAATTTATGTAATGGTTTAAATTTTCCATTCTTATCCCACCACTCATCAGAGATTTTAGAAAATTTTTCTACTTCCTCTTTATTTATTGTTGATTTTATCATAAACTATTCTCCTTTATCAAAACTCGCTATATATTAACTAGTACATAAACTAGTTAATAACAATATCTTTGTTCATCCAATTTTTTACCTTTACCATTAAAAATAAATGAACTTTTTTTACCCCTACCATTTTAGCAATATCAATCCTTGCTAATTCTCCTATTTCCTTAATCATAGTTCCTCTCTTGCCAATTACTATTGCTTTTTGACTTTCTCTTAAAACATAAATTGTTTGGTAAATCTTTACATCGCCATTATCTAAATTTTGCCAAGAATCGTTTTCTATATGAACTGCATATGGTAAATCTTGGTGTAATTTTATAAATATTTTCTCTCTGGTTATTTCACTTGCTAAAAATTTAACTGGAGCATCTGTAATTTCATCTCCACTAAAAACCCAAGGAGATTTTTTAGTAATTTTTATTAGGTGAGATTTTAACTCAGCAATACCCTCGCCAGTATCAGCGCAAATAACAAAAATCTCTTCTAAACCATTCTTAGATAACTCAGCAATTATGGTTAATAATTTAGCCTTTTTAACTAAATCTATTTTATTTATAACAATAATAGGATTAATTTTATGCTTCTTTAAATCTAGAATTATGCTTTTAATATGACTATCGCAGCCTTTAGTAGTATCAACTAACAAGCAAACATTATCTGCATCTTTAATGCCCTGCCAAGCTGACTTTACAATTACCCTCTCTAAGATACGATTTTTTTTAGGGATAAAAATACCTGGCGTATCCAAAAATATAATTTGGGTTTTATCTTCAACCAAAATAGCCTTAATTGTATTTCTAGTAGTTTGAACTTTAGGAGAAATAATAGAGACTTTCTCACCTACCAAATAATTGCTTAAAGTAGATTTACCAGCATTTGGTGGTCCTATTAAAGCAATAAAACCACATTTTTGCTCTTCTTGTTTAGGCATTTTATAAAATTGACTGTAATTCCTCTGAAATTAAGAAAGCTAACTCTAAGCTTTGAGAGGAGTTTAATCTTGGATCACAATGTGTATGGTACCTTTCTTGTAAATCAATTTCAGAAATCTTCTGGTTTCCTCCTAGACACTCAGTTACATCTTGGCCTGTCATTTCAAAGTGAATTCCTCCGCCATATGTGCCTAATGATCTATGGACATTGAAGAAAGATTTTATTTCGTTTAAAATATCATCAAATTTACGAGTTTTTAAACCACCCTTAGCCTTAATGGTATTACCATGCATTGGGTCACAAGACCAAACCACATTCCTACCCTCCTTCTTAACTAACTCTACTAATGGCGGTAATAAATCTTCAACTTTATTAGCTCCCATTCTAGAAATAAGAGTTATTCTTCCTGGAGTATTTTTTGGATTTAAAATATCTAAAAGCCCTATTAAATCGTCTTTAGAAATTGTTGGACCAACTTTAAAAGCAATTGGGTTGTTGATACCTTTCATAAATTCAACATGAGCTTCTTTAGGATTTCTAGTTCTATCACCAATCCATAGCATATGAGCACTTAAATCATAGTAACCCCTATCTTGATTACTGTGGTGATTACGAGTAAAAGCTTGCTCATAGTTAAGAAGTAAAGCTTCATGTGAGGTATAAAATTTAGCGCTGTTTAATTGTAATGTTTCATCCAAAGAAACTCCGCAAGCCTCCATAAAAGAAATTGACTGGTTGATTTTGTCAATTAACTCCGAAACATTTTTGCCACTTTTTAAACTATGAGCAAAATCCTCATTCCAACGATTTATATTTTTTAAACTCGAATACCCACCAAGAGCAAGAGACCTAATATAATTTAAAGTTGTTGCTGAGTGAAAATAACCTTCAATTAATTTATTAGGATCACACATTCTGGCTTCCTTAGTAAATTCAATTGAATTGACATTATCCCCCTTATAGCTAGGCAAAGTAACACCATCTATTGTTTCTGTGCTACTTGACCTTGGTTTAGCATATTGCCCTGAAATCCTTCCAACCTTAACTACTGGTTTTTTTGTGCCATACATTAAGGCAATGGTCATTTGCAATATTGTTCTAAAAAAACTTCTGATATTATTATGATTAAATTCACCAAAACTTTCAGCACAATCCCCACCTTGAAGCAAGAATGCATTACCTTTTGAAACTTCTGCTAGTTCTTTCTTTAAAGTTTCAACTTCATCAACACTTACCAAAGGAGGAAAAGAAGCCAATCTAGCCTCAGACTCCTTTAATTTTTTTTGGTCTGAATATTCAGGCTGCTGATTTATCGGCAATTTACGCCATGAATCTATCGTCCAATCTTTTGTCATTATTATAGTTAATTTTATTAAATTTTGGTTGGAAATATAATTGGGACTTACTTTAAGGGCAACTAATTAATACTACATATAGTATAACTTTTGCTAACCCCTACTATATGTAGTTACAAACCTCACCTTTTGTGTAAGTCCTAATAATCTAATGCCAATAAATATACAATAAGCTTTACAATTATCAAACAATTTTTAAAAATAGCTATTACTTAATGTTGCTAATTAGTTGACATTTTAACAAAAAGATTTTTCTTTTTAATTAAAAAACCCAACCCAGTAAATGAAAAATAAAATTGCTTTCCAAGGTTCTTATGGAGCCAATTCTGATTTAGCTTGTAGAAATTTTTATCAAGACTTTGAAACTATATCATGCTCTTCATTTTTAGATGTGTTTAACATGGTTGAAAATGAAGAAGTAGAATATGGTATGATACCCCTTGAAAATTCATATGCTGGTAGAGTTGCTGAAATCCATAATCTATTACAAAATAGCAATGTCTTTATTGTAGCTGAACATTTTTGTAAGATTGAACATCATTTGGTAGGCATTAAAGGAGCTAAAGTACAAGATATAAAAGAAGTATATTCTCATCCACAGGCATTAATGCAATGCAATAATAGCTTAAATAATATTAATGCAAAGCAATTTAATTATTCCAATACTGCTGATGCTGCTAAATTTATTAAAGAAAATAATAATAAAAATAAAGCAGCTTTATGCTCTAAATTAGCTGCCAAAATTAATGACTTAGAAATAATTCAAGAAAACTTAGAAGATATAAAAAATGATAACATGACTGTTTTTGTAGTAATCTCTAAAAAAGCTATTGATCCAGATCCTGACAATAGTAATAAAAAAATTATTACCACCATGTTATTTACCGTCAGAAATATACCAGGATCTCTATATAAAGCACTTGGAGGCTTTGCAACCAACAATGTTAATATGCTAAAATTAGAAAGCTATATCCCTGGTGGAATTTCTAAACAAGCTAAATTTTTTATTTCTATAGAAGGACATCCTAGTCAAAGAAATATCAGTTTAGCCCTAGAAGAAATTGGCTTTTTTTCTAAAAAAGTAAAAGTTTTAGGAGTTTATGAAGCTGATGATGTAAGGTTTAACAATTAATGCGTATTATATCTGGAAAACACAAAGGAAGAAAATTAGTAGACTGCCATAAATTAAAAGATTTAAGGCCAACAACTGATAGAAATAAAGAAAGTTTATTTAATATCTTATCTAACGCTAGATTTTTAAATAATATAAATTTTGACCTTACAAAATGTAATCTATTAGATGTTTTTTCCGGATCTGGATGTGTTAGCTTTGAGGCTTTATCAAGAGGAGTAAAATCAGCTACCTTGATTGATATAAACCCAGATCATATTGAAGTATCAAAGAAAAATGCTCAAATTTTAAATGAAGAAGGAAATTGCCAATTTATTAATTTTGATCTATCAAAGCCATTATTTCAAAGTAATCAAAGTTATAACTTAATCTTTATAGACCCACCCTACCAGCAAGATTTACTTGTTAATACAATTAAAAATCTGATTAAACAGGGTTTTATCAAAAAAGATGCCTTGGTGATTACTGAATCTAGTATTTATGAAAAAATTAATTTAGAAGAATTAGAAGAATTAAAACTTTTAGAAGAAAAAAAATACTCAAAAACTATTTTTAGTTTTTTTAGTTTTTCTTAGAACCTGTTCAAGATCTTAGAGATTACACTTAAGATGGTCTTTTAATTAGCTGCAATAATTTCAATGTCATTCTATGCCAATCTTTAATCGGCACCGCTGGCAGACCACCAACAGCTTGCATTGGAGCGACAGATCTAGCAACTCCAGAAGCTCCGGCTACTTTAGCACCATCACCAACGCTAATATGCCCAGAGATAGAACAATTACCGCCAATTTGACAAAACTTACCCACTTTAGCACTCCCTGCAAAACAAGCTGCACCAGCAACTACCGTACCATCTCCTATTTCTACATTATGAGCAATCTGAACAAAATTATCTATTTTTACTTGATTGCCAATTATGGTATTTTCAATAGCTCCTCGATCAATACAGCTATTAGCACCAATTTCTACATCATCACCTATTTGTACAATTCCTGCTTGTAAAATTTTGTAATTAATACCTTTATTATGAGCAAAACCAAAACCATCTTGCCCTATTGCACTACCTGGATGAATAATAACATTTTTGCCAATTACCGAATTAGAAATATTAACCAAATTCTTAATTATTCCATTTTCTCCAATCTGTACATTATCGTTAATAACACTATTAACACCAATAAATACATTATCTCCTATCTTGGCATTATTGCCAATATAAGCCCCATCCATAATTGTTACATTTTTACCAATAATAGCTGACTTTTCTACTGTTGCTCTTGAAGAAATAGAATGAGTAATAGTCAAATTCTCTTCATAGAAATTATTTAAAAGAACTGCATAAGCAAAATATGGATTTGAATTAATTAAAGCCACCATATTATCTGGCTTTTTATCTAAATATTTTTCTTCTATAAAACAAAAGCCAGCACTACTTTTAGATAATTTAGAAGCATATGTACCTGAATTTAAAAAAGAAATTTCATTTTTATTGGCACTTTCTAAGGTTGATATCCCTTCAATTTTTAGATCTAAATTAATATCTTTATCTTTTATTTTAGAATCAGTTAACTCCAAAACTTGTTTTAAGGTTAAAAAATCTACTTTTTTATTAATAAAACTATTACTTATCATTATAAATTATGATTGTTACACTTGTTTTAGGCACTGTTAGCTAAAGCCTTCTTAGCTTTCATTGCCTCTCTTCTTTCTTCTAATGGCTTAAAATAAACCTCAGAAATAAACCTAACCCCTTTTGCTCCTCTTTTCAATTGCACAACAACCTCAACTACATTTTTTATATAACTCATAATTTCAGCAGGCTCCATTCCAAGACCTGCCTGCATTACCATTAATTTTAGCTGTTCTAGAGCCATTGCTGGAGTATCAGCATGTAAAGTTGAAATTGATCCTGGATGACCAGTGTTGATGGCACGCAAAAAACTAAAAGCCTCAGCTCCCCTAAGCTCACCTACAATTATTCTCTCTGGCCTAAGACGTAAACATGCCTCAATTAAATCTTGAGTATTAACATTGGCACGACCTTGGCCACCTTTTGAAGCCATTAAATGCACTTTATTTGGTTGAGCAGTTAAATCTATCTCTCTGGCATCCTCAACTGTAATTAATCTTTCTTCTTCTGGAATGGCTTTTAACATAGCATTAGTAAAGGTTGTTTTACCTGTTGATGTACCACCACTAATTATAATGTTTTTTTTGTAAAGAACTGCTCTTTCTAAAAAATCTTTAATTCTATTTGCCTTTAGCAGCTTTATTAATATTAGATCATTCTTGTCTTCTTGGGCTCCGGTTGCAGCATTAGTAAAAGCCCCCATCCTTTCATAGTCATCAAGACCCCAGTTTAAGTCAGATTTTTTACGAATAGAAACAATAACATTTCCTGGTTCGCAAGCGGGAGGAAAAACAATTTGAATACGATATCCAGCTGGAAGAGTAGCTGAAAGAAGTGGTTCTTCTTCACTAACTCTTTGTTCAGTTGCTTGAGCAACTAGTCTGGCTAGGGATTTAATATGTTCAAAGTCAAAAGAAGCTAATTCGTGACGGAACATGTCACCTTTTTTTTCAACCCATATTTCTTTAGGCTTATTAATTGAAACCTCATTAACACCATCTTGATCAAGAATCTGCTTTAAAGGCAATAAATATGAATCTAAAGCAGCAACACTCATGGTAACCTATCCTTGTTTATTAAAAGGAGAATAATATTCCAGCCAAAATAACATAACCTTCATTATCTTTTATTTGTCTTTCTTCGTCAGATAAGACTGATTGATCCTCGTCACTGGCAACAGCTTGATCAGACTCAAATTGGAATTTGGTTACCTCTAAATAAGGCATTAGACCTTTAGCCATTCTATAATCCAAACCAATAGAACTTGCTTGATATACATTATTTTGAAATTCACTATCCATATGTGTAACACTAAATGCCATTGGTCCAAACTGATAAGCTAAACCACCAGTCCAATATGTAGAATCATCATATTTTTTAATTCCATCAGCATATGTAGCATCACTACCATCACAATCTTGATCGGCAATAGGTATAGATGAGTCATATTGACAAGAATAAATTCCAGATTTTGGCATTAGTGAGTTACCCCAAGAACCATAAGATCCACCAATGGTAAAACCAAAATAAGTAGCCATTAAACCAACATCATAAGAATTAAGATCATTTCTTTCTACGCCAATATTAGTTACAGTATCGTAAGTAGCTTGTTCATATGTTCCAACCTCACCAGTTGCTGACAAAGCAACTCCTAAATTACCAAAATTATTAGAATAATTAGCACCCCAACTAATGACATTCTTTATATCGCTTGTAACATCACCACTAATAGAAGCACTAGTTCCACTATTTCCAGTATCAGGAGTGAAACTACCACCAAGCTGCCAACCAGAAATTCTAGGAGTATAATAACTAATTTTTGTTGCATCTTCTAATTCGCCAAAACTACCATCAACACCTTGATTAAATCCGGTTAAATTTGCAGCAGTTTCACTATCATAATTACTGCTAGTATAATCATTATCAGTAGCTCTATTATAAAAACCTTGAGCATAACCACCATGAGAAATTGGAGATTGTGGGATTAGGATAAAACGTGGTAATTTTATTTTATCACAATCTGTACCAGATATACTAATATCTCCTACAGAATTAACTCTAAAACCATCACATCCACCTATTTGATCGATGCTAGTAGATTGAGTTACATCAGAAAGCATAGGTAAATTAATATATTCTAGATATTTACCATTAATACCTCCTGCTCCACGAGCAAAAGTTGATGGACCAACTTTCATTTTTTGGTTAGCCCCAACATTGTTACCAAATTCAAATCTACCACTTCTTGACTCAGTAAATATATAACTTTTATCAGCATTAAAACCCTCATTTCTACCATCAGATGAAACATCTGCCTCAAGCTCTACTACTGCACCATATTTTAAACCAAACTCATTAACACCACCAACTTTAATATGAATTTCAGAATCATTAGCAAAATCTGAATCACCACTGTAATTATTTTGTGTACCTGTATCATTATCTTCAACATCACTAACTATTTGAGCATCTGGCAATCTATTTCTGCCAAAATTATCCTCTCTATCCCTAAAACCAGAGGTAACATTAACAAAGCCTCCAACTGAAATGGTTGGTGAATTAGAAAAATTATCCAGAGAATTATTAAATTTTTGAGCCACAGCAACTCTGACTGTAAGAAAATTTAATGTTAGAAGCACTAGAGAGAAGATTCTAATTTTTGACATTATTTTTTAAGTAATTATACGTTAAATTAACAATAAAAAAGATTACAATTAAATATGTTATTTGCAATTAATTAATCAAAATATTACTATTTATAAACTCTTGTATTATTTTTTCTTCGTCAAAAGGAATATTTTCTTTACCAACTATCTGATACTTTTCATGCCCCTTTCCGGCGATGATTAAAATATCATCTTTTTCTAAAGATAATATAGCCTTATGAATTGCCTCTTTTCTACCTTCTATCTCAATTATCTTTGTCTTATTTGTTATACCCGCAATTATCTCTTTTCTAATTAAACTAGCTTTTTGGGTTCTTGGATTATCATCAGTAACTATTGCTAAATCACTTAAATTAGCAGCAATTTTTCCCATCAATGGTCTTTTTCTATTATCACGATCTCCTCCACAGCCAAAAACAACTATTACTCGGGCGGATGTATATTTTTTTGCTATTTTCAAAAGATTTTCTAAGGCATCTGGAGTATGAGCAAAATCAATATAAATTTTAGCATTATTTTTTAAAGTGGCAACCTTTTGCATTCTACCACTTACTGATGTTAGGTTAATCAAATCTTTTGTTATTTCTTCTATTTTATCTTCATCTAACTCTAAATATGAACTAACCACAGATAGAGCACAAATAATATTAACAGCTTGAAAATTTTCTAGCAAAGATAGTTTAAAGTTGATCTCTTTTCTACTATTAATGCATAAAGAAATTTCTCTAAAATTACCCTGCTCTTTTGATGATGTTATGTGAAAATTTGACTTAGACTTACCGTAAGAAATAATTCTTAATTCATTTTTCTGACAAATTTTTTTAATATCACTAAATTTTTGACTGTCAGAATTAATAATTACTGGAGCTGATTTTGGTAAAATCTTATTAAACAAAATCATTTTAGAAGCAAAATATTGATCCATATTACCATGATAATCTAAATGATCTTGAGTAAAATTGGTAAAAACACCAGCTTTTATCTTAATTCCATCTATTCTACCTTGCTCTAGACCAATTGAACTAGCTTCAATAATAACAAAATCAATATTATGTTCTTTTAAAATTGATAAATTTTTATAAAATGAAATTAAATCTGGTGTTGTCAAGGAGCTCTTAATTATTTTATCTTTTATTTTTAAATCACTTACATTTACACCAAGAGTACCTATGGTTGCCGCTTTTTTTCCTAAATTTTCTAAAATTTGGCGACAAAACTCAGCAACTGATGTTTTTCCGTTAGTACCTGTAATGGCAATAATATTTTTAGGTAACTTAGGATAAAATCTTTGCAAGATAAATACCAATAAATCATGTGGATTATTAACTTTTATTAAAGTAATTTCTGAAGTATTTTTAGGATTTTCTTCTAAAGAGCAAATAATAACTTTTGCACCTTTTTGAATTGCGGAATCTATAAACTTAGTACCATTAGTTTCTTTACCTTTTAGAGCAAAAAATATTGAATTTTCTTGAACTTTTCTCGAATCTATTTCAATTGAAGAAATTTCTAGATCTAGATTAGTAATATTAAAATTGTTATTTTCTGGCAGTAAATTTCTTAAAAGCATCATTGCATTTAACCAATTGGAGTTTTAATCTGAGCTAAACATAAGACAAGTTTACTAAAAAACAAATAAAATAATAATGACAAATCAAGATTTTTTTGAAATTGCTGGAAAAAAATTTACTTCACGCCTATTAGTTGGAACTGGTAAATATAAAGACTTTAAAGAAACCAAGCAAGCAATTGAAGCTAGTGAAGCTGAAATTGTAACAGTTGCTGTTAGAAGAGTAAATATTGCTACTAAAAATGAACCAATGTTACAAGATTTTATTGATCCAAAAAAATACACTTATTTACCAAATACTGCTGGGTGTTTTACAGCCGATGATGCGGTTAGAACTTTAAGGCTGGCTAAAGCTGCTGGAGGATGGAATTTAGTAAAATTAGAAGTTCTATCTGATGATCAAACTCTTTATCCTAAAGTAATTGAAACCATTAAAGCTGCCCAGCTATTGATTAAAGAAGGATTTGAAGTAATGGTCTACACTAATGATGACCCAATTGTTGCTAAAGAATTAGAAGATATTGGCTGCTGTGCCATTATGCCACTTGGGGCACCAATTGGCTCTGGTCTTGGTATTCAAAATCCACTTAATATTGAGTTAATTATACAACAAAGTAAAGTTCCTGTATTGGTTGATGCTGGAGTTGGCGTGCCAAGTGATGCCACAAGAGCTATGGAAATGGGATGTGATGGTATTTTGATGAATAGTGCAATTGCTAAAGCTAAAAATCCGGTATTAATGGCTAAAGCCATGAATTTAGCTGTGCAATCTGGAAGAAAAGCTTTTTTGGCTGGTAGAATGGAAAAAAACTATTTAGGTAGTGCTTCTTCTCCAATTCAAGGCAGAATTTAACTTGTTTCTTATTTAGCATTAATCTTAAGGTTAATGCTAATTTTACGCCACATTAGTGGCGACCCACCTTGCGGGTACCCCTATGACAAAATATCTTTTTTGTTTTTTCATAATGAATTTTGTCATAAATTAATTACTTTATTTCTTTGTCACGTAACGTAAATTCTTTAATACTTGCCCCGTGACTTGGGCAGTAATATATGTTTAATAAATTATCAAATTAATTCTAAAATTAAAAACTCCTTGCAATAATGTTTACCTAAATTTAGGCTCACTTAAGGATAAGTTATTTAACTCCTTTTCAAAGACTTAAACATATGTCTCATCAATTTCATAAATCAATTTTAAGAGCTTACGATATTAGAGGTATTATTGATGAAACATTAAGCAATGAAGATGCTTATTTTGTTGGTCGCTCATTTGGCACTTTACTATTGGGACAAAATAAAAGTAAGGTTGCTATTGGATATGATGGTAGAGTTAGCTCGATTGATTTAAAAAATAATCTAGTAAAAGGATTAACTGAATCTGGATGTGAGGTAATGGAAGTAGGACTTGGACCTACTCCAATGCTTTATTTTAGTGTTCATTTTTTAAATTTTGATGCCGGAATCATGGTTACTGGATCTCATAATCCAGCAAATCATAATGGCTTTAAAATAACATTAAAAGATGCCCCTTTCTTTGGTAAACAAATTTTAGAACTAGGTAAAATTGCCAAAAAAGGTCAATTTAATGAAGCCCCAGGTAGAGTTAGACATACTAACCTGATCGAACATTATGTTAATAAAATAACTAGCGAATGTAAAATTGCTCGTAAGAGTGAATTACTAGATGAAATTGATGAATTTTTACCAGAAAAAAAACAATTGAAAGTAGCCTGGGATGCTGGCAATGGAGCGGCCGGAGAAGCTATAAAAAAAGTTGCTAAAAAATTAAGAACTAGAGATTTTCTATTATTTGAGAAAATTGATGGATCTTTTCCTAATCATCACCCAGATCCAACTGTTGAAGAAAATTTAAGTGATTTAAGAAATGCTGTATCAGAAAATAATTGTGATCTGGGCATTGCCTTTGATGGAGATGGAGATCGAATTGGAGTAATTGATAATGAAGGCGAAATTCTCTGGGGCGATCAATTAATGACTATTTTTAGTAAGTCTGTTTTGAAAGAAAATCCTGGAGCAACCATTATTGCTGATGTTAAGGCTAGTGAAATTTTATTTGATGAAATAACAAAAAATGGTGGAAAAGCATTGATGCACAAAACTGGGCATTCTTTTATTAAAGCTAAGATGAAAGAAACAGGAGCACTATTGGCTGGAGAAATGAGTGGACATATCTTTTTTGCTGACAATTATTATGGCTTTGATGATGCCCTTTATGCTGCTATTAGATTAATTGATATATTACTTGAAGAACGAAAATCTTTAAGTGAAATTCGTAAAAGCCTTCCTAAAACTTACTCAACTCCAGAAATTAGAATTGAATGTAAAGAAGAAGAAAAATTTAAAATTATTGAGGGTATTAAATTACAACTTAAAAAATCTAAAATTAAATTTAATGATGTTGATGGTGTTAGATCTAACGATAAAAATGGATGGTGGCTAATACGTGCTTCCAATACACAAGCAGTTTTAGTTGCTAGATGCGAAGCTAGATCTAAAGAAAAATTAAAAGCACTAAAAGATAACTTGGCTAAAATTTTAATCAAAAATAAAGTAAAATTACCAGATATCTTAAAAAAGAAAGAAACTAAGAAGAAAGAAACTAAGAAGAAAGAAACTAAGAAGAAAGAAACTAAGAAGAGTAAAAAAGACCTCACTACATGACATTTTTTGAAATGTTACTCATAAATCAGTTAAAATTCGATTAAGCAAAAGTACGAGTGTTAATAAATACTCAACCAACCTTTCGACTAAATGAAAAAGTTTTAGTATAAATGTAAACTAGCTGACCCACAAATGAAACAACATGTTCAAAGCTCATTACGTTTGCATTTATGCAGGAATAGTAAATGGCATAAAACCACTTATTAAACTAGTAAACACTCTTAATTAAAATAGTAAGATTTTACTCAGATTTCATCATACAAGGCTCATTCTTCAATCTTCAAAATTATCTCGTTGTTTGAATAATGAGCCTGACACCTTTATCTTTATGACATAAGAATGGGGGTAAGATATCCATTCTTGCTTGGGTGCAGTGAGAGAATACCGTTAACTAGACAGAAAGTCCTGAAGTAGTAGCTTGTCTTTTGGCAGACTTAGCTTCTACTTTACTGCTAGGAATTTTTCTTTCCTTTGAATTTGTGAGTCCATTTCTAGTATTCAATCTATCTATTGATCCCCACCTCCATCTATTTGGTTCTTCAAACGGATCAACTGATCCCCATCTAATTTTGTCTTCATGCGGATAAATTGACTCTCCTGGTTGCCTATCATTTAAAACAAATTTAACAATATATTCACCAAATTCTTTTTTTAGAGGTTCTAGGTCACTTTCTTCAGATTCTTCGTTGCGAAAAAAATTATTAAAACTACTAAATATTTTGTCTCTCAGAATTTCCTTTTGTTGTAAAATAGCACGGCCATATGATTTTCCATGAGTATTAGTATTAAATCCTGATACCAAGAGATTATTCTCCATTTCTTCATTTTTCACCAATCGTGATGCTAAAAAAGCACTTTCAACTACATTCTCCTTCCTAACAATAAGGTTAATATCTAAATTCTTAGCATTCTCCAAAATAAAAGAGGACAATTTATTAAGATTATTTTTGATAGCAAATATAAGACAAGAACTTTTGGGTTCTAATTCTTGGCCTCTTCTTATTCTTTTTATATCCTCTAAAAAACAGTCTGATTCATTATCATGAGTAATAATATCTATATTACCCTCAATTAATTGCTGTTGAAAATAAAATAATCCTACATCTAAGATCTCGTTGAATTCAAACAATACAAGTCTTCTTAGTAGTGGCAAATTTTGTAGCTGGGCTAGTCCTTCATAAGTAAGCGCCTCATCGCTTTGAATATAAAGATTTCTTAATGGCAAATCTTTTAAGTGGGATAGTCCGTCATCAGTAACATTATGATGGCAGTAAAGACTAAGACTTGTTAGTGGCAGACCTTTTAAGAATTTTATTCCTTCATCAGTAACGCCAGTGTCTATAAGATTAAGACTTGTTAGTGGCAAACCTTTTAAGTATTCTATTCCTATATCTCCGACATCCGAGCAGTCCTCAAGGTTAAGACTTGTTAGTGGCATACCTTGTAAAAATTTTATTCCTTCATTGGTAACATTAGTGCCCATAAGATTAAGACTTGTTAGTGGCATACCTTGTAAAAATTTTATTCCTTCATTGGTAACATTAGTGCCCATAAGATTAAGACTTGTTAGTGGCATACCTTGTAAAAATTTTATTCCTTCATCGGTGACATAGGTGCTGTCGTCAACATGAAGACTTGTTAGTGGCAGACCTTTTAAGGAGGATAGTATTTCATTATTAAATTCTGTACCGTGAAGGCTAAGACTTGTTAGTGGCAGACCTTTGAATTCTACTACTTCATCGGTGACACCATCACAGTTCTCAAGATGAAGACTTGTTAGTGGCAGACCTTTTAAGTAGGATAGTATTTCATTATTAAATTCTCTACCATCAAGGTCAAGTCTAAGACTAGTTAGTGGCAGACCTTCTAAGGGGGATAGTATTTTATGATCTAATTCTTTATTGAAAAGGTTAAGGTTAAGGCTAAGACTAGTTAGTTTCATCTTCTGTAAACATGTTCTCTCTTCAGGGGTTATATTACCTGGAAGATGAATATGCTTCACTCTAGGAATATTATGCAAAACATATTCCAACATCTTACCAAAAAAACCAACATAATTCATATATTTAGAAAAATCTAAAGAAATAATATTTATTGATTCTCTGTCTTCATTTTTGCATAAAGCAACAATATTTTTAAGTAGTCCTATTGGATCACTTACCCGTTTTAATTTTAATCTTAGCACACCTCCCATCATTTTTTTACCAAGATTATTACTTGATTTACTAGATTGAGATAAATTACCAACATCTTCAAAGGAAAGAAACGGGCTAATATTATCAATTAATAATTCTTCTGGCATTGAATCTAGTATTCTTTTTTGTTCTTTCATGAATATTTGATTGTTTTTTATTTAAAATAAGTAAAAACTGGGGACAGGCTTATAGTTCTAAGTTCCAAATAAGAAAAAAGACAGTAAAAGAGCTACATCTTAAACTTAAATAGCAATATCTAAGAAATATTATTAGCTTTTAAATTCTTAACCCTTGTATCTAGATCCTGCAAAAACTCGTCCATTCCCTTACTTGAAATTACTGAATTAAACTCTGATCTTTGAGTCTCAATTAAGCTAACCCCTTCTGCTATTACATCTAGCATTACAAACTTTGTACCTTCCTTATTCTTTTTTATCCTAAAAGCAATATTAACTTTTGGACCTTCTTGTGGAATAAAGAAACATTTTACCATAAAATATTTACCTTGCTGTAAAACATTTAAAACCTCAAAACTCTCACCATTATACCCCTTAAAAGAAGGAGCATAAGTATAAATCATAAAATCACGATAAAGACCTTGGAATCTATCTCTTTGTAATTTTGTTGCACTACGATAATGCTTAGCTAAAACAAATTTAGAAATCCATTTACTATCAATAACTGACTCTATTAATTCAACTAACCGATCTCTTCTGGTATTAATATTCACAGTTTCATCGCTAGCTATTTTAATAACCTTATTTCCAAAATTATTAATAAAATCTTTTGCCTTTGAAGAATCGTCAGCAAATGTATTATTTGAAAATAGCAAACCTGCTATTAACACTAAAATTTTAATAAATCTCATAACTTAATTTTCATTATTAATTTTTGATTGTCTATTTTGCATATAAGCACTTCTTGCCGTAGCATAGATATCAAATGAATTAGTTCTTAAATCACTAATTATTTTTAACAAACTTTCTCTTTTGTCAATCATGGAGATAACTGTTAGACCCATTAAAACTTCATCATCAAATAATACATCATCTCCAACTTTAAAAATATTAACAGATAAAGGATCAATGGTGGTTGTAATAGCCATGCCAGAGCTATCCCTTAAATTTGAAGGGCCTAAAAATGGCAACATCAAATATGGACCTGGACCCAAGCCATATGAAGCAAAAGTTTGACCTAAATCTTCTTCAAAATATGTAATATCCTTACTGCCTGCCACATCAAATAGCCCTCCAATACCTAATGTAGAATTAATTAAAAATGATGAAAAACTAGCCATAGAATTGTCTAAATTACCCTGTAAAATTGAGTTAACAACAGTAAATGGAGAGTATAAGTTACTAAGAAAATTTCTAATTGATCTTCTGGTAAACCCGGGTAAGACCTTACGATAACCAAGAGCAATATGCTCAAATAAATGACGATCTACAAAATCATTAAAAATAAATATTTTACGATTTACCTTCTCAAAAGGATCGTAAATTTCTTTTGTAGGTGTAACTTGAAAATTAAAATCATCAAAATCATCATCGTCAAAATCATCATAATTCTCAATTTGAGCTAATGTTTGTATCTGATTATCTATAGAATCTGCAGCAAAAGACTGACTTGTCAGTAAAAAACTACATAAAAATACAATACTAATTTTCTGACTTATCATCTGATTTAGTTTCTGATTTAACTTCCTTTGGATTAACATAAAAAGAGGCATTTATTCTTAACTCCTCAATTTCTGGTTTAAAACTAGGCTCTAAATAAAGTAAATATTCAATAGCTCTACTGGATCTCTCTTCCTCTTGTGTAATGAAATAACAATAAATTAAATTTAGGTGAGCATCTAAATCATGAGGCCAGAACTTTCTTACTATTTTAAATCTAAAAATTGCCTCCCTTAAATTGCCCTTTCTTAAATGTCTTAAACCAAGCTTATAATTGGTTTTATGTAAATCTTTTAACTTTTCAATAATTACTTTTGACTCTAATAATGCTCTAAAAAATTTTCTTGAAGCAAAATTAAATCCTTTCTCAATTCTATTAATTGGAGATTTACTATCTGATTTATTTAAATTTAAAATTTTCTTTAACTGCCTTACAAACATAATGTAGTTCTAACTATTAAATAATAACATAAGCAACTTTCCAGCTAACTCTTATTCTACCATGAATATTAAATTTTTTCAAATAAAAACTGTTCAAATCTTCAAAATCCTTTTTTTTCAGAATAGTTTTATTTTTATTAGTTTTTGAATATGAAGCACCAATATTTTTAATTGATCTAAGCATATGATAAACATCGTCATATTCCAAAATAAAATCTTTTGAAGTAATTTTATAATTTTTAAAATTTTGTTTTAAAATTTTATTTAAATCTTCAAAATTAATAAAATCATTCACCGATAAGTTAATTCCTAATTTTCTAGCCGACTCTTTTAACTCAAATAAAGTTTTATCGATAAAAATGCTAAAAGCCAATGATGGCTGGCTTTTTAGAATATTTTTAAGATTATAAAAAAATCTGTTTAAATCTTCAAGCCACTGAAATGCTAAAGAAGATAATGCCAAATCAAAAGAATTGCTAACAAATGGTAAATTATCAATATCAGCATTAATATTATTTATATTCTTGTTAATAATTTGATTATTTGCCAACATATCAAAGGCAATATCAAGCTGAAAAATATTTTTATCTAAAAACTCCTTATTATCTAAAATATTTTTAGCAATAAAACCACTGCCACTGCCAAGATCTAAGATATTTTGTGATTTTGTAATTTTAGATTTTGCTAAATCAAATAAATCTTTAGCAACTTGTTTTTGTAAAAGAGCTTGAGAATTGTAATTTGTAGAAAATCTATTAAAATTAGATTTGATTTTTGCCTTATTAAATGACATTTTATATAAAATATTATTTATCAGCTACCTTTTCCTCTATCAAAGACACAATATGATTAACTAACTCATCGGATGTAACTTTATGATTAGGCTTACCATCAATATAAACATTATGTCTATTATTACCTCCACCGGTAATTCCAATTTTAGTATGAGCTGCTTCTCCAAGGCCATTAACAACACATCCTAAAATAGAAACATCTAAAGGAGTTTTGATATGTTGTATTCTTTTTTCTACCTCTTGTATAGTTTTAACAACATCAAAAGCTTGACGAGCACAAGATGGGCAAGAAACTAGATTAACCCCCCTGCTTCTTAAACCTAAAGACTTTAAAATATTATAAGCCACTTTTATCTCTTCCTTTGGATCTGCCGAAAGTGAAACTCTCATAGTGTCACCTATACCATCAAATAATAAAATACCAAGACCAATTGATGATTTAATTGTGCCTGACATTAACCCGCCAGATTCGGTTATTCCTATATGCAAAGGATAGTCACACACTTTAGCTAAAGCACGATATCCAGAAATAGCAAGCAACACATCAGAAGCTTTAACACTAATTTTAATATTAAAAAAGTCATTATCTTGTAAAATACCCATATGCCTTTGTGCTGATTCAACTAATGCTTCTGGCGTTGGAGTTTTATATTTATCTAATAAATCTGCTTCTAAAGAACCAGCGTTAACCCCTATTCTAATAGAACAACCATAGTCTTTAGCGGCTTTTATTACTTCTTTTACTTTATCGTTACTGCCAATATTTCCAGGATTAATTCTTAAGCATTTAGCTCCAGCTTGTGCTGCTTCAATTGCTCTTTTATAATGAAAATGAATGTCGGCGATAATAGGAACATCGCATTTTGGGATAATTTTCTTTAAAGACTCGCTTGATTCTTTATCTGGAACTGAAATTCGCATTAAATCAGCGCCAAGTTGTGCACATTCGTTAACTTGCCTAATTGTTGCCTGAATATCAGTTGTTAGACTGTTAGTCATTGACTGTACTGATATTACACTATCACCACCAATGCCAACATCTCCAACAAAAATCTTCTTGGATTTACGTCTATTTATGTTGCGATATGGTCTTATTTCTTCTAAATTCATCTAATTTTCTAGTAATTTAAATTGGGACTTTGTAATTATATTCTAGTGCAAACACTCCAAATACTTACTAAATAAAGCTTTTAGTTAATTTTTTACATCAAGTATATCAAGTAAAAAATTTCTATGTTTATTTAGTAAATCTTTAAATAAGATCTTATTTGCAAGGAGATACTTTAGATACTTTAAGATAAGAGTAAAGTCTTTAAATCCGCTGCCTTGATAGTTTTTGTAGACATTAATATCCTTTATTAAAACTAAAGAGGAAACTAATAAAATTCTAGATAAAATAAAATCTATGTTTTCATCATGATCATTAAACTTTTGCTCATTAATTAAAGAAAGATCTATAACATCTAAAATAGAAACAATATTTTGATCTTCTTTATTTTTTAGATTATCTTTAAAATTATCTAAATTATTTGTAAAAATATCAAAATAATAATCGATATTCTTCTTATTTAAGCTAAAAATATCTTCCCACATCTTTTGATTAGAGCTCTGTAATCTAAGGTGTTTTTTGATTAAGGTATTTTCAATTTTAAAAAATGTTTCACTTTTAAATTTAAATGAAATTAATTGTGGCAAATGAGAAATTAGAGCATAGGCTTTATCGTGCTTATTAGCAGTTATAAACTCTATTTTGCTACCAAGTTTTTGCCAAAATAGTGATATCTTATTTATATTTTTTTCATCTACTTTTCTATCTTTAATAATAAATAATTTATTATCTTTAAATAATTCACTCTCGCTATTTTGGACTCCAGATTTCTCAGAGCCAGCTATTGGATGACAAGAAATAAAATTATCTTTTAGAATTTTATAATCGGATAAAATATCATCTTCAATAAATGACTTAACTGAACCGACATCTATAACTATTGTATCCTTACTTAAGTTAGGAAAGATTTTTTGTAGTATTTCTTTATATTTTAAAAGAGGAGTAGCAATAATAACCAGATCATTAACTGATATTTTTTGCTTAAAATCATAAATACCATCAATGATATTATTTTTAAGAGCCCACTCTAAGTTATTTTTATTAGTATTATAAGCATAAATAGAAGTAGAAACTTTTTTACTTTTGCAACTTCTAGCTATTGACCCCCCTATTAAACCTAGACCAATAATTATTATTTTATCAAACATAAAACTTAAACATTAATTGATTGCAACATCATCTAATTAAAATATTTACTTATTTAAATTACTATTGTAAATTTTTTACTGTTAAATATTAATAAATCTATTTAATAAAGCGACAATGAATAAATTATTAATAATAATATTATCTTTATTTATCATCAGCTCTTGTACAGGAAATAAGGTTGTTGATATTAAAAGCCCTTGTGTATCAAACGAAGATGGGCCTTGTGGACCTAGAAAATCAATAAATGATTGGTGGCTTAAATCAAAAATTAAATCTTAATAATTAAAATATAAAAAAATTATGTCTTTTGCAGAAAAATATGGTAAAAAATCAGGTAGAACTGTTGAAGCCCTTAAAAAAGATGGCAAAAAGTCTTCTATTTCCGATTTAGCTAGCAAGAAAAAGGAAGGAAGCAGCGCTGTTGGCACTAAAAAATCTGCGAATGCTGATCTAATATATTTAGTAAAAGGAATTGATGATAATAGAAGCGCTTGGTACTATGTTTTAGTTGAAAGGTTAAAAGTTTCTTTATTTTTAAAGGCATTAAATGATGATATTATCCATTTAGAAAATTATGGTGAAATTCTTTATTCAGCTTATGGAGAGGAACCTCCAAAGCAAATAACTGACAAAATTAAAGAAGAATATGGCGTAACGGACGCATAGTATCTACTTATTAGAAATTTCAACTTTGGACAGCCCTAGTTGAGATAACAAGTATTAGTTAAAATTTAAAATATCTAATGCCAATAGGCAAAATTGTTAAAATAACATTTAAAAATATCGTGAAACATCCCTTTAGAACTATATTTTTTATTCTTATTTTAAGTGTTATTTTTAACCTTTACTCCAATAGCTCTTATTCCTTAAATAAGAATAAATCAAAAAATATACAGACCAGTAGCAATACAGCGGCTCTAAAAACACAAAAGACTACCGAAAGTAATAAACCTATTTCTAAAAATGATTTTTTAAATAATATCATTGATCGTGTTAAGTCAGATTATGTTGAAGAAAAAAATGATGAAGAGCTAGCAAAAGCGGCTGCAAATGGTATTTTAACATCTCTTGATCCTCATTCATCCTATCTATCTTTAGATGATTATAAAGAAATGAAAGTGCAAACCAAAGGGGAATTTGGTGGCCTTGGTATTGAAATAACTATAGAAAATTCTTTAATTAAAATTGTATCTCCAATTGAAGGCACACCAGCTGATAGGGCTGGAATTAAAGCCGGTGATTATATTAGCAAAATTAATGGCAAATCTGCAATTGATATAACCATTGAAGAAGCCGTAAAAAGACTTAGGGGAAGACCAAGAACTAAAGTTAATATCACTATATTGAGAAAAGAAGAAGAAAACCCATTGGAATTTTATATAAAGAGAGAAATTATTAAAATTAAAACATCAAGGTCTAGTAGATTTGAAGATGTAGCTTACATTAAGGTTAATAGCTTTTCTGGCCAAGCTTTTAAAGAAGTTCATAAAAGTTTAAATAAATTAATATCAGAAATTGGCAAAGAAAATACTAAAGGGATAGTATTGGATTTAAGAAATAACCCTGGAGGCCTTTTAGGGCAATCGGTTAATATTAGTGATATCTTCTTAGATAAAGATCAAGTTATTGTTTCTATTAAAGGGAGAAATGAAGATAATAATAAAGAATATAAAGACACTTCTAATCAAACCTTAACCAAAGATATCCCAGTTGTTGTGCTAATTAATGAAGGGTCAGCTTCAGCTTCTGAAATTGTTGCTGGCGCGCTACAGGATAATAATAGAGCTTTGATTTTAGGAAAAAAATCTTTTGGTAAAGGATCAGTTCAATCAATCATTCCTCTGCAAGGTGATCAAGGGGCTATTAAGATGACAACGGCTCTTTATTATACACCTTCTGGGAAATCAATTCAGGCCAAAGGTATAAAACCAGATGTTATAATTACTGAAGCAAAAATAGAAACAGCTGATGATAAGGATTTTATCAGATCTGAAGCTAGCCTTGATGGTCACCTTAAGTCTGATAATAAAAAAGAGAAGAAACTGCATGTAAATGATGATAATATTGATCTTTACAATGAAGATTATCAACTAGCTAGAGCCATAGACCTTGTAAGAGGAATTAGCTTCTACAAAAGAATCAATGCCAAATAGAACTTATCTTATTAACCTTATATCCAAAAAAACGCTTTTCTTAGCAGCTATTTTGTGCATTACTGTTATTTTGACTCCAAAACAAAATGTTTTTGCCAAAAACTCTAAGGTATTTATTGTTGCCAAAGTTAATAATCAAATTATTACCAATGTTGATTTAGATAAAAGGTTTAATTTTTTTGTAAAAACCTCGAATATCAAAATATCCTCAACTTCAGAAAAATTATTTATCTTAAAACAATTAACTCAAAAACTAATTGAAGAAAAGCTGCAATTTTTAGCAGCCAAAAACCTAAAAGTTGTAGTAGATGAGGTAGAATTAAATAAAGCATTGGAGTCTATTGCTAACTCTCAAGGTAAAACTGATAAACAAGTTAAATTGTATTTTAAAAGAAGTAATATACCCTATAGCGAATATGTTAATCAAATTAAAATGCAATTATTATGGAAGAAAATTGTAAATAAATTAATAACACCCAGAATAAAAATTACCAAGTCAGAAGTTGATGAAATGCTAGAATTGCAAAAAATAAGCAAAAAAACCAATTTTCATTTAGCAGAAATATTTATTCCCTTCAACAATAAAAAGGAAAGTTCTGATTCACTGTCACTGGCTAATAAATTGATATTAGAAATTAATAATGGTGGTGACTTTAAAAATATTGCAAGACAATTTTCAAGAAGCTCTTCTAGTAAATTTGATGGAGAAATTGGCTGGATTGAAGAATCTAGTATGGATCCAAAAATATATAAAGAGATTAACAATATTAAAATTGGAGAAATTAGCAAAGCCATTAAAATAAATGACGGCTACTATATTTTTAAAATTATTGATAAAAAAATAGTAAGTAACATAAAAGAAGATGAGGAAAAGCGAATAAAAAGTTTAATTTTTAATAAAAAATTAAAGATTGCAGCCAAAAGTTATTTAAATGATCTTCGTAAAAAAGCATATATTAGAATATCGTCTTAAAACCCTAAACTAAAGAATTTTTATGGTAGCTTTACCAAATCTACCTCTTCACTCCTTTGAACTACTGACATAAAGCTAGGTTTTTTTACTTTTGGATTTGGTACAGAAATTTTTTCATTACTTCTACAATAACAATAAGCAGCTAAGCCAGATGCCATAACACCAAAAAGAGCAAGTGGTACCAATACTTCAACATAGGGGAAATCGTCATTATTATTTGTGGAATTATCCTCTGTTATGATACATGGATCTAAGTCATATGGTGTACATAAAAATTCTGTGTCTGTTATGTTATATAGTGGACATAAAAATTCTGAACTTGTTGTATTATAAGGCAAACACGGAAATGTTACATTATATGCACTACCAGTTGATGAGAATGATGGGCTGGCGGTTGATGAAAATGATGGGCTAGCAGTTGATGAAAATGAACTACCAGTTGATGATGATGGACTAGCAGTTGATGATGGACTAGCGGTTGATGATGGACTAGCGGTTGATGATGGACTAGCGGTTGATGATGATGAGCTACCAATTGATGGAGATGCGCTACCAGTTGATGAGGGTGATGGCGTCAATGAGGGAGAGGCAATATATTGCCTTTCGCAATTATTATCAAAGAAAGCCTCATCTCTAAATTCACGCCCACCTTCTGAATAATCTAAAACCACAGTTCTATATTCATCAAAATCAGGCTCTCTTGATAAAAATCTAAATTTAAAACAATTAGCAAGAGTGTCATTGTTAGAAACTTGGTCTACTTGCCCATCTTGTATGTATGTTTGGTCGGTTTGATCAAGAATTTGAGCTCCTATGGTGCCTGCAACAATGCCATTTGTTAATATTTGAGCATTAGCACTTACCAACTCTAAAGGAACATTTGCTGTTATTTCATCTGGATTAATTCGAAACTCATATATATTTCTTTCATCAGGACTATAGCCTTCAAACACTGTATCTAAGGTGATGAAGTTGGAATTTATATATACAACTATTTCACCATTATCAAGAACAGTAGCACCACCCAGCTCATAATTATTAGTATGAGAATTATGAACTTGAAGATTGCCACTGTTAATAACTCCATCTCTTGTAAATGCTAGCGGATGGTCTTGAAGAACACCAGATGAGTTAAAATATAATAAGTGAATTTGACCATCATTATCATCAACAAATAAAGTAACATCACCACCATTATGGCTATATGT
Organism: Rickettsiales bacterium; assembly: GCA_038123275.1. Taxonomy (GTDB): domain Bacteria; phylum Pseudomonadota; class Alphaproteobacteria; order Rickettsiales; family UBA1997; genus CAJQHT01. Next base: position 68,325 of record JAYORG010000002.1, on the reverse strand, counting down.
TTCGTAAACTGTACCATTATTATTTATGCTAGAGGCAAAACTAACAGTGCCCATTATACCATCGCCACCATCAATTAATGTTGTAGCACTAGGAACTACTGCACCAAGAAGCATTATTGCTCTTAATGCTTTTTTGGCCATTGGTGTTATACAACTTCTTGATTTTTTGCTACCTTTTTTAGATTCAGAGCCTTTAACGTCCTTTTCTTCTATATTTGCTCTTTCTTGAGATACTTGATGTAAAGAATTTTGAATTAATTTTGCTGCCTTATCTTTATTTTTCTTTAAAGATTTGATAGAACTTTGAACCTCAAGTAAAAGTTTGTTAGGATCAATATCTTTATCTCCTGATGCCTTTAAGTGCTTAGTAACAATAATATTAACTGTATCTTGAACCTTAACTTGTTTTAAAGTTTCTTCTAAAATAGGTAAAAATTCAATTTCACCAAATTTTTTAGAACCAAATTCTTTTTTAAATGTTTTGTAAACAGCCTCATTAAACTTACTATCATGTAAACTTAAACCAGATTTAACAACCAAATCAACTGTATGACATATATCTATTTCTTGCTGTCTGGATATTGCTTGTTTTATTTGAAATATTAATGATTTTCTAGCAGTTCCTGACAAACCATCAAATATATTTTTAGCAATATCATTAGCAATATCATCATAGGATTTCTTCTTATTGCCCTCTTTTCCTATTTGTGCAAGTTTTATAGGGACTGTCTCTTGTGATAACTTAGCTAAAGTTTCGTGCTCAACTGCTAACATAACATCTTCTTGGAAATAGTCATCAAATAAACCTACTACTTTTTCTGATACCTCTTGAACAATTTTTTCTCTAAATTTTTTATTCCAAGGCTTAATTTTGCCTGAAACTTTTTTATCATTGATGAGTTGTAATAATTTTTGAATTTCTTCTCTTATGAGAGGTAAAGAAGCATTTTTTGCAGCTAAAGAAACAACATGGGTCATGTAGTCTAGATTAACTAAGTTTCTTTCTTTTTTGTTAGACACTCCTGTAAAAGAATGAAACTTATCAGAAGAAGTAACGCTTGATACTAATTTTGTACAAGATTCTTTATTCCAAACAAAACCTTTCTTTCCAGAAAGAGATTTTAATTGTTTATAAAATACTTCTGATATGAGCTCTTTATGTTGCTCAACTTCAAGACCGCTTCCAAAGTTATAACACATTCTCTTTAAAACAGTAGGTGTATCATATGTTGATTCATCAACTTTTTCATCAATCTCGTACATTGTTGTACCTAAGCCGTCTCTTTGTATTGTGGCACAGACATTATAAAATAAACTAACTGCTAAATCTCCTGCACTGGCGTCTGATCTTAAACTTCTTTTAAAAGATTGGAAATCTTTATCTTTGGTAAATTGTTTAGTAATTTCACTAATAGCTAGCTGTGCAAAAGCATTTAAGTCTGGTATTTCTTGCTCTCTTCTAATTTGAGTTGTAGAATTTAAGAATATTTCTTTAACTTTTTTAAATATAACTTTTTGACTTTCTAGCCCATTTGAAACTCGATTATTTTGTGCAACAGTATCTCTAATATCTTTTGGTATATCACTAAATTTTGGAGATGATTTTTGATCTCCACTTAATAACTTTGCAAATTCTGACATCATCTGCCAAACGTCAAAGGTTATTTCTTTGTCAGCAGCTCTTTGGGCTAATAACTCTGATCTTATTATTGCTTCTTTTGATTTAGATCTAGAATCAAATTTTTGCTCTCTTGCTCTTAACCTTCCTTCTCCTCGAGCTGATTTACTTTTTGAAGATCCTTTTCTAGATTTTCCAACATGAGTTCCACTATGCTTTGACATGACAAATAAAATTAATTAATAAGTTTGAGCTAAAATATCACTAAATTAGTTAACATAATAACATAAAAAATAATTTAAGTCTAGGGTTTAATAGATAAAGCTAATAAAAAATATTAGGCAAAATACTAGCATATAAATAAAGCCAGCATAGCTTAAAACTTTTAACCATTTTTTAGGTTGGTATTTAGCTGGTAATAAATCACAAGTAACTAGACGATAATTCATGTAAGCAAAAAGTGGGGCAAATAAGAATGATAGAATGGTTACAACATCAATTAAAGTTTTAAAATTGCTTACTAGAAAATAAATTATGAGATAAGAAATAAAGCAAAATAAGATAATTGTAGCTAATCTAATATTTCGTGACTGTTTTAAATTATTATCTTCACCCTTACCTCTTGCAACCATGATACCTACAGCTACTGACCTTGGGTAAACATCAATTACAGCTAAAGTTGTAGATAAAATTGCTGCTAAAACAGCAATAGCAATAATAGTTTTTGACCAAGATCCTATTGTTATAGAATATATATTTATGAATTGTGAAGCAAAAATATTGGCCTTACTTGAAATTTCTGTACCGCTATGATGAAGAACTAAACCTCCTAAAGACAAAAAGACTAGAGCTGTAATAATCATTAAAAAATAACCAACATTAAAATCTATTTTTGATTCTTTAAAGGTTAGTGCTTTTTTATTATTTTTATTTCTAGCTTCAAGCCATAAAGAATGCCATACTGAAAGCTCTATTGGGCCAGGCATCCAACCCATTAAAGCAATAACAAAAGGAATATACTTTGGATTCCATACTGACTCTTGATAAAAAACTTCACCACCAGAATATGATTGATAATTAGATAGAGCAAAAAATAATGCACTAAAAGTTGATAATAATAAAAATACCATAAAAAACTTCATGATATGATCTAGATATTTGTAATGACCAATGGCTATGATAAATATACAAATAGACATTACTAAAAATGCTAGAAACTTAATATCGTAAGGCAAATTTAGTGATGATTTCATAATGCCAGCACAAACATAAGAAGTTACTGCAATTGCCCCTATTGCTGCTATGATATTAACAATAATAAAAATTATTAGTAACTTTGGATCTAACCTTTTATACCCTTTTAATAAATTTTCACCAGTTGCCGCTGTATATCTAGAGCCATACTCAATAAAGGGGTATTTTAAAATATTGATAGCTAGTACTATCCATAATAGTTCAAAACCAAAATAACCACCGGCTCTTGTTGATTGAATTAAATGCGAATTACCTATTGCTGCTGAAGCTGCAATAATGCCTGGTCCTAATATTTTTAGTAATCTAATGATTGACATTAATGCATAGTATTTAAAGAATAAAAATATGTTTAGCAGAATATTTTTAACATTATTAATTATTTTTTCCAGCATAAATAATGCCACCTTTGCAAGTCATGGCATTTCAACTTTTGGTGATTTAAAATATACTAGCAATTTTACTAATTTTAGCTATGTAAACCCTGATGCTCCTAAAGGTGGCAATATAAAATATGGGGTTGAAGGAACTTTTAACAGCCTTAATCCTTTTATTTTAAAAGGTATTTCGGCTGCTGGTATTGAGATGATATTTGATAGTTTAATGGAAAATTCTGCAGATGAGATTTCTACTAAATATGGCTTGATAGCTAAGTCAGCTCATTTAAGTGAAGATAAAAAATCTATTATTTTTAAGCTTAGAAAAGAAGCTAAATTTCACGATGGCTCAAAAATTACTGCTGATGATGTTATTTTCTCTTTTAATAAAATATCTAAAGAAGGCCACCCATCCTATCAAATGGTTTATGCAGATATTAAAAAAGCTGTTAAAATTAATAGCCATAAAGTTCAATTTATTTTTAAAAATAATAATAATAGAGAGCTGCCTACAACAATTGCTGGTCTTCCTGTAATATCAAAAAAATATTATGAAAATATTAAATTTAATAAAAGTAGTTTAGAAACACCTTTAACAAGTGGGCCATACAAAATAAAAAAGATGCAAGCTGGTAGATCCATTACATATGAAAGAGTTAAAGATTATTGGGCTAAAGACTTACCAGTTAATAAAGGACGTCATAATTTTGATGAAATTAGCTATGATTATTATCGAGATGGCAATATTTTAGTTGAAGCATTTAAGGCAGGAAATTTTGATTTTAGACAAGAAAATGTTTCTAGAAATTGGGCTACAGCTTACAATATTGATAAGGTAAAAGATGGTAAAATTATAAAAAAGGAAATTACTCATTCATTACCAACTGGTATGCAAGCTTTTGTGCTAAACTTACGTAAAGACAAGTTTAAAAATAAAAGATTAAGAGAAGCTTTAAATTATGCTTTTGATTTTGAATGGGTAAGAAACAAAATATTTTATGGGGCTTATAAAAGAACCAATAGCTATTTTGTTAACACAGAGTTTGCTAATAAAAATTTGCCAGAAAAAAGAGAATTAAAAATTTTAACAAAATTAAAAAAACAATATCCAGATGATATACCTGACGATGCTTTTCATAAAATTTATCAAAATCCCCAAAGCGATGCTTCAGGGTATGACAGAAAAAATTTATTAAAAGCCAAGAAAATATTAGAAGATGCTGGATATTTTATTAAAGATGGAAAATTAATTGATCCAAAAACTAATAAAGCTTTAGAGATAGAATTTTTAATTGGCAGTAAATCTTTTAGTATGGTTATTGCTCCTATGAAAAAGAATTTAGCTAAACTTGGCATAACAGCAAAAATAAGGTTGGTTGATGAAAATCAATATAAAATTAGAATTAATGAATTTGATTATGATGTTATTGTTACTGTTTTTGGTCAAGCTCTAATACCTGGAAATGAGCAATATGCTTATTGGCACTCATCTGGAAAAAATATTAAAGGTAGCAGAAACTTAAGTGGAGTTGACAATAAAGCAGTTGACTATTTGTTAGGGAAAATTATTAAAAGTAAAAATAAAAAAGAACTTCAAACTTATACTAAAATATTAGATAGAATTTTGCTATGGAACTTTTATACAGTACCTCAATGGCATAATAATTCTTATCGTATTTTATATAAAAATAAATTTCAAATGCCAAAAATTTCTCCGCTCTATTCTGTTGGTATTGATAGCTGGTGGTCAAAATAGGAATATTAAGATTAATTAATTGCCTCTCTAAATTGTTATTTTACAATTCATAGCGTTTTCGCTTTTTAATAAAATCAAAATTTAATGAAAAGAATAATATTTGCAATTTTAGCCATTAGCATTATTTCTTTAATAATAATTGCCCCAAGCACTTCTTCTCAGTCATTGCCAGAAATTACAACTTTATATTTAGAACGTTTCTTTGGCCCGGTGGTATCCTTTTTAGCCTTTTTGTTTTTAGGAGCAAATTATGAAATTTTTGGTGCAGTAAGAAATATTAATGTTTTTGGTCTGCCAGTTTTGGTTGCCTGGTTAATAGCTGGTGGAATATTTTTTACAATCAAATTAAATTTTGTTAATATTAGACTCTTTAAACATGGTATAGATGTTGCTCTTGGTAGATATGCTGAGCCTGATGCCCCTGGTAAAATTACTCAATTACAAGCTTTATTTACTGCTGTTGCAGCAACTGTTGGTTTAGGAAATATTGCTGGTGTTGCAATTGCAGTTTCTCTTGGTGGGCCAGGAGCAGTTATCTGGATGATGATTGCAGCATTTTTTGGCATGTCTACAAAATGTGCTGAAGTTACGCTTGGTCAAAAATATAGAAACTTTGATAAAAATGGCCACCTATTAGCAGGATCATTTTATTATTTAGAGCAAGGATTAAAAGAAAAAGGGTTGCCACGTCTTGGTAAAATATTAGGAATTATAGCGGCTATTTTTTGTGTTGGTGGTGCAATTGGTGGTGGGCTAATGTTTCAGGCTAATCAAAGCGTTGTTATTATTTCTGACAGTTTTAGTATGGGCAGTAGCTCGACATTTGCATTGGTGCTAATTATTACTGCCCTTGTAGGAGCTATACTTATTGGTGGAATTACTAGAATTGCTAGTATTGCTGAAAAGATAGTTCCTTTCATGGCTATAATTTATGTATTATCATGCATAATCATACTAACTAATAATTATGACAAAATAATAGATGCTGTTTGTTTAATGTTTGTCTCAGCCTTTAAAGGTAGTGCAATGTATGGTGGTATAATTGGTGCAATTATTCAAGGTATTAAAAGATCGGCATTTTCTAATGAGGCTGGTCTTGGAAGCGCCCCAATTGCTCATGCTGCTGGTAGAACAAAAGAGCCTGTTAGAGAAGGATCAATATCTTTATTAGAACCTTTTATTGACACTATTGTAATATGTTTTATGACAGGAATTGTCATAGTGGTTACAGGAGTTTATCAAGGCACTGGAATTAATGATGGCGTACTAATAACCAGAGATGCATTTGCTACTGTAACTCCTTGGTTTCCATACATATTATCAATTATGGTTTTCCTTTTTGCTTTTTCAACAATGCTAACATACAGCTATTATGGACAACAAGCTTGGCTTTATTTAAGTAAAGGAAAAGGCCTTAGAATATGTCATGTTACATTTATGATATTCATCTTTATTGGTGGCATGATTAAACTTGGTATTGTTATTGACTTTGCTGACATATTATTCCTTTCTATGGCGGTACCTAACTTGATTGGTATGTATATTATGAGCAACTTAATTAAAGCTGAAGTTGTTAGCTATGTAGATCGATTAAAAGCTGGTAAGTTTGAAGCTTTAAGGAAGAAGAATATGAAGAAGGCTAAATAGCTATCTTCCTTTTTCTTCTTTTATTTCTTTAGTATCTACATTAACATTCTTTACAGAAGAACTTGGTAACTGTACCTCTTTTTCATCAAGATATGTAAGTGGTATCAACCCTTTACCTTTTTCACCACAATAATGACCTCTTAACAATGTTCTTTCACCTTTTTGCACTTTATTTCTACCGTGTAATTGTCTGGTATTTTTAGATACTAATAAATCTCCTGTTTTTATTATAAATTCCTGACATTCCTTATCTTTAACCATTTTATCAACAACCTTGCTAACTTCCCATAAAGCTTCATATGCCTCTTCTCTTTCTTTAGCACTAACGGAATTTAAAACAACAGGAGAAGCAAATTGATGTTCATAATTTATATTAATATGAATTGCTCCATATTTATCCTTTACTAATACAGCAAATGGTGTTTGATCTCTAAAAGCTCCTGGTTTACCAACATCATTACAAAATATTTTACGTGATAAAATTTCTTTTGTTTTATCAGATAATTTTTTACAAATATCGTCTACTTCCATAGTATAAGTAACTGTAGAACTTGTAGAATCTACACCATATAATGTGACAGCCTCTATTATGCCACCTGGTACTTGATCTATATGATGTGGTAAATGATCACCACGGTTAAATACTGCCCTATCATCAAATATTCCAACATCACTATTATTTTTAGAATTAATCATTGCAGCATCATATAAAGGATCAAGATCAACATTATCTGTAATTAAGCTCATAGAACTTACTAACCTTTGATATAATTCCTTTTGTATTGTTTCTTTTTCTTTTTTTAATGCAGAATCACCAAAAACAACATTATTTGTAAGATATGCTATCATATTAACAAAATCTGACCTTTGTTTTAAACTTTCTTCTTCTGCCTTTTTGATTCTACTTTTTGTTTCTTTGTTATGAGAAGGAAATCCGGATATGAATAACCCTGTATGATCAGAATCTTTTTTAAATGTGTCTAATGCTGTAATTAATTTTTGTGAATCTTTACATTTTGGTGCCTCTCTTGCTAGGTGATCTGAAAATGACTCCGGACTATTAACAGTATTATCTTTAATAGCTTTTGCTAATAAATTTGGCAATTGCGCAACAACAGTGTATGATAAAAATCTAGGTTTACCAAGAACCACTCCTGGCCTAATATTAGATAATCTTGATCTTACCAAACTTCCTAATCCTTTACTAAATGTTTTCATTAGACACCTCATTGATTAATGATTTAGCCAATTAACATAATACACTAGATACCAGCTTTAGTAAAGCTTTTTATTATTTGCTTTAATTCTATTCATATTAGTCTTACAAATATTTAGAAATTATTTTATTTCTACTTCTTCATTAAACTTGCAATATCTTTATTAAATCTCAGTAAATCTTCTAAAGATAAATGTGTACTGATAATTTGGTCTTTATTCATTGTTGATAAGGAACGAAGCGAATTTCTAATAACAGGGTTTATGTTGTTAAATAGCTCTAAATAATTTAGCACTTCCCTCTTCTCTTTATTTAGGATTTTTGAAATGATAATTATTAGTTCTTTGTCTGATTTGCTTAGGTTTTGATTGTGGGTTGTTGTCATGATTTATGCTCCTTTTTACATTAATAAAAAGTTGCTAGTAATTGTGGATATATTACTGGAGACTGGGAGCAGCCGACAAAGGACGTACCAAGACGTTGCAATGCTTTTAGGAAAACCTTGATGAATAACTTTAGCAAAGTTGATAATTTAATAAATTAATCAAATAGATTGAATAGATTTTGGTAGTTGCAGTGATCGGCTTTTCTTAAGGATGAGATGTATTCTTTTCTGAAATCGTCAAAGGATTTAAAGTTTTTGTTTTGCCATTCTAGATTTTGTCCTTGGTATTTTTTTATGATTAAATCTGCCATAAGGCGAGAATGGCGGCCGTTGCCGTTGGGAAATAGGTGAATTTTTACTAGGCGATGGTGATAGACTAAAGCTAGTTGTTTAATACTGTAGGTTTTGTTTTGTAGCCAAAATGTAGTATCACCTTTTAATTCTTTAACTTGAGCGTCTATTTGATAAAATTTGCAACCAATATTTTTATTGGTTTTTCTGTAAGTTCCAGCCCATCTCCATGTTTTGTTAAACATTTTATTGTGAAGCTCTTTGAGGAAAGTTGAATCAAAAATATTACTTTTTGTTAGAGATTTTCCTAAAAGCCATTTTTGTGCTTCAAGAATATTTTCTTGCTCCCATTTATTTAGTTCTTCTTGGGTGCTAAGTTCTGGGATTAAGTCATTCTTTTCATCTTCGTTTATGGGGGTTTGACCCTCTTTGTAAATGTAATTAATCATCTGACCATATTTTTGAATTGTAGTCTTTTAAAAGTTCTTTTGTTAAAGATTTTACGGAATCAGTATTATTTTTAACCTTGTGATTTTCTAGAGCCATGGAATCATTAACATCTTTGACCATTTCTTTGGCTTTTTTACGCGCTTGGTCTTTAATGATACTATGAAATGATTTATTATTTGGGATAAAAACATAGCTTAATTTGCAATTCATAGCGTTGGCAACTTTTTGTAGTGTTTGTAAGCTAATATTTTCTTGTATTTCACTTTGCTCAAACTGAGAAACCGCTGAAGTGCTTACCCCTAGCCTTTTTGCTAATTGCTCTAATGTCATTGACAAAGAAGTGCGCACAGTATTTATCCAGCCCTTTTTAGGAAGGTTAATTTCTTTAAATTTAATAAACTTTTTGTCTAGTAAATCTAGTTGTAATTTTTTAAATTTATCCATATTATTAAGTTGTAGCTTAAATATTAAGTTAATTAATTAAAGTTATAACTTATATAATAACATAACTTATTTAAGTTGCAACTTAAATTATTAATGGATTTTTGTAGATTTAAATAGTTACTGCCGACAGGGCAATAGATAAAAATTGGGTTAATAGTTTAAGCTTAATATTAAAAAAGTTTTTGCTGTGAACTGACTTTATCCCTTTTAACAAGGAGTCAAAACAAAGAAGTTATTAAATTTAAATAGTTACTGCCTTGTGGGCAGTAACTAAAAAAATTAGGTTAATATTTGGATGGTTGAATGGTTTTAAACTAATATCTTTTTTTGAAGCCTGGCTTCGCCACATAAGCGAAGGGGTCAAAGCAAAAAATTATGAACCTTTGGTTCATGACTTTTTAGTCATTGGCCCCAATCCGTTAGGAGGTAAGGTAATTGCTAAATGTCAGCGTAGCATTTTACTTCTTTTTTGGCACCTGGGTGAGTTACAGCACCAAATCTGGCACTGCCAACATTTTTGGAATAGCGCCATAAAGCGCCGGATTGGTAGTCATGTTGTTTGGCTTGCCATTTGGCTTTTCTTGTTTCTAGTTCTTTATCGCTTAAATCGACATTGATGGTGCCTTTAACGGCATCAATAATGATACGATCACCATCTTGAAGAAGAGCAATAACTCCACCATCTGCTGCTTCTGGGCTAACATGGCCAATACAAAAGCCTCTTGTACCACCAGAAAACCTACCATCGGTAATTAGGGCAACTTTATCACCCATGCCTTGACCATAAATTGCTGCTGTTGTGGCTAGCATTTCACGCATTCCAGGGCCGCCTTTTGGACCTTCATTTCTAATAATTAGTACGTCACCCTCTTTGTATTTTTTCTTTTCAACTGCGCTAAAACATTCTTCTTCGCTTTCAAAGCAACGAGCTGCACCTTTAAAGACTAATTTATCTTTATCCATGCCAGCAACTTTTACAATTGCACCATCAACAGCTAAATTACCTTGTAAAGTAACTACACCTCCAGTTGGTGAAAGTGGTTTTGATGGTAAGTAAACTACATCTTGATCTTCATTAAATAAAATTCCTTTTAAATTTTCCTTCATTGTTTTGCCAGTTACAGTTAAGCAATCGCCATGTATGTAACCAGCATCAAATAGAAGTTTTAAAATCATCTGTACACCACCAGCTTCGAATAAATCTTTAGCAACATATTTTCCACCTGGTTTTAAGTCGGCAATGTAAGGAGTTTTTTTGAAAATTTCTCCAACGTCAAAAATGTCAAAATCTACACCACATTCATTAGCAATTGCTGGCAAATGTAAGGCGGCATTTGTTGAGCCACCTGTGGCTGCAACTATTGTGGCGGCATTTTCTAAGGCTTTTCTAGTTACGATGTCTCTTGGTCTAATGTTTTTTTCTATTAATTGCATCACTGCTTTGCCCGACTGATAAGCATATTCGTCTCTTGACTCGTAAGGTGCTGGAGTGCCAGCCGAACCTGGAAGAGCTAAACCAATTGCTTCACTTACACAAGCCATGGTGTTAGCTGTGAATTGACCACCACAAGCACCAGCACTAGGACAAGCCGCCTTTGCTAGTAAATCTAAATCTGTTTGGCTTAATTTACCTGCATCTTTTTGCCCTACCCCTTCAAATACGTCAACAATTGTTACATCACGCCCCTTAAAGCGACCAGGTAAAATTGAACCACCATACATAAATACACTGGGAACATTTAAACGCACCATTGACATCATCATGCCAGGAAGAGATTTATCGCACCCTGCTAAAGCAACTAAACCATCGTAACAATGCCCTCTTACGGTAACTTCTACACTGTCAGCAATAACTTCTCTTGAAACTAATGAAGATTTCATACCTTGATGACCATTGGCAATGCCGTCAGTTACTGTAATTGTGGTAAATTCTCTTGGAGTTCCACCAGCTTCTTTAACACCTTTTTTAGCTGGCTGAGCTTGTCTTTGTAAAGCAATGTTACAAGGTGCTGCCTCATTCCAGGCACTAGAAACGCCAATGATTGGTTTTTGTAGATCACTTTCCGTTAAACCGTCTGGGTAAAGATCGGTTTTAATGTTGTACATCATGGTTTTTCTACCCTCACAGCCATGAGAATTAGTTACGTATCTTGAAGGTAATTTTGATTTGTTAATCTTGCCCATGCTTCACTTTAAAAAAAATGTTGAATAATTAGTAATATCGTTGTATTTTGTCTCTTCTTTAAACAATTTCAATTACTTTATTAAAAAAATGCGCTATTTAGCACTAACAGATAATGATCGTAAAAATATGATGCAAGATATTGGCATATCTAGCGTTGATGAACTTTATGATGCAGTTAATGACAATAACCTACTTAAAAAGCCAATAGAAGGCTTACCATTTCATCAAGGTGAAATGGAAATTGACACTTATTTAAGAGGTTTAAGCAAAAAAAATCGCAATGCAACTCAAGGCCCTTTCTTTTTAGGTGCTGGGTGCTACAACCATCATATTCCATCATCTGTTGATTACTTAATTCAAAGATCAGAATTTTTAACAGCTTACACACCTTACCAACCAGAAATTTCTCAGGGCACATTAGCTACAATTTTCCAATTTCAAAGTATTATTGCTCTATTAAGTGGGATGGAGGTTGCTAATGCTTCAATGTATGATGGCTCTACATCTTTGGCAGAAGCTGTATTGATGTCTTTAAGGGTAAAAAGAAAACAAGATAAAGTGCATATTCATGGCAATTTAAACCCTGATTACCGTGAAGTTTTAAACACATTTTCTGATTTAGCTGAAGCTAAAATTAGCAATAATATTGATGATTTAGATGAGCAAAGCGCTTGTGTAATTGTACAATATCCAGATTTTTACGGCAATATTGAAGATTTAAATAATTTAAGAGCCAAATGCGATGAATCTGGCGCTTTATTAATTGTTTGTGTTACAGAAATATTAGCTCTTGGACTATTAGAAGCGCCAAGTCAGGCTGACATTGTTGTTGGTGAAGCAGCTAGTATTGGAGTTGGCATGAATTTTGGTGGCCCTCACTTAGGTTTCTTTGCTTGTGCTAAAAAGAATGTTAGACAAATGCCAGGCAGATTATGTGGCGCCACAACAGATGAAGATGGCAAAGAAGGATATGTACTAACTTTAAATGCTAGAGAACAACATATCAGGCGTGAAAAAGCTACTTCTAATATTTGTTCTAACCAAGGTTTATGTGCGACTGCCTTTACAATACATGCTTCTTTACTTGGTGAAATTGGTATTAAAAAACTAGCCTTATTAAACCATCACAAAGCTTGTAAGTTGGCTGATGAGTTGGAAAAAATTGATGGTATTAAAGTTGTTAACGACAATTTCTTTAATGAATTTACTATCCAATTAAATAAGGATCCTAAAGAAGTTAACAAAAGACTATTAGAGAAAAAAATTATTGGTGGATTAGCTTTAGAAAATAATCAAATGTTAATTGCCGCCACTGAAATGACAAGTGACGAACATATTAATAAATTTGTCAAAGAATTAAAAGAAATACTTTAAATAATTAGAAATGAGAGCAACTAAATCAGAAATGGACATGACAACAAATCAATTTATCCCACAAGAAGTCGGTCTAAATAAAGAAACAGATCTTTTAATAAAAGAAAATGATGAAGGAGCATGTGGTGTTGACTTGCCAGAAATTCCTGAATTTAAAATAAGAACTGGTCAAAAAGCTAGAAGCAAAGTTGGTTTAGCACAAGTGAATGAACCTCAAGTAATTCGTCATTTTGTTAGGCTTTCTAACCAAAATTATGCTATTGATACTGGCTTTTACCCGCTTGGCTCTTGCACCATGAAACATAACCCACGTATTAACGAAAAAATGGCCAGACTACCTGGTTTTGCCTCTATTCATCCATTGCAAGATGAGTCATCCATTCAAGGTGCTTTACAAGTAATGTATGAACTTAAAAATTGGTTAGGCACCTTAACTGGCCTGCCTGGTGTTTCTTTAGCTCCTGCTGCTGGTGCTCAAGGTGAGTTAGCTGGCATATTAACTATTAGAAAGGCTTTAACTAAAAAAGGTGATGCTAGAAAAATTATCCTAATTCCAGATTCAGCTCATGGCACTAACCCTGCTACAGCTGCAATGTGTGGTTACAAAATAAAGGAAATTCCATCAAAAAATGGTAATGTTGATTTTGAAGCTTTTAAAGAAATAGTTAATGAACATAAAGAAGATATTGCTGCAATTATGCTAACCAACCCTAACACTTGCGGTAAATTTGAACCACAAGTTAAAGAAATTGCTGATGTAATTCACTCTATTGGAGGTTATTTTTATTGTGATGGTGCTAATTTTAATGCTATTGTTGGCAAAGTTAAACCAGCTGATGTTGGTGTTGATGTCATGCATTTTAACTTACATAAAACATTTTCTACTCCACATGGTGGTGGTGGTCCGGGTTCTGGACCAATTGCTGTTAGAAAAGAATTGGAAGAATTTTTACCAACTCCAGATGTAATAAAAGTTGGTGACACTTACAAATTAGTTGCTCCAAAAGATAGTATTGGCAAAGTTAAAGGTTTTAATGGTCAGTTTGGCATGTTTGTTCGTGCTTTATCTTACATTTTATCTCATGGAGCTGATGGTTTGCAACAAGTAGCTCAAGACGCCGTATTAAGTGCCAATTACATTTTAAGCAAATTAAAAGATCATTACCATGTTCCATTTAAAGGAAATTGCATGCATGAATGTTTGCTTAATGATAAAATTCAAAAAGAAAAAGGTGTTTCAACTTTGGATATTGCTAAAGCTTTGGTTGAATATGGCTTCCACCCGATGACTGTTTTCTTCCCTCTTGTAACGCATGGTGCCATGCTGATTGAGCCAACCGAAACTGAAAGCAAAAAAGATATTGATCAATTTATTGATACCATGATCTACATTGCTAAAGAAACGCAAAATGGTAATACTGATAAGTTTCATAATTATCCTATTTCAACACCAAGAAGAAGGCTTGATGAAGTTAAAGCAGCCAAAAATCCTGTATTAACTTGGATGGAAATTCAAGAATAATATTATTGGCATAAATACTATTTTTAGTATTATTTGACATAATTATCATTGACAAAGTAAATCTCCTTAAAGATAGTGGATTGTTAGTATTACTTTATTAATCTTTAGAATAGAGATTTATGAGAAAAGAAATATTAAAAAATACTTCAAAATCTAAAAATCCAAAACCTGAAGCAGTAGAATCTAAATATACAAAACCTCATACTTCAAATTATCAACCTAAAAACTATATTCTTGCAGATTCTAGCTATTCAGACTCTGATTCTTCAGATTATCTAGATCAAGAGCAATATCTAGATTTAAGTACCATAGACTTAGAAAGACTATCTTTTGGCCCTAAAGTCGTAGTTAATCCAAAATTAGAAAAACAAAGAAAATTAACTCAACAATTATTACGCCTTGAGCAATTATATAGGAATGATGTTAATAAAAATGCAGATCATCAAAAGACTACTACTGCTAGCCTAGCCCATAATATACTAACACAAAATAACATTAAGGCAATATTTGATGCCATAGATGATTATATGCAGGAAAATATCATGCAAAATAATTTTCTGTCCAGCATGGCTATGATCTTTATTAAAATAGCAAATGACCATAAATTAGCCTATTATTGTATTAGCAAAGAATATTTAGGTGATGAGGAAAGATTTTATTTTAGAATTAAGGAAGAATTCCCCTTTCAATATTTTGACTATCGAGATACAAGCAAATTAAAAAAAGACATATACAGATTATTTGAGTTAAGCATAAAAAATATTAATAATAGTACACCCATAGAATATCTCGATCTCTTAATAAATATAGCCATAACTTATACTAGCAACGAAAATTTAATGTTAATCTTTGCAAAATGCAAAGAAAAAGGCATAAATTTAAGACCATTACTGATCAAAAAAATTGGCAATATGCCTCCAACACCAGAAGATTTATTTCCAGAAGAAGATAATACCAAAAGAGAATTATTAAGAGCTAAAAGAATGCTGCTTAAATATGTTGGTAGTTTAATAAGAAATGCTATTGAAGATAATTCTAATAATGGTGATGCCTATCTAAGGGATATATTTACACAATGTGAAAATATAAGTCTAAACTTAAATAGATTAAGACAAAATATATATTTTTTAAAATATGCAACATCTAAAAGATATAATAAAACTATTGGAATTTTAATTGAAAATGGCTTTAATCCATTATCCATAGATAGAAATAGTCATAACTTCTTTTCTTATGCCTGTTTAAATAGCCATAATGAAAAGGCACTTTCAAAATATATTAAAACCCTAGAAGTAGACTTAGTAAAATCAGGCCAAGAATCTAAAATTGGGGTTAGCAACATTATAATTCAACTACTATCACAGCTAGATTATAATAAAAATAACCCCTTTGACCTTGCTGTTTCACATGGCCGATACTTAAAGTCAGTTAATTTTTTAGCAAATCTATGTACTCAATACAATATCAAAATAGACTATAACAAAAATATACTTACAACAATAATACATAATGACCCTAAAATATTTTACTTCTTATTAGAGAAAAAAGAATGGGGAGCATTTAAAGCAGATGATAAAATATTTTTAGATGAGATAATTACTCAGATATGCCACAATGAAAGATCAGTGTTAGCAAAAAAGTTATTTAATTTTGCACAAAAGAATACCTTTATTGCAAAGGTAATGTTCAAACATAAAAATATCTCACTATTATCTAATTTGGTTGAAGTAAATGAACAATTAGGAAATATACATAATATATGTAGTAATCATGGCACAGAACATTTAGAACCTTATTTAAAAAATCTAGCACAAGAAGAAAAATCAAATCCAAAATTTTTAGCTAAATTCCTTGATGAATTTGTTGATAAAGAAGGTAGAAGTGCTTTATTTTGTGCTGTACAAGGAAAATGCTACTTGGGAAATATAAAATTATTAATAAAATCTGGAGCTAACCCTAATATAAAAGGTTTTGTTAGTTTGATAGCAGTTCCAGAAAATTCTGAAAGTTTAGGATTTTTACTAAGAAGCAATTCTTTAAATCAAGAAAGTATTAACTTAGCAGCAAGACATATTATAAATCAAAATAATGAAATACTAACATCATCCTTTATTTTAAATATATCCAATAAAGCTCTAGCATCTTTAAAACCAGCTTATCAAGAAATTCTATTAAAACAAACCATACAAAATGGTAATCTAGACAATATTAAAAGAATGATACCAGTTTTAATATTGTCACTTCCTGATATACAAAAAAAACCAACTATTACAACTCTATTAGAACATAAAGATCAAAAAAATTCTTTTAACAAAAAGCCCAAAAGCTCAATATCAAAAGCAAGTATAAATAAAACATCATATCTTGATATTGCTATTCAAAGCGGTAGTGATGCAATGGTTGATTATTTAATGGGGCATGGCTTTAAAAGTCTAGAAAAGCCTGATAATTGTATTATCATGTAATCTAGTCTAAATCAATATTCCACTTGTCAGATAGATATTTTTCAATTTCATCAATTTCACTTGCTGACAATTCACGCTTAAAAATAATAACTTCTCTTAAATCTGTTTTAGAATCACCATTCCCTATAATAAAAACACTAGCATCAGTAACATCAAAATCATCTGTCATACTACTCACAAGAAAATCACTACCATTAATTCTAATTTGACCATTATTATCAACCCTTCTAACAAATGTTAATATTTTCCAGTCTTCATTAAAATTACTTGGCGCAAAATTATTTATTCTTCCTCCAGAAGAAATATCACCAAAATCAAAATATATTATATCATTCAAACCATATTTTGCATGAAATAACAATCTATTAGTGTTAACCCCCCAACCGATAGTTGCATTATTATTATCATAATATTTCTGTACAGAAAATATGGTTACCTGATTTTTTTGAGCTAACTGATATCCATATACATTACCCGTTGTATATAATCCATCTGCACTTCCATTAAAACTAATTAGCGGTAAATTATCTTTTGAATCCATTAGATATTTAGGTTGATTATCAGAAGTAGATTGCACAACATTAAAATCACCATAATTATTAGGACTAATATTTTTCCACTCACTAATACCACCACCCTCAACCATCTCACTATTTTTAAAAGATTCCTTAGTTGCAACATCAAACCAAACAGCTAAACCTTCCATATCCTTTAAAACAGAATATTTAGTAGCAGAAATTATCTTATTAGTTTTTGCTTTAGAAAATAAATTACCCTTAACAAAAAATATCCCGGCAAGCAAAAGCCCTATAAACACTAATACTATTGCTATTTCAATTGCTGAAAATGCTGTTTTTTTGTTATTTTTTACCATATTTCTAATCAATATCAATTTGCCATTTATTGGATAAGTAACTCTCTATATCAACAATTTCATCATTATCTAATGCTCTTTTAAAAATAATAATTTCTCTAATATTACCAGTTAAATCTTTTCCTACATCCATAACAGAACTACCTGTCATTACACCAGTCATATCAGTATCTGTCATAGTAATATTAATACCATTAACCCTTATATCCCCAACGCCATCACTATTTCTACCAACAATAATGTTCCACTTATCCAGAAAATTAGCAGGATAATTACCTACGGCAATACCATTATTTTCAATCTTAAGACTAGATGCATCAAGCTCAAACTTAAAATTAGTCCTTCTAAATGTATCAGCATTAACTGATTGCGTATATTTCTTTACTACAACAAATATTGTTGACCTATCTGGCCCAGATAAATTAAAAGCTTCAACAGAGGCACTATCAATTCTATCGCCACCATCAAAATATAAAGCTGGTAAACCATCAACACTATCAAATATAAATTCAGGGCCATCACCTAAAGCTGTTGTAAATGCAATATTAGTTTCTAAATAAGGACTAGAATCAGTCCAAGATCCTACAATAGTCCTATCACTTGGATAAGGCGTAAAAGCATTTTTATTAGAAACATCAAGCCACAAAGTATTATCAGATATTTCATAAATAGGTGAAGAAGCTGAAATAGATCTCAAGTTAACCAAATTAGCTACCCCAATCAGATAAGATCTACCAACAACCATAGAAATTACAATGGCAATTATTACAATCACAATGGCAAGCTCAATTAATGTAAAAGCAGTTTTCTTTTTTTGAGTCATGGTCATTTATTAATTTTTAATTTTCCATTTCACTTCACCATCAGGGCTATCTTCTAAAATAACATTAAATTTAGCTATTAAATCATCCCTAATTTTATCACATAATTGCCAATTTTTGTCTTTTTTAGCCTGCTTTCTAAGTTCAATCTGCTCTAAAATATAAGATTCTTCAATATTATTATCTTTTTGCAAATCTTTTTGATAATTTTTATCATAAATACCAATAAAATCTAAACAATTAAGTAAATTACAAGCTAATTTTAGCTTATTATTTTGATCTTGCTCTTTTTTAAAATCTTTAACTATTTTATGCAAAATAGAAACGCCAATAGGAGAATTTAAATCATCACTTAAAGCTTCTTTTATCTGTGTTAAATAATTATTTTGACTATCTTTTACATTTAATAATTCATCTCTAAACTCATCGATAATATCATAAAATTTATCAATAGCCTTTTGGGCAACTTCCAAAGCATTGTCACTAAAATCAAGGGGCTTGCGATAATGGGTAGAAAGCAAAAGATATCTAATAACTACCCCATCAATATCTTTTTTTAAAAGATCTCTCACTGTAATAAAATTACCTAGAGACTTGCTCATCTTTTCACCATTAACAGTTAAAAAACCATTATGCACCCAATAACGTGCATGTTTTGACCCTTTATTAGAACAGACACTTTGAGCAATTTCATTGTCGTGATGTGGAAATTTTAGATCTGCCCCACCACCATGAATATCAAAATCCTTACCTAAAAACTTATCACTCATAGCCGAACATTCAATATGCCACCCTGGCCTACCCTTGCCCCAAGGGCTATCAAAAACTGCTGAAATATCATCATCATTAGAAGATGGTTTCCATAAAACAAAATCAAATGGATTCTTTTTATATGATTGCTGCTCAATACGAGACCCAGCAATCATATCATCTAAAGATCTATTAGAAAGCCTACCATAATCCTTAAAACTCTTAACATCAAATAAAATATGACCCTCATTCTCATAAGCATTACCATTTTTAATTAAAGTTTTGATCATCTCTATCATCTCCTTAATATTATCAGTAGCTCTTGGTTCAAAAGTTGGTTTTAAAACATGAAGCTTATCCATATCTTCATGAAAAATAGAGATAAATTCTTTAGTTAAATTTTGAATGGAAATTTTCTTCTCTTTAGCGGCAATGTTAATTTTATCATCAACATCTGTGATATTTCTAACATAGGTAACCTTAGGAAAAATGCTCTTAAATAAACGAAATAATAAATCATACACTACTACACTTCTAGCATTTCCAAGATGTGGATAGCTATAAACAGTAGGTCCACAAACATAGATAGTAACATTATCTTTATTTAAAGGAATAAAATCTTCTTTTTCTTTACTTAAACTATTATATATCCTCATCTTCCCTAAATAATGCTTTCATAATTCTATTATCAAAATATTTAAAATTTTTATAACCACTAAATTGGGTAATAATTTGCGAATTTCTACCAATTATTACTGAAAATGGTATTCTATTCCTAAATTTTATTGATTTAGTCTTTAAAAGATCCTTAAAACCATTTCTATCACTTAAATATTTAGGTTGAAAATAAATATCCTTAATACTTTGTAAACCATCAATTGTTTTTTGTTGCGTAATATTCTTATCAATTGCCACAAAAATAACCTCTAAATCAGTATTTTGAAATTTACGTGCAATTTCATTTATAATAGGTAATTGTTTCTTACAAACTCTGCACCAACTTGTATAAAAATAAATTAAAATTGGATTATCCTCTCTTTCAGCTTTTTCAATATTATTAATTATTTCCAAAGGGGTAACATCTTTTACATCATCAATATCATAAGAAATATTATTAGATTCCTCTATTTCAAAAGCCAAATATTTATTATAATTAGATATTGTATTGAAGGCAAAAATTGCAAAAATTGCAGCTGCTAAAGATATTACAATTATCATCTTTTTATTTCCTTTATTTTTATAAGAGTTTATATCAATAATGTTATTATGTGACACTTTATTATAAAGTTAGTGAATTTATCTTGTAATTAGGCTGTTGATGTGATACACTAAATAATAGTTTGCGCTTTATCATTTATCAATAACTAATGTTAATTTGCTAATAATAATGTCTAATAAAACCTCAAAAAAAAAGGGAAACAAATCAGCATTTAGCTTAATTGAGTTATCAATTGTTTTAGCAATTATTGCTATTATAATTTCTAGCTCTATTACAGTTTCTACAAGTGCCATAAAAAATGCCAAAATTAAAACAACAAAAGAAAGAATAGAAATTATCAAAAAAGCCTTAGGGGTCTTTGTATATACTAATAAAAGATTGCCCTGCCCAGCATCATTGCATGATATAACAACCGACACAGCATATGGAACAGAAGCTGGAACGGCTGGGACTTGCACTGCTACTGGTATTTTAACTTCAACAAATACAGCTGCTAATGATGGCTTAGTTTATGGCGCAGTTCCTGTAAAAGCTTTGGGTTTAGATATTGAAATGCTAGGAGATGCCTTTGATAATAAGTTCTCTTACATAGTACCACAACAAGTTACAGAGGCTTTTGTTTCTGGCTCAGCTGATGGCTTTGAAGGAACAGACATGACTGATACAGCTAATGTTGACCCTATTACAATTAGAGAAACTGTATCTTCTGGCTCAAACATCACTACAAATGCAGTCTATGTTGTTCTAAGTCACGGACCAGATGGCCTAAGAGCATTTAATATTAATAGCGGCTCAACTCAAAATAGCTCAAGTAGCGATACAGATGAAGAAGATAATGCACCAACTGGAGTATCTGGTGGCGATATATTTGACAATATATTTATCAAAAGCTCTGGAAGTGCTGATTTTGATGATATTGTTGTTTACAATATTAGAGAAACTCTTGTTAGAGAAATTGGCGGCTTTAACATTACTGCTTGCACCACTGAAACTTCTGACTTTAGTCCAGGATGTCTTACTTCAGGTAGTGGTTTAACATTTCCTGTAAGCTATTACGATGGAACCACAAATGTAGGTAGCAACGAAACTTGCGCCTCAATTACAGGGTGTTCAAGCGGTACTACAACTAGAAAATGTGGCTTAAATGGCCAATGGGAACCAGCAATAGATGGATGTTCTTAAATAAAATCTAATAAAATGCTAAATAACAGCAATAAAATTCAAAAAAGGAAAAAATCAGCATTTAGCTTTATTGAATTATCAGTTATAATGGCCATTATTGCCATTATTATTTCTGGATATATTAGTGTGTCTACAAATAACATCAAAAATGCTAAAATTAAAATAACAAAAGATAGAATAAAAACCATCCAACATGCTTTACATATTTTTGTGTATAACAATAAAAGGCTACCCTGCCCAGCATCTTTGCATGATATAACAACCGATACTGCATATGGAACAGAAGCAGGAACATCTGGGACTTGTACTGCTACTGGAGCTTTAACTTCAACAAATACAGCCGCTAATGATGGCCTAATTTATGGAGCAGTTCCTGTTAAAGATCTGGGTCTAGATATTGAGCTCATGGGAGATGCATTTGATAATAAATTTTCCTATATAGTACCTCAACAACTAACCGAAACTTTTGTTAATGGTGGTGCTGTAGGCTTTGAGGGGGCAGACATGTCTGATACTGTTAATTTAGATCCCATAGAAATAAGATCTACTGGAACTATTACAACTCTTATTGGTGCCTATGTTGTTTTAAGTCATGGACCAAATGGTTTTAGAGCTTTTAATATTAATAGTGGATCCATTCAAAATGGATCTTCTACCAGTACAGATGAAGAGGATAATTCACCAACTGGAGTATCTGGCGGTGACATATTTGACAAAACTTTTATTACAAGTTCTAATGATTCTGGTTTTGATGATATTGTAGTTTACAGCACCAGAGAACTCATAGTCAAAGATATTGGAGGTTTTAGCACAACCGTTTGCACAACAGAAACTTCTGACTTTAGCCCAGGATGCTTAACTTCAGGTAATGGATTAACATTTCCGGCAAGATACTACGATGGAACTACAAATGTAAATAGCAATGAAACTTGTGCATCAATAGCTGGATGTTCAAGTGGCACTGCTACTAGAAAATGTGGCCTAAATGGTCAATGGGAATCTGCTATAGATGGGTGCATCTAGATAATCAACAAACAATATCTAATAATTCTTGACAAAAGCATAAATAACAGCATAAATGATGCGAAGCTTTGTATGTGAACTATGCTTAAAACTTCAAAGCAAAGATGAATTAAAAAAACCTACTAAATCTAATGACTATCAATACCATCACAAAAACCAGAAAATCAGCATTTAGCTTAATTGAATTATCCATTGTTTTAGCTATTATTTCAGTTATAATTTCTGGAGCTGTAACAGCTTCTACAAGCGCCCTTAAAAATGCCAAAGCTAAATCTACTAAAGATAAAATGGCAGTCATTCAAAAAGCCTTAAATGTTTTTGTTTACACCTATAAAAGATTACCCTGCCCAGCATCTTTACATGATATCACAACTGATTCTACCTATGGAGCAGAAGCTGGAAGTGCTGGAGATTGTACTGCAACTGGTGTACTAACCTCAACAAATAGTAATGCTAATGAGGGCCTAGTTTATGGCGCAGTTCCTGTTAAAGCTTTAGGTCTTAACCTAGAATATTTAGGAGATGGATTTGATAATAAATTTTCTTATGTAGTTCCTAAACAATTAACAGAAGTTTTTGCCAGCGGTGGTGCATCAGGATTTGAAGGAACAAATATGGATGCTACATCTAGCGTAGATCCTATTACAATTCAAGAAACAATATCTGGTCAACCTGGTTCAAGCATTACTACTGTTGCTACCTATGCACTTATTAGTCATGGATCAAATGGCTATAGAGCCTTTAATATTAATAGCGGCTCAACTCAAAATGGCTCAAGTAGTGATACAGATGAAGAAAATAACGCACCAACTGGAGTATCTGGTGGCGATATATTTGATAATGTCTTTGTTGTCAATTCTGGAGGTAGTGACTTTGATGATTTAATAGCTTACAATACCAGAGAGACATTAGTTCAAGAAATTGGTGGCTTTAATATTACTGTTTGCCCTGAAGAAACATCATCTTATAATGATAGCTGTTCTGGAGAAGAAATTGAATTTCCAGCAGCATATTATGGCGAAACCACGCAAGGCAATATTGATTGTAGTGAGTATGGATGTTATAGTGATAATCCAGATAATTTTCTTTACCCTAGAAGAAAATGTGGCCTAAATGGCCAATGGGAACCTGTTGAATATGAATGCTATTAAAGCTTGACAAAGATAGCTTCTTAACTTTATATAACCTCTCTTTTTAAAATATTAACCAGTTAACACACTTAAAAATGGCTATAGAATATACTTTTTCAATTATCAAACCAGATGCAACTAAAAGAAATTTAACCGGCAAAATTAACAGCTACCTTGAAAAGGCTGGCCTAGAAATTGTTGCTCAAAAAAGAATTCAATTAACTCAAAATATGGCAGAAACTTTTTATGAAGTTCATAAAGAAAGACCATTTTTTAATAGTTTAGTTAAATTTATGACCTCTGGACCTGTGGTAGTTCAGGTTTTAAAAGGTGAAAATGCCGTTTTAAAAAACCGTGAAGTAATGGGTGCTACCAACCCTGAAGAAGCCAATGTGGGCACTATCAGAAAAGATTTTGCACAGTCTATCGAAGCTAATTCAGCTCATGGATCAGATAGTAAAGAAAATGCCAAAATAGAAATTGCTTATTTCTTTGCTGGGTATGAAATTTTAGATAATTAGAATTATCAACGCACTTGTTGATAGTTTGCATTCGCTCTTTCATTAAGGGGTCAAAGCAAAAAAGATATGAACCTTTGGTTCATAGCTTTTTAGTCATTGACCCCAATCGATTACATTGGCAATGAATAAATTTGAGTTTAAACTTAAGAAAACAAACTCTGGGGCTAGGCTTGGTGAAATAAAAACTGCCCATGGCTCCATTCAAACTCCAGCCTTTATGCCTGTTGGCACTAGTGCTACTGTTAAAGCTATTAAAAATGATGACGTCATAAAATCAAATAGCGAAATAATTCTTGGCAATACCTATCACTTAATGCTTAGACCAGGAGCTGACAGAATAGAAAAGCTTGGTGGATTACATAAATTTATGAATTGGAATAAGCCAATTCTAACTGACTCTGGTGGCTTTCAAGTTATGTCCTTATCAAAAATCAGAAAAATAAATGAAGAAGGAGTTACATTTTCATCCCATATTGATGGCTCAAAATATCTACTAACTCCTGAAAAATCCATGAAAATTCAACATCAATTAGATAGTGATATTACCATGATTTTTGATGAATGTACTCCCTACCCAGCTACTTACAAACAAGCAAAAGACTCAATGGAACTATCACTTAGATGGGCCAAAAGATCAAAAGATGCTTACAAAAAAAGAGAAGGTTATGGTTTATTTGGAATAGTTCAAGGTTCAACCTACCAAGATTTAAGAGAAATATCAGCAAAAGAATTAATTACTATTGATTTTGATGGCTATGCTATTGGCGGTTTAGCTGTTGGAGAGGGACAAGACATTATGTTTAAAACTTTAGATTATACAACTCCTACATTACCCAAAGATAAGCCACGATATTTAATGGGAGTTGGCAAACCAGATGATATTATTGGAGCCGTAAAAAGAGGTGTAGATATGTTTGATTGTGTTATACCTACAAGATCAGGCAGAAATGGTCAAGCCTTTACATCCAATGGCACAATTAATATTAGAAATGCCAAATATCAAGAAGACCTTAAACCATTAGATGAAGAATGCGCATGTTATGCCTGCAAAAATCATAGTCGAGCCTATTTACATCATCTAGTTAAATCAAATGAAATATTAGGATCTATGTTAATGAGCGAACATAATATAAATTATTATCAAAATTTAATGCAAAATATTAGAACTGCCATTAAAGAAGATAGATTTGATGAGATGCTAATAATTTAAAATAGATCATTTTTAAATAGTCTAATTACCACCCCTACTAGAATTATGCTGTCTTTCTGCTAAAGTCTCATTGCTAATAGGAATAATTTTAGTTCCTGGATCAGGATCAATATTAACCTTGGGAACTTCTTTAACTTTATCATTTTCAAGAGATGGAGATAATTCACTATCTATTTTTGCATCTTTATTACTAACAGAATTATGCTCTTGTGTTCTAGCACCCTTGGATTCTAACAAAGATAGAATAAATTCATTACCCGAAGATTTAGCAATTTGATATAGGCTATAACTACCGCTACTTTGATTAACATCAAAATCAGGCTGTGCCATTATGGCAGCAATTAATGTTACATTGCCCTCTCTAATAGCTTGAGCAAGAAATTGACTACAAATTTTTTCACCTTGATTATGAACATCACCAGATATACTTGATAAAGCTTCTTCTTTTTTAGATTCTGGTAAATCATTTAATAAATTTACCACCTCTGCAACATCTTGATCTATTGTAATTGTATCTACTTCCTCTGTGTATGGATTATAGTATGAAAACTCATTATTTTCTTCCAAATTTTGACCATATACCCAATCATTTTTAACTTCTCCTGGTTTAAAATGACTCATCTTTTTTAGGCCTTCTTGATATTCCATCTCTAATCGATCCATTATTTCCTTTGTATCTTGAGCCTTTTGAGCCATTAAAGATTGTTTTTCTAGCTGCGCATCAATTATACTTTGACGCTGACTTGCTGAACCAATTAAATTTACACCACCTTGACTAGATTTTGATTCACCCATCATTCTTATGCCAGACCATTTGGGAGCTGCATTTTGAGATGTAATACTAGTTAAATAATCAGCCATCTCCTCATGACCCATATCATTGGCAATTTGCAATGCTGATTTTCCATTTTTATCTCTACAATTAACATCAGCACCCTCACCTAATAATTTTGCTGCCTCACCAACTTTACCATCTTTAACAGCCTGAAGAAATTTTTCATTTTTTGTTATTTCTTTAGCTCCTTGGCTTCTTTTTTCTTCACGCTTTGGCTTGGAGCTAGAAGATTTTTTTGATTGGACTTGCTCCTTAATTAACTCAGATTTTTCATTAAATTTATCTAAAGTACCTCTTAAAGACTCTAGAGACTTCTTAGCCTTGTCACTAAGATCGTTATTTTTACTATCCATAGCATCCACCAATTCCTTAGCTCTGCTAGACATTAACTTTCTTATCTTTAAAAGATTATCACCAGGTTTAAGCTTTCCATCTTGTGTTAATTCCTCAGATTTTTGTAATAATTTATTAAAAATTACCGGATTACCTTTAACCTTATCTGAATCCAATAATCCTTCTAACTCTCCTAGGTCGCCATTTTTCATAGCCCTAATTAATATTTCTTCTAATTGAGCTTCTGGATCTATATTATTTCTTTCATCTTTTGCTGCCATACACCACTAATAATTTTAACTAGCAATTATAGAACTTAAATAAAATCCTAAAAATATTGCTAAAATTGATAAAATAACTGATAAAATAACATAAGAAGCTGCAATACCAATTTGTCCAGCTTGTAAAAGCCTGAATGCATCTAAGGAAAAGGTTGAAAAAGTAGTGAAGCCAGCCAAAAACCCTGTAACCAAAACCAATCTAATATTCAAACTTATACCATCCATATAATTAACAAAAACAAAATGTAGTATTCCAACCAAAAAAGATCCTAGAATATTAACACCAATTGTTGTTACTGGAAAAGCATGACCCTTACTTAAGCTTAATGTTAATACGCCAATCAAATAACGCAGTGACGTTCCAAAAGCTCCCCCAAGGGCAACTAATAGCATGTTATTTACAATCATAATATTATATCATATTTTTAAGTGTTAGTAAAGGATTAATCTATAATTGGAGTGGCACCGACTAATTCATCTGATTTTTGACAGGCAAGACTTATGCTCTTTTCTATCTTTTTGTTAATTTTTTCTAAATCTTTATCACTAGTATTTTTATCAACATAAATTGGCTTGCCATAATAAAAAGCAATTTTAGAAAATGGTAAAGGAAATACAAATCTATCCCAACTATTAAAAACCTTTCTTCTGGAAATTCCAAATGATACTGGAACTATTGGTACTTTAGCAATTTTAGCAATTGCTGCTACTTGACCACTAACTTTAAATTTAGGACCTCTTGGGCCATCCGGAGTAATACATAAAACTGCACTATTTTTTAATATCTTAAATATTTTACGAAAATTTGAAACTGCTATTCCTTTGCTTGGATCCCTCTCTTTTCTAGTTGAACCAGAAATAACTGTTAAACCAAAATATTCTATAATCTTACCAACAATCTTACCATCTCCATGACTTGAAGTTAAAGCACTAAATATGTAATCTTTATTAATTTTGTATGATTTGGAAAAAACAAATGGTGTCATTGATATTCTATTATGCCAGGTAGCAGCAATGAAAGAATTACCATTTTTAATTAACTCATTAACATATTCCAAATTGTAAAAAGTCTTTTTGCTAGTTATTATCACTAACCTCATATAGTTACAAATTAATAGACATATTAATTTTTGAAAAAAAACTGAATACAAGATACTTCTGATTACATGCTTAAACTTGGTTTTGACATCGTACCAACCAATTTTCTTCATCTGTATAAACTATTTAATAATTTTTTGACCTGTAGATTTCCAATCTTTAACAAAAGTTTCTAAACCTTTATCAGTTAAAGGATGTGAGGCTAGCTGTTTAAATACTTTACCAGGGATAGTGGCAACATCAGCCCCTATTTTAGAAGAAGTAGTAATATGAATTGGGTTTCTAATAGAAGCCACCAAAACTTTTGTTTTAAACTCTGGATAATTAGCATAAATTTCACAAATTTCTGCAATTAATTCCAAACCATCTTGTCCAATATCATCCAGCCTACCAACAAAAGGAGAAACAAATGTAGCCCCTGCTTTAGCTGCTAATATAGCTTGAGATGCTGAAAAACATAAAGTTACATTAGTTTTAATACCCTTAGAAGAAAAATAATTACAAGCCTTTAATCCATCCATTGTTAAAGGTAATTTTATACAAACATTATCTGCAATTTTACTTAAAAACTCACCTTCCTTAACCATGTTTTTATAGTCAGTTGCAGCTACTTCAGCACTAACTGGTCCAGAAACTATACCACAAATCTCTTTAATTACTTCTAAAAAATCACGACCCGATTTAGCAATTATTGATGGGTTTGTAGTTACACCATCAACTAAACCATATTGATTTAATTCTTTAATTTCTTTAATATCAGCAGAATCAATAAAAAATTTCATTTTAATTAAGTATTTGTAAGTTAATATTTGGTAAGCATATATTTTATCGATTAATTCTGACTTAAAATCAAGTACTTAATGAAAGAAAATAAACTAATAGCTCAAATATTATTACCTATCGCCTTTGACGAGGCTTTTAGCTATTATGTTCCAGAAAATTTAGATATAAAAATTGGTGATATAGTTTTAGTAAATTTTGTTAATCGCAATACTTATGGTGCAGTTCTTCAAATAAAACCAGAAACAGAAAAATCAAAATTCAAGATTAAAAATATCATTGAAAAAGATGAAAATATTAAAATTGGTAGCAATTTAATAAAAATTATTGAATTTGCTGCAAGTTACAATTTAGCTCCAAAAGGATTATTTCTTAAATTAGCAATATCTATATTAAATAGCTCAAAAAATAAGGAAAACAGCCAAACTTTCTACAAAATTAACCATAATTTACCACAAAATCTAAAAATTACTCCAAAAAGACAAAAAATTATCGATATTTTCCAAGAAAAAGAGGCATTATTAGCACAAGATTTAATAAATTCGGTAAAAATTTCTAATTCTACTATTAATTCTTTGGTAAAAAATGAATTTCTCATTAAAAATACTATCAAAAATGAAATAAATAGTAAAAAAGTTCAAAAATTTGATATAAACAACTTTAATTTAAAGAAATTATCATCAAGCCAGCAACAAACTGCTAATTTTTTAAAAGATAAAGTTAATAAAAACGAATATAATGTAACATTACTTGATGGAGTTACCGGATCTGGCAAAACTGAAGTATATTTTGATGTTATTGCCCAAATATTAAAAGAGAAATCTGGACAAATACTGATCTTATTACCAGAAATTATTCTAACTGATCAATTAGTTAATAGATTTAGCTGTGCCTTTAATTTTACACCAGAAATTTGGCATTCGAAAATTAATAATAACCAAAAAAGAGATATTTTCTATGCTCTAAATAAAGGGGATATTCAAATTTTGATAGGCACTAGATCAGCTCTATTTTTACCATTTGCTAATTTAAAATTAATTATAATAGATGAAGAGCATGAATCTTCTTTCAAACAAGAAGATGTTGTAAATTATCATGGCAGAGACATGGCGATAGCTAGAGCTAAATTTGAAAAGATTTCAGTTATCCTATCTTCAGCAACTCCATCAATTGAAACTTTTGCCAATACTAAAAATGGTAAATATTACCATCAAATTTTAGAAAATAAATTTTTTAATAATAACCAAGCACAAATTCATCTTATTAATATGAAGAAAGAGAAATTGCCAAGCAATAAATTTATTTCTTCTGATTTAAAAAATGAAATCATTAACTGTTTGAAAAATAAACAGCAGATTTTGCTATTCTTAAATCGTCGTGGTTATGCGCCCCTAACTCTATGCAAATGCTGTGGCTTTAAGATTAATTGCATTCATTGTAGTTCTTATGTTACTTATCACCAAAAAATTAACAAATTAACATGCCATCATTGTGGCTATGAGGCAAAAATAACTCAATCTTGTAAAAATTGTAATAGTGAAAATAGCTTTATTACACTTGGAGCTGGAGTGGAAAAAATTGCTGAAGAAATTAAAGAATTATTTCCAGATAGCAAAACCTCCTTAATGACTAGCGATACCATAAATAATTCTAATACAGCAAATGAAGTAATAAAAAAAATAGCAAATAATCAAATTGATATAATTATTGGCACCCAAATTATTGCTAAAGGTCACCATTTTCCACATCTAGCATTGGTTGGTATTATTGATGGTGATAGCAGTTTTAACAATGCCAATTTAAGAACAGCCGAGAAATCCTTCCAACTTTTAACTCAAGTAATAGGAAGAGCTGGAAGAGAAAAACACAAAGCTAAAATATTCTTACAAAGCTATAATGTTGATAATTTAGTTTTTAAATATATAGCTACTCAAAATCGCGATGATTTCCTTAATCTAGAAATTCAAAATAGACAAATAACAACAATGCCACCTTTTGGCAAAATAATAGCCATAATCTTTATATCCAAAAATGAAGAATTAGCAATTAACAGTGCTAAATTAATCTTAAGAAGATTTCCTACCCAAAAAACAATCGAAATTTTTGGTCCTGCCCCTATGCCAATGAGCAAAATACGCAAACATTATTACTATCGATTACTAATTAAAAGTGATAAAAAACTTAATATTCAAAAATTAATTAAACAAATAATTGAATCTACTAAACTTTCAAATCAAGTTAGAGTTAGAATTGATGTTGATCCACTCTAATACAAATTTGTAACCTTTTCAAAATTTAAATAAATTAAGTTTGACAAAAATAATTATGATTTTAGATTTGACCATTCAACCAACTATATATACTAAATTTCTAACATAATATACAATGAACAAAAAAACTTTTTTATCATCTGTAATTCTTGGTGTTGGTGCTATTTCTCTAATAACATTGGAAGCACAAGCTAAATCTAAAAAAATGGAAAAATGTTATGGAGTTGTTAAAGCTGGTCAAAATGATTGCAGCGACAAACAAGGTAAACATTCTTGTGCTGGTGGAGCAACTAAAGATGGAGATAAAAATGAATGGGTTTTACTACCTAAAGGCACTTGTACAAAAATTGTCAATGGCATTTTAGGTTAAGAAAATACCACTACTTATACTTTTTTATTAATCTAAAATTAAATTTATTATGAAAACTAATTTTTTAAAATCAGTAGCAACTGGTGTTGCTCTTATTACTCTAACTTCTGCTTGTTCAATGTTTGGCGCTAAAGATGGATCTCATAAATGTGGTGGAAAAAATTCTTGCAAAAGCAAGAAATCTGGCAAACATAGCTGTGGAAGTAATGGCTGCCATAGCAAAAAAAAGTAATCAATTTTATTCATATTTCTAAGTGTTTAAAATTAAAAAACCAATCTCAACTACTGCAGTTGGGATTGGTTTAAGACACCCTCACCACGATTATATATTAAAAAATAAGCCAAATATTCCTTGGCTTGAAGTTCATAGTGAAAATTTCTTTGCCGATGGCGGTCCGTCTCTTGGCTTTTTAAAAAAAATTAGAGAAAGTTATCCCTTAAGCTTACATGGTGTTGGCCTATCACTTGGTTCAGCTCAAAAAATTGACCAAACTCACTTACAAAAACTTAAAAAACTAGTTGAATTTTGTGATCCATTTTTAATTTCTGATCATATATCATGGAGTAATATTAAAAATCAGGTTTTAAACGACCTACTTCCACTACCTTATACCAAAGAATCTCTAGAAGCTTTATGTAGCAATATATCACAAGTGCAAGATTTTCTTAAAAAAGAAATTCTGGTTGAAAATCCATCAACCTACCTAAGTTTTAAAGAATCAGAAATTGCAGAAGATGATTTCATTAACCAAGTAGCAAATAAAACTGGATGCAAAATATTACTTGATATCAACAATATTTATGTCAGCTCTTATAATAATAAATTTGACCCTATTTCTTATATTAATAATATTAACCCGCAAATAGTTAAAGAAATACATTTAGCTGGACATAGCAAGTCCAATATTGATGGTAATATAATTTTAATTGATACACATGATAATTATGTTTGCGATGAAGTTTGGGATCTTTATAAAATTGCTATTAAAAAATTTAATTCACCATCATTAATAGAGTGGGATCAAGATCTACCATCTATCGAAAATTTATTAAATGAAGCCAAAAAGGCAGAACAACTAATAATAAATAATGAATCTATCAGACCTACAAGAGCAGTTTGCTAATCATATTTATAATCAAAATAACTTAAAAATATTTTCTAAGATTAATTCTAGCAAAATAGACATTAGACAAAGGATGGATATTTATCGAAATAATATATTTAGCAGCTTTGATGATTCCTTATCACTAACTTATGAATCCACCAAAAATATCGTAGGAGATGATTATTTTTATAAGATAATAAAGCAGTATCATCATAAATATCATTCTAAAAGCGGAAATTTAGAAGATTATGGACAATATTTTCCAAAATTTATTAAAAGCTTAGAAAAAGAACATAAATTACCTTACTTAACTGATCTTGCTAACTTGGAATGGTTTTACAATTTATCTTACTTTAGTAAAGATGCAAAGCCAATTGACATTAAAAAATTACAATCTTTAAGTGAAGATGACTTTATGTCTCTATACTTTAATTTACACCCTTCATGTTATTTAATTGCTTCAAAATATCCAATCTATTCAATATGGTCTAAAGATAAAATTAATCTTGAAGAAAAAAAAGGCCAATTTATTATCATTGAAGGATCATCTTTTAAGGTTAATATTCATAATTTAGCAAAGGCTGAGTATGGTTTTCTAAAAATGATTGAAGAGAAGAAGAATATTTACCAAATTCATGAAACTTTAAGCTTAAATAAAGAAGATTTTGATATAGGATCTTTAATAAATAAGTTTGTCTCTTGCAAAATAATAACCAATTTCAATGTTAAAAATGATTAGTACCAAGAAAATTACAAGATTAATCACAAAATCTAATAACAAGTTTTTTAATGTAATAGAAGACTATTTTGCATCTATATTGTTATTATCCTGTAGGCTATGGATGGCTAATATCTTTTTTAAAAGTGGTAGAAATAAATTCGCCAACATTGATAATGCTATTTATCTGTTTGAGTATGAATATGACTTACCTTTGATATCTCCTGTTTTTGCAGCTTATATTGGTACATTCTTTGAGTTAGTTTGCCCTGTACTTTTAGCATTAGGTCTTTTAAGTAGATTTGCAGTTATACCTTTAATAGTTATGACACTTACAATCCAATTTCTAGTGATACAAAATATTGAACATTTCTATTGGCTCTTCTTGCTATCTACTATTTTTATCTATGGTAGCGGAAAAATATCAGCAGATAAATACTTTAAAATTAAATAGATAATGGATGAATTTAACTTAATTGATAAGTATTTCCAACCATTAACTAACAACATAAAAGAGTCTCAAAAACTACAAGATGACGTAGCTATAATAAAGGACAATAATCTTGTCATAAGCAAAGATATTATAGTTGAAGATGTGCATTTTTATAAGGAAGATGGTGCTTATAATATTGCCAATAGATTAATTAGATCAAATCTTTCTGATATTGCCGCAAGTGGCTCTAAACCTTTATATTACATGCTTGGATTTTGCAAAAATCATCATGTTGATGAAGCCTTCCTGGCTAATTTTAGTAAAGCTTTAAAAGAAATTAACCAAGAATTTAATATTTCTTTAATTGGTGGAGATACCATAAAGTCAAAAGATAAACTATTTTTTAGCATAACAATCTTTGGTGAAATAAACAAAAATATATTATCTAGAAAAAATGCCGCTGATAAGGATTTAATATTTGTTTCAGGAAATATAGGAGATGCATATTTAGGCAGAAAAATACTAGAAAATCAAATAAACTCAATTCCACAAAATAAAGAATATTTAATCTCCAAATATTATAAACCAAGTCCAAGAATTAAGCTAGGACAAGAATTAATAAAACAAAAACTATCAAAATGCGCTATCGATATCTCTGATGGGTTATTCTTGGATTTAAAACATATTTGTAAAAGCTCTAATATGAAAGCTACAATATTTAAAAATAAAATTCCTTTTTCAAAGGAAGCAAATAACATTTTAAAGAACAATAAAAATATTACTATTATGGAATTATGCAGCGCTGGTGATGATTATGAATTAATTTTTAGCGTTAATGAAGCAAATAGTAAGAAAATTGCAATTTTATCTAAAACATTAGGGATTAATTTAACAAATATTGGCTATTTAGAAAAAAACCATCAAACTGATCAGTTAGTTACCCTAATTGATAATAAATGTGAAATAAAAATTGATAAATTAGGCTATGAACATTAAATATTCTTCCTAAATAAAAATTAATGATAAAAATGATAAAATTAATAGAAAAACAAAAAATAACACAAAAATGGTTTACCCAATTAAGAAATAAAATATGTAGTGAATTTGAAAATATAGAAGAAGAATTTGCTTTAAAGAAAAATTTAACAGCTAGCAAATTTATAAGAAAAAACTGGGATAGAGACGGTGGTGGTAGTGGAGAAATGTCAATAATGAAAGGTAACGTTTTTGAAAAAGTTGGAGTTAACATCTCTACAGTATTTGGTGAATTTAGCGAAGAATTTAGAAAAAAAATTCCTGGAACAGATGAAAATCCTAATTTTTGGGCCAGTGGAATCTCTTTAGTAGCTCATATGTCCTCGCCGTTAGTTCCTGCAATTCATATGAATACTCGTTTTATTTGTACTACAAAAAATTGGTTTGGTGGTGGATCTGATTTAAATCCTATTATTGAAGACGCATCAGACACAAAAGAATTTCACAAAGCCTTTGAGGAAACCTGCAATAAATATGATAAAAATTATTACCCAAAATTTAAGAAAGAATGTGATGAATATTTCTTTATTAAACACAGAAATGAAGCAAGAGGAATTGGAGGAATTTTTTATGATTACTTAAACACTAATAATTTTGAAAACGACTTTAATTTTACCAAAGATGTTGGTCTCACATTTTTAGATATATTCCCTAAATTAGTTAGAAAAAGTATGTTTAAAAAATTTAGCAAAGAACAAAGAGAAATTCAATTACTTAAAAGGGGTCGTTATACTGAGTTTAACCTAATTTATGATCGTGGTACTAAATTTGGCCTAATGACTAATGGCAATCCTGAGGCAATTTTAATGTCCTTACCTCCTATTGCTAAATGGGACTAAACGTTTAGAATCTATGTTTAAAGGTTAAATTTAATATTGCGAAATATTTTGAGTTGCTTTAAATTATGGTTTTACTAATTATCTAAAAACTCATAAATGCAAAAATTAGAACAAATTCACGAAGGAAAAGCTAAAATTTTGTATTCCACAGCTAATGCAAATGAGATTATTCAATATTTTAAAGATGATACCACTGCCTTTAATGATCCAAATAAAACTAAGATAACAGATGGTAAAGGAGTTTTAAATAACTTCATATCACAATTTATTATGGAAGAACTAACACAAAAAGGCATTGTTAATCACTTCATAAAAAGAATATCCAATAGAGAACAATTAATTAAAAAATTAGATATAATACCCCTAGAAGTAATTATTCGTAATATTTCTGCTGGAACTACAGCAAAAAGATTAGGTTTAAAAGAAGGAATAGAATTTAACGAGGCAATTTTTGAAATATGCTATAAAGAAGATGCTCTTGGAGACCCAATAATAAATGATGATCATGCTATTAAGGTTTTAAAATTAGTAACCTTAGAGCAATTAGATCTAATAAAAAAAATAAGCTTTAAAATTAATCAAATATTAAAAGAAATTTTTGATGGCATAAATGTTAAATTGGTTGATTTTAAGATTGAATTTGGCTTGGATAAAGATAAAAATATCATTTTAGCCGACGAAATTAGCCCCGATTCTTGTAGATTATGGGATAAAGATAGCAATAAGAAACTTGATAAAGATAGGTTTAGAAAAAACCTTGGAGGTTTAATCGATGCTTACCAAGAGATTGCTAAAAGACTTAAAATTAAAATAAATTAATAAAATGAAAGTAAGAATTAATGTTACTCTGAAAAAAGGAGTTTTAGACACACAAGGCAAAGCAATTGAAAATTCTCTAAATAAAAATTTAGGATTTGAGCAAATTTCAAATGTTAGACAAGGTAAATTAATTGAGTTAGACATCAATGAAAATGACCAAGAAAAAGCTGGTAAAATAGTTGATGATATTTGTGATAAGCTTCTAGTTAATCAGGTTATTGAAAACTATAATTACGAGGTAATAAATTAATGAAATCTGCAGTTGTTGTTTTTCCAGGTTCTAATTGTGATCGAGATGCTGTTGATGCCTTGCAAAAAATTGGCAGTAAAGTAGAGAAAGTTTGGTATCAAGAAAATAAATTACCAAGTAACCTAGACTTAATTGTTATCCCCGGAGGATTTTCCTATGGGGACTATTTAAGAAGTGGAGCCATGGCTGCTATTTCTCCTGTCATGAAAGAAGTTAAAAAAAGCGCTTCTAGTGGCACTCATATTCTTGGCATTTGCAATGGTTTTCAAGTCCTAACTGAAACTGGCCTACTTGATGGAGTTTTAGTAAGAAATAAAGGAATTAAATTTGTTTGTAAAACTGTTAATCTCAAGGTTGAAAATCAAAATAATAATTTCAATTCATGTTACCAAAAAAATGAAATTATTAAAATTCCAGTAGCTCATATGGATGGGGATTATTTTGCTGCTCCTGACATTATAAAGTCACTACAAGATAATGGTCAAATAGCCTTTAAATATGTTGATGAAGACGGTCAAGCAACAAAAGAATCTAATCCAAATGGTTCAATTGAAAATATAGCTGGAATATTTAATAAAAATAAAAATATTCTAGGCATGATGCCTCATCCAGAAAGAGCAATTGATTTAAATACAGGTTCTAATGACGGCATCAAAATGTTTGAATCACTTTTAAATAATTTTAAATAATGACAAAAAATAAAAGCAAAACTAGATTTATTTTTATTACCGGAGGAGTTGTGTCCTCACTTGGAAAAGGTCTAGCATCTGCATCTTTAGGGGCATTATTACAAGCTCGTGGATATAAAGTTCGCTTAAGAAAATTAGATCCCTATTTAAATGTTGACCCTGGCACGATGAGCCCAACTCAACATGGAGAAGTTTTTGTAACTGAAGATGGAGCCGAGACTGACTTAGATCTTGGTCATTATGAAAGATTCACAGGGGTAGATGCTAAAAAAACCGACAATATTACTGCTGGACAAATTTATCAAAATTTAATTAATAAAGAAAGGAAAGGAGACTATCTTGGTGGAACTGTACAAGTAATTCCTCATGTTACTGATTTAATTAAAAATTTTATTCTAAACGATATAGATGACGTAGATTTTGCTTTATGTGAAATTGGTGGGACAGTTGGTGATATTGAAGCCCTACCCTTTTTTGAGGCAATTAGGCAGCTTGGTTTTGAACTTGGAAGTGATCAATGCGCCTTCTTACATCTAACATTACTACCTTATATTTCATTTGCTGACGAAATTAAAACTAAACCAACACAACATTCTGTTAAAGAGCTTAGATCAATTGGTATACAACCAAGTGTTTTATTATGTAGAACTGAAAAAGATATTAATCAATCAATTATAGATAAAATTGCTAAAATGTGCTCAGTGAAAGCAGATAATGTAATTCCGGCTCCAAATGCCAGTAATATCTATGAAGTTCCTTATATTTATCACAAACAAGGTCTTGATACTCAAATTTTAAAGTTTTTTAATTTAGAACATAAAAGCAAACCTGATTTTGAAAAATGGCATAATATTGCCAACTCCATTAAAAATATTAAAGGTAATGTTACTATTGCCATTGTAGGAAAATATACCGATTACAAAGATTCCTATAAATCACTTTTAGAAGCAATTGATCATGCTTGCATCTCTCTTAAACGTAAAGCCAATATAAAATGGATTAATGCTCGTAGATCCAACAAAGATATCTTAAAAGATCTTCAAAATATTGATGGCATAATAGTTCCTGGTGCATTTGGAGAAGATGGATCTGAAGGTAAAATTAAAATGATCCAATATGCTAGAATTAATAAAATTCCATATTTTGGAATTTGTTTTGGTATGCAGATGGCTGTTATTGAATATAGCCGCAATGTTCTTAATATTAAAGATGCTACCTCTAGTGAATTTGACATGAAAGGAACAAAAGTAGTTGGCTTAATGCATGAATGGATTAAAGAAGATAAAAAAATTAGCAAAATTAGTGATGACCTAGGTGGAACCATGAGGCTTGGATCTTATCCATGCGATATAAAAGAAAATAGCTTAGCTTATAAAATCTATAATAAATCCAAAATAAATGAAAGACATAGACATCGCTATGAAGTTAATATTAATCTTAAAGACAAACTGGAAAAATCTGGATTAAATATTTCAGGAGCTTCTCCTGATGGTAAATTAACTGAAATCATAGAAATTGCAAATCATCCATTTTTTATTGGGGTACAGTTTCATCCAGAATTAAAATCTCGCCCATTTGCACCTCATCCAATGTTTGTATCATTTATAACAGCAGCAATAAAATGAGATTAGTAAAATTTATCTTAATAATTTTAATTGCAAGTACCACTTTTAACTGTGGCTTACAGCCTATCTATAACAAAAATACTAAAAAAGATGGCACAAGCTATGAATACAAATTAGCTGCGGTTCAAATAGTTAAACATAGAAAAAGAATATATCAAAAATTAAATAATAACTTAGAAGAAGTTCTAAACCCTAATAAAATTGAAATTAAAAAAGAATATCTACTTAATATAATACTTAAGGAACACACATCTACAACATTTATTAGCCCTACTGGATCATCTGGAAGAAATAAAGTAATATTACAAGCCAGATATACATTAAAAAGAATATCTGATGATGAAATTATAGCAAAAGGCAATACTGCAGCCAAAGATGACTTTGATGTAGAGGATAAAAGATTTGCAAACTATATAGCAGAAGAAGAAATAAAACTTAATCTAACCAGATTAATTGCTCAAAATATTAGAGATTCACTAATAAATGACTTATTTGGTAACCCATCACTAAATACTCATCAAAATCTAGATCCAATTTTTGAAGAAGATAATCCACGCAATAGAGAAGAATGGTATTAACCAGTTCATTAATTAGGAAAACTATCTAGAATAGTAACTAATATTTAACTCTTGTTGATTATGCTTTCTTAAATTAGCTAAATAGAATTTTTCTAATGTATCATGATCTTTAACCTGGGCAAAAATAATATTTTTATTATTTTTGAGATATTTTCCAGATAAAAATCTTAACCTATCTGGCCTAGTTAAATAAACCCACTCTACATTTAAAAGCTTTATTTCGTTTTTATAATCATCAATTTGCCTTTGAACAAGGTCAATTCTATTTTGTAATTTATCAACTTTATATTGAGCATAAAACATCAAACAAATACTAAAAATTATTCCAAAAGCTAGTAAAATATTAGTTGTATAAAATTTTCTTAAGCTAGCAGTTTTGGTTTTAGCAATCTTAATTGCAAATTCCTCATTCTTTTTTTCCTCCAAATATTCAAATAATGGAGCTTCTTTAAACTGATTATTTTGCTTCAAATCTAACATATAATCTAATTTTTAATTGCAATTCTTAACCTTGAAGATCTGGATCTAACATTTTCTTCAATCTCCAATTTTGAAGGCTTAATAGCCTTATTAATTGGCAAAGAAAGTTGGTATTCCTGATCTTCATTTAATAAATTTCTAGGATCATAACGTGAAATACTCCTATCATTATAACCACTATTTTGACGAAAAAATCTTTTTACATATGCATCTTCTAGCGAGTGGAAAGACACCACCAATAAACGCCCTCCTTTTTTCAATAGACTCAAAGCACTAGTTAGTACTAATTTTAATTCACCAAGCTCATCATTAACAAAAATTCTAATAGCTTGAAAAGTTTTAGTTGCTGGATCAATTTTTTTCTTATTGTAATTGCCATAAACACCACGAACAATCTCAGCTAACTCTAAAGCTGTTGTAATTTCTTTTTCTTCTCTTTTGCTAATGATTTTTTTGGCAATGTGTCTGTGTTTTTTCTCTTCACCAAAATCTCTAATGATATTTGAAAGTTCTTTTTCAGATTTATAATTAACAACTTCAAAAGCACTAATCTCTTTATTTTGATCCATCCTCATATCAAGCTTAGCATTAGAATTAAAAGAAAACCCTCTTTCTTCTTCATCAAGCTGCATTGAAGAAACACCTAGATCTAAAACAATTCCATCAACCTCATTAATATCTAACTTATTTAGGCGAGATTTCATATTAGAAAATTGATCATTAATAAAATGAAAATTTTTGGGGAATTTTGCCTTAAGACTATCAACAAATCCTAAAACATTATGATCGCGATCAAATGCATATAAGTTGCAATTTGCCTTACTTAAAATAGCTGTAGAATATCCCCCTGCTCCGAATGTGCCATCAACATAAATTTCTTTATCTTTGACTTGAAGATTTTCCATAATTTCTTTTAATAAAACTGGTTTATGAAAATTATAATTTTCCAATTTTTTAATTAATTATTTAAAGTAACATTTGATGAAGAAAATTGAAGCCTCCCAAGCTTTTAATCAACTTTCTTCATCTCCCATCACTCCTTTATTCTCTTATTTACTTTAGGCGCTGTTAACAGTACCTAACTCTTCTTTCTTGGCCAATCTTAATAAACCTCTATTGTCCTTAGCCTTGTTTTTAGCATCTTGCATGTAAGAGCTAAAGGTTTCTGGCTGCCAAATTTCAAATGTCTTTCCTTTTCCAACAAAAGTTGCCTTATCTTTTAAATTAGCAAACTCAATTAAGGCTTCTGGCAATATTACCCTACCATCACTATCAAAAGAAAGCTGTACAGATCCACCTAAAATTGAAGCTGCAAAAGCATCTCTAGTTTCAGAAAATGGATCTAACTCATCAATTGACTCACTTAATTGCTTAATACGGTCAATATCACAACCCTCAATAGATTGATTAATAAAAGACTCATAAACAATTATTCCTGAAAAATCTTGATTAGAAACAGCTAGGCGAAATTGAGCAGGAACTGAAACCCTACCCTTCTTGTCTATTTTATTAGTAAAATTCGATAAAAATAACGCCATAAACCTTTCATTTCAAGCTTACCGCCTTTTAACCTCCCAATATGGTATTTTATGGGAAATTATGGTTAAAAACGGAAATAAATGGAATTATTTACCTAAAAAAGAGTAAAGTCAAGGCTTTTATTGTACTGGCTAGAAATAATACCAAAT
The DNA here is from genome assembly GCA_038123275.1 of Rickettsiales bacterium. Taxonomy (GTDB): domain Bacteria; phylum Pseudomonadota; class Alphaproteobacteria; order Rickettsiales; family UBA1997; genus CAJQHT01. The sequence continues at coordinate 26,387 of JAYORG010000002.1, read as the reverse complement.
CCCATCTTTACATACAAAAGACCTTTTAAAGGACAATTAGGGAATTATTTTAGATTTTGTTAGGATAAGGTGAATCAATTAAATAAATTGCTCTCTAACTATTCTTTCTTCTAAGGAGTGATTTGGATCAAAAAGGATTTGGAATTTTTGGGTTTTATCTACCTTTATCTCTACTTCTTTTACATCTCTAACTTCAAAATAATCAGCAGTGGCACTGACTGGTCGTTTGCTATGTTTAAGAATTTCAAACTTAACGTTAGCTTTATCGTCAAGCAATGCTCCACGCCAATGTTTTGGACGAAATGGGCTAATTGGTGTTAAAGTTAAAATATTAGCCTTAAGTGGAATAATTGGGCCATTAACAGACGAATTATAAGCCGTGCTTCCAGCTGGGGTAGAAACTAAAACTCCATCGGCTGCTAGGCTTTGAATTCTATCTTTGCCATTAATCTTAACCTTAATATTTGCTGCCTGATTACTTTGCCTAAGAAGAGAAACTTCATTAATTGCTAGATGTTCATGTTTTTTACCATTTACATCTATTGCCACCATCTTAAGAGGATGAAGTATTTCTAACTTAGAACTTTGAATTGATTCAAGTAAATTATCACTAATAGAGTTCATCAAAAAACCAACAGTACCAAAATTAATTCCATAAATTGGTATTTGTAAATTTTGATAGCCATGAAGTAAATGCAGCATTAAGCCGTCACCACCAAGGGCAATAATTAGATCTATATCTTTACTAACATTTTCTTGGCAATCAATAAAATTATATTTCTTAACTAGATCTACTTTCTTTGCAATTGCTTCTTGTTCTTTGCTGGCAATAATACCAATTTTCTTATATTTATTCATATCTACTTCTTGTTAATTTCCCAGAGAGCTATACAAGCAGCATTAGAAGCATTTAAACTCTCAACCTTATCGGATATTGGAATTTTTAACAATAAATCGCAATTCTTTTTTACTAATTGCCTAATTCCGCTACCTTCATTTCCTATTATTAAACATATATTATCATGCAACTTAACATCATCAAAACTATTTTTACCAGAGCCATCTAGGCCAGCAACCCAATATCCATGATATTTTAACTTAAGAATAAAATTATTTAAATTTCCAGCTAATATTATATTAGCATTTTCAATTGTACCAGATGAACTTTTGCAAATTGTAGCATTTTCGCCGCTAAAACTCTGCTTTAATAAAACAATATTTTTTACCCCAAAAGATATAGCACTTCTAATAATAGCACCAATATTATGTGGATCTGTTAATTGATCTAAAATTAAAATATTTTCTAAATTATCCTTTTTAATATTTGCTAAAAATTCATTATCTGTAATGCAATGTAACACCGAGCATAAAATAGCAAAGCCTTGATGTATTATCTTGGATGTAAAGTTTATAGAAATATCTTCGCCACTAACAATAAAAATATTAGATTTATCAATTTTTAGATTATTTTCTTTAATAAAATTTTCTAGTTCTACTTGATTATTTTTTGTGATTAGAATTTTAAAAACTTTACGTTTCTTATTTAAAAGAACCTCTTTTACTGGATGTTTACCATAAATCCAAATTTGATTTTTGGGTACATGAGAAGCAATATTATTTTGATTGGAAGATTTTACTGATTTTAAAGACCCACTCTTATTAGAAAACTTCTTTCTATTAGAAGGCATAACTAAGGGTGTTCAATTAATATCTTTACTGTAGAATCTTGAGAAATTTGAGAAAATATTTTATCAATTTCTTCTCTTCTTAATTCTTCTACAATTTTATCCTTTATTTTATCAAAATCTTCTAACTTTGGTGTTTTGATATCTATTAATTTTAAAACATGCCATCCAGAATCAGTTTTAATAGGGTCTGAAATATTACCCTCTTTCATATTTAGTATCACTGAAAACTCTTTTTTAACCTTATCTTCTTTGAAATAACCAAGTCTTCCACCTTTTTTATTGGTTTTTTTATCTAAAGAATATTTACCAGCCAAAACAAAGAAAGACTGCTTATCATTAATTTTTTCAATAACTTTATCAGCTTGATATTTTGTTTTTAGCAAAATGTGACCAATACTAAATTCTTTATCTTCCTTAACTTTATCTGATAGTTCTAAATATTTGGCTTGTATTGCTTTTTTATTAACTTTCTTGCCAATTTTTTCATCAATAAAATGTTCACGAATGGTTTTTTTAGAATATCGATTAATTTTATCTCTAACTTCTGCATCTTGATGAACCATATTGTTTCTAGCATCTCGATAAATATGCCTTTTAATAAAAACTCCTTTAGCAATTAATTCTAATACATTTTGTGGCAATCTTCTAACCTCAAAAGTTTTAGGATTACTTCCGGGAAACATTTCCAATAATTCATCTTTAATATCATTTTCATAGATCCTTTCATTGTCAACTAAAGCTACCACTTTACCACCATAATAAAAACTAGTACCAGGAATCATAAATATAATAACAAGAATAGATAATGAGATTAACGCTAATAATAGGGCTATTCTTTTTCTTTTATAATCTTTTAACATTTTAATATAAATTACAGTTGTCCTAGAGCAATTTTAGGATAAATTTGATAAGTTTTACAAAGTTTTGTTAAATCTTCTTTTTTGGGTAATTCTCCATGTTTTATTTTTAAAATATTAGACAATATACCTCCACCAATTAAGGCACTATCAATACCGTTTTTATTGGCGCCATCAATATCAGTTTCAATACCATCACCAATAGCAATAATTTTACTCTTATCACTTATTTTTGCCAAAGAAAATATTGTGTCATATGTGGCCTTATGAGGTTTTCCAAAATATATTACTTTACCACCCATCTCTTTATATTGCTTAGCAATTAGACCAGCACAAATCATCTCTTGACCAGATTTCTTAATGACAATTAGATCTGGATTAACACAAATTAATGGCAAATTATTTTTTAAGCATTCTTCTAAATGTTCTAATTTTTCATCTTCCTTAGATAACTCATCGTCAAAACCAGTTGCAATGGCAAAATTAGCATCTTTGGTATTATAAACTTCCTTATAATCTAGACCATCCAATAAATCGCGATCTTTCTCTGGTCCTATATAATAATAATTTTTACCATATTTATTAAAATTATTCTCCTGATTTTCTTTCAAAGATAAATAAGTTGCCTCACCAGAAGTCATGATAAAATCATAAAAATTATCAGTAATTCCAAACTTTTCTAGAGTTAAAGCTACTTTATGAGACCTTCTTGGGGCATTAGATAGAAAATAAATTTTCTTATTTAATTCTCTTAACTTAATTAAGTTATCAACAACGCCATCATAAACAGAGGTTCCATCATGTATTACACCCCAAACATCCAAAATAAAATGTTCGTAATCATTGCAAATATTTAAAGAGTTATTTTGAAAAATTATTTTACTGGGCACTTTTAACAAAAAATTATTTAGTTAGGAACGTATCTATTAAATTTGCTTATCTTTTGTGATAAACTTTTCTTATACTTAATTTGCACGATATCACCAAGTCTTACCATATTATTATATTCTTTTTTATTCAAAACAACAAAAGAATATTTAGGATTTATTCTATTAGATACCCTGCCTTCTCCAAGAATTCTTTTCTCAATTTCTACTTCATTTGTAATTGGATTTTCTATTTCAAATTTACCAATTATCTCAAATCTATCTCCATGTTTTATTCCATCCCTCTCTCCTAAGCTAACTTTAAATATTACTTTATTTTTAAAAGACCTTTTTTCTAAAACATAACCTTTCTTAGCAAAAGCATTTTTTATAACAGTTGAAGAACTATAAATAGCATTTTCTCCAGCTTTTCTAACAAGATCATTATCTGCCTCTAATCCTTTATTTTTTTCAACTCCAACCTCAATAAGACCAGCAATTGAAACACCTCCACTCTTTTGAACATTTTCTGATCTTTTGGCAAATCCAGAAATTTTAAAATTATCTATCACATCCATTGATGGTATTTCATAAACTTTAACATTTCCCTTTACTTCAGAGCTATATTTAAACTTGGCTGGAGTTTTATACAACCCCCTATCTTTACTATAAAGCATCATTCCAGATGAGTATTTTTTATTGAATCCAGCACTACCAATCTCACCAGAAATTGCATAATTAGCAACTGGAGGACCATTATATGCTACATCTTCATTATTTATTTGTGATAATAAAATTTCCTTCTCTAACTTTGTGGCAATTTTACGATCAATTAATTGAACTAAGCGATCTTTGGTTAATAGATTTTCAATATTAACTGCTAATGACTTCCCTAAATTGGCATCAATAGCAACTTTATTATTATTTTCATTAAAATTAAAAATTACCACCTTTGGAGGGGCTCCTTTAACACTTTCTTTACTGGGCATAAAGCTAGTTTTTGGAAAGTTCTGTTTATTATATTGGTGAAGATTGGATATTTTTGGAGCGCAATTACTTAAAATTAAAATAATATTTAATAAGATTATACTAAATCTTATTTTTGATAATATCATTTTGTTCATTTTTTATCAGCCCCTATTATTTGCAAAATTCCTTCTTTTTTGATTTTTTTAGAGAAATTTTTAACTGCTATACCAAAAGAATTGTGATTACCCACAGAAGCTCCGCTAACTTCAGTAATGTTACTGGCTAGAATCTTGTTTTTATTAGAAATTAACTTAAATTTTAGCTTTAGATTAGTAATATTTGAACCATAAATTTTCTTAACGCTAGAAGTGGTTTTAATATCAATAATAACCAAATTTTTACTATTATTTTTCTTTAAGCTAACAACTTTTAAATTATTCTCATTTAAGCCTTCAATTACTGCATCTTTAATTTTTATATTGTCTGACTTAATAAAAAATTCAATTTTATCTAATATATTATCATAAGAGTCCTTGTAAAATTGATATTTATCTAAATTCTTTTGATAATTAGGATTAACTTTTAAGCCATTTAATATTTGATTAATTATACTAGCGCTAGCACTTATATCTACAATCTTGGATAATTTATTTCTTCTAATAAGAATATTTTTATTTTTAGAAGAATTATAAAGATTTTGCATAATTTTATGTTTTTGAGCCAAAATAGACTTTTGCTCTTTTATAAAATTATTCCTATCAACCTTAACTTGTGCATAAAAAGTCATGCCCTCCTTATGGCTATTATTTATGTCATAATTATTAAAAGTAACCTCTTGCACTCTTTCGCTAATTTTACCACGAAATTCTTCATTGGCACTATAATTATTTTCCTCCATAAGAGTAGAAGAATCCGAGGAAATAGTAACAGCTAACTTTGCTGCTAAATTGTTTAAGGCTGATTTAGATGCTTCTTGAATTGTAAAACCCTCACCAACCCCATAAAGATTTACAGAATCATTACTAAATGGATTTATATACCAAGATGGAAGATTACTTGATGATTTTTGAGATTGACCAATGGTGATACAACCAGATATTAGAAATAAAATTAATAAATATCTTTTCATATATGAAAATTAATAAACTATTCCATTTCCTTGAATAAGTGATCTGTATTTTGCTCAGCCCTGTTTATTCTTTCTCCAGCATGAGAATCATGCAGGATTTTCTTTGCGCAAGAGCTAAGCAAAATAACAATAAATAAAATTGAAAAAACTTTTAATAATTTCATTTTCTATTTATTTCTTTCTTCTTCTAGTTCTTCAAACAATTCTTTAACTGCTTCTTGAGACTTGTCTAAATTATCTCTACCTAAATTAGCAGCTTTTAATCTATCTTGATAGACTTTTTGACTGTTTTTAAGATATTTGCCATAATCTTTGTTTTTTAAGATCATGTGAACATAAAGAGTACCATCATTTCCTTGATGAATATTAATTCTAGTTGCTCCAGAAAGTGGCATATTTTTAACTACCTCTTTTGTTGCTTGAGAGAATACTTCTTCAACATCGTTAACGTCATTAACATTTGATTCTCTTAAAGCCTCTTTGGTAACTCTAGAAATTTCTGATTGAATTGTGGTGGCTATATTAGCTTTAGCATCCATTTCTGCTTTTCTAATTTGGAATTTAAAACTACCTCTGCTTTTAGAAGCGATACCAACTCCTGCAACACCATCTTCAACCTCTGGACTTAAAACCCAATCTGGTAAATGACTAAGATTTTCCTTTTTAATTTTTGCTAAAGCTGGGTTAACTGGCTTTTTGGCACAAGAAGAAATTAATAAAGATGAGATAATTGTGGCAAATAATAATATTTTTTTCATGATAAATATTCTGATTAAAAATTAATAATAAAACTAAACTTAACTTACTTAAATAAATATGCAAATATAAATTACTTCTATATTCAAGCTCTAACTATTTTTCTATCTTGGAAAAATCAAATATATAATTGAATAGAGTCTTTATTCTTCCTAAGATAAGTAATCTATTTTCTCTTATATGAATGTCATCTACATTAATTTTAACATTATCAAAGAAGTTGTTTAATGGCTCTTTTAATTCCTGAAGTAATTTAAATATTTCTTTATAATCGCCCACTTTATATAGTTTTTTAGTTTTAGAGGCAATTAATTTGGTTTTTTTATAAAGATCTTTTTCATATTTATCTTTCATAGATAAAGGATGTGGCTTGGAATCATATTTTCTTTTATCTTTCTTTTCTTCAATTGTAACAATATTTGCTGCTCTCTTATAAAGAGAAATGATGTCAGAATTTGATTTATCTGCAATAAAATCGTTAATAAATATAGCCTTCTTCACAAGCTTATTAATATCAAATTTTTTATCTTCTTTAATTTTGTGAAGACAATCATCAAATAAAACATTGGTTATGTCTGGCTTAACATTGTAATAATCCTTTAAAATAGATTTAATTCTCTGAGCTATAAACTCGATGATATCATGTAAAATATCTATTTTTATTTGTTTAAACTCTTTACCTCTTACTTTTGGATAACGCTTTTTTAAAATTTTTATAGGAAAGCCACTAATTGATTTTTCTACAATAATTCTTAAGGGAATTGAAATATTATTATGAATAATAATTCTAACTATCCCAAGAGCTGATCTTCTAAGTGCAAATGGATCTTTAGAACCAGTTGGCCTTTGTCCAACCAAAAATAAACCACAAATCGTATCAATTTTATCAGAAATAGCCAATAAAGAGCCAAGAGGAGTTTGTGGCACGTTACTTTCTGGCCCAATAGGCAAATATTGTTCAGATACAGCCTTACTAACCTCATCATCTTCACCTTGAATTTTAGCATAATAACCACCAATTACACCCTGCAGCTCAGGAAGCTCAGCAACACATTTTGTTGTTAAGTCATTTTTAGCCATATCTGCTAACCTTTCAGCCAAAATTAAATTGCTATTTGGTATCCAAAGAGCAATAAATTTATTAAAAACCTCTAATCTTTTAACTTTGTCATGGATAGTTCCTAATTTTTCATGAAAAATAATGTTTTTTAAATCTTCAATCCTGGAATCAAAAGGAACCTTTAAATCCTCATCAATAAAAAACTTGGCATCACTTAGTCTGGCTCTTAAAACTTTTTGATTGTCTAAAATTATCCTTTTGTTAATTTTGACATTGCTTACAAAAATAAAATAAGGAGCTAATTTGCCCTTTTTATCTTGTACACAGAAGTATTTTTGATGAAGCTTGGCAGTTAAAATTAGGACTTCTTTTGGTAATGACATAAAATCTTTGTCAATCTCTCCAATAGCAATAGTTGGAAATTCTGCCAAACCAACTGCCTCATCCAAAAGGTGATTTTTGTTATTTAGTTCATCAGTTAATTTTATATTTTTAGACTTACAAATTTTATTAATCTCATTGATTATTTTCTCTCTTCTATTATCCTGATTTATAATAACAAAATTTTTCTCTAATTTACTTTGATAATCTTTAAAACTAGAAATTTCTAAAGCCTTCTTTGAAAGTAGATTATGGCCATATGTTTTATTGCCACTTTTAATTTGAGAAAATTCGAAATTAATAACCTTACCATCAAAAATAGCTAATATTGATCTTATTGGACGAACCCATCTTGACTGAATCTTACCGCTTTGCCACCTCATAGTTTTAGGCCAAAGATTACTCATTTTTTGTAAAATTAAAGGCAAATTTTTCTTAAAAATTTCTGCTGTAGCAATTTTACTTTCCTTCTTGTTAAAGGCGTAATACTCGCCTTTATCATTTTTAATTATTTGCAAATTTGTAGCATCTACAGTCCCAACAGATACAGCAAAACCATCCACAGCCTTTTGATTGGCACCAATTTTTGGACCAACTTTTTGTATGGCTGCAAAAATCTGAAATTTATCAATTTTATCAATTAATATTGAAATTCTACGAGATGAAATGAAGGCTTTAATATTAGTTTCATCAATTTTAATATTTTCTTTTTGTGAATATTCTAGAAATATTCTCTTAAAATCATCCGCTGCTTTACTTTGCATTCTAGCAGGAATCTCTTCACTATATATTTCTAATAAAAATTCTGACATTGATATATATCTAAGCTATTAAAAAATATGTTATTAGTCTGATAAAAATTTTTCTACTTCTAAAGCTGCCATACAACCAGTACCAGCTGCTGTAACTGCTTGACGATAAATTTTATCTTGCACATCTCCACAGGCATAAACACCTTCTATACTAGTTTTAGTTGAATCAGGATTAGTAATAATATAACCCTCATCATCCATTTTTATACCAGAATCTTTAAATAAAGCAGTATTTGGCTTATGGCCAATAGCAATAAAAATTCCATCTATTTTCATTTCTTTTTCACTGCCATCTTGCGAGTTTTTTAATATTGCGCCAGTAACATTATTTGGATTTTCTTCACCTAGAACTTCTTTTAATTCATGGTTCCAGATTGGTTCTATTTTTTTATTTTTTAACAATCTATCTTGTAAAACTTTCTCACTTCTAAGTTCATCTCTTCTGTGAACTAGATAAACCTTATTAACATGATTAGTTAAATAGATTGCTTCTTCAACAGCTGTATTTCCACCACCAACTACAATAACATCTTTATTTTTAAAGAAAAATGCATCACAAGTAGCGCATCCAGAAACCCCAAAACCTTGATATTTTTTTTCTGACTCTAAGCCCAACCATCTGGCTTGTGCGCCTGTTGAAATAATAACGCTATCAGCCTCATATTTGTCATCAGATTCGCCAATAAGAGTGAATGGCCTTTTAGAAAAATCTACTTTTTTAATGTGATCATAGATAGTTTTTGTACCTACATTTTCAGCCTGTTTGGTCATTTGCTCCATTAACCAAGGACCTTGAATAACATCAGCAAATCCTGGATAATTTTCAACATCAGTTGTTATTGTAAGTTGTCCTCCAGGCTGAGTTCCTTGAACTAAAATTGGCTGTAAATTAGCACGAGCCGCATAAATTGCTGCTGATAAACCTGCTGGACCAGAGCCCAATATTAGTACTTTTGTTTTATGTGTATTAGTCATTTTAATTAAACCATTAGCATTCCGCCGTTAATATGTAGAGTTTGTCCATTTATATAGCTTGCTTGATCACTAGCTAAAAATAAAGTTCCAGCAGCTATATCATCTGGTGTACCCATTTTTCCTGATGGAATTGATTTTAATATACCTTCTTTTTGAGCATCAGTTAAAATATCAGTCATTGCTGTTTGAATAAATCCAGGTGCAATTGTATTAACAGTAACTCCACGACTTGCTACTTCATGAGCAAAAGATTTTGACATACCAATCATTCCAGACTTTGAAGCAACATAGTTAGCTTGACCAGGATTACCACTAATAGCTACAACAGAAGCAATATTAATAATACGGCCATCTTTTCTTCTAATCATTTTTTTAATAGCTGCTCTATTAAGTAAAAATGTTGATTTAAGATTAATATTTAACACATCATCCCAATCTTCATTTTTCATTCTTAAAATTAGATTATCTTTGGTGACGCCAGCATTGCATATTAAAATATCAACTTGACCCATTTCCTCTTCAGCCTTTTGAAAAAGATCTTCAACTTGCTCTACTTCGCTTAAATTGCATGGAAAAATATAAGTTTGGCCATCAATTTTAGATGCCAAATCTTTTAGTTTTTCCTCTCTTGTTCCCGACAAGCCAACAATAGCACCATTTTGACTAAAATTTTGAGCAATTGCCATTCCTATTCCACCGGTTGCGCCAGTTATTAAAACTTTTTTTCCTTTTACATTAAACATGAAATTATAATTTATTTATTAATATTATTACTCAATAGCCTCTATTAAGCGATTCATTTTTTCAATTTCTTTTTTATGATAACCCTTCCCTGCTTTATCATATACTTTATTGTAAAGATCTTGAATTTTTTTAACCTTATTAAGGTCACCACCTCCAACTTCTTCTAACTTTCTTTCTAGCTCTTCTCTTGCTTCATCTGGAATATTACCAGAAATATTTTTTATTGCCTCTGGATCTGTTACCATATTGGTAACTTTATCAATAATAGGCTGCCACATATTAGCACCTAACTCTAATATTTTATAACTTTTAGCCTCTGCCAACCAAGATGGACCTACTTTACCATCTACTGACACAGACTTGGTTTTATTTGGTAAAATAGCTATATCTTGTGAATAAATTGTTGTTACAATTGAAAATATCAAAGCAATAATAAAATAACCTTTAGCAAAACCAAAAGCAAACCCTAAAGATTGATCTACTGATTTTGGAATAACAGTTAAAAAAGTTTTTGTTATTTGCCCTGTAACAATTGATAAAATTAGCAAAGATATTACAAACAAAACCGTACTTACAACTAAATGAAGTGCCATATAAGAATAATCTTGTGAAAAGATTGTAGCGACAATTGGGGTTAAAAAATAAGAAATTATTGATGCTAAAATCCAATTTATAAGAGAGAAAAAAGACTTCATAAAGCCTTTAATAAAGGATAAAAGGGATAATATTGATATTGTTAAAACAAAAATTAAATCAAACATTAAATTTATGTATTGGGATTAATTAACCTAATAAAAGGCAATTTTTTTAAATTACTCTTTAAGTTAGAGGTTTTGTTAGCACAGCTTTGAATTTTTTCCATGTAATTTTTCATCTTCATTTTAATTTCACCAAGCTTCATGACCTTTTCTATTTGATCATCTAAAAGATCCCAACTTTTTTTATGATTTTTAGAAGTATCATTAATAAAGCAAAGAGTAGTTCTAGTAAGTACCTTTGATAGAATAAGTCTCTTTGTATAAAAATTAAAATCAGTTGACTTATCACCAATTATTTCCCACATTAAATCTGTAACTTTATAAGTATTTTTAGCCAAATTTGGAATTCTTTCACCTTTTGAAATAGTAATTAAAGATTGAAGAGCATTTTTATTATCCTCTTCAATTAAAAGCCTTATCTTGACTAATTCTTTAATTTTATCTCTAACTCTTAATTTGGTAAAATCTATTTTTGCGGCCTTTTTTCTCATTTTTTCATTGTTTTGATCAATGAAAAAATCTATCAAGCTATGGATACCGTTATCAAAAATTAATTCTTGATCTTCTAATTTAAAACCAGATTTAATTACAGCATCTCCTAAGCTTTTATTATTCCAGCCATCTAAGGTACAAATATCTAAGAAATTTTTTAAAATCTTTTTCTTATTAACAAGTGAGTTAATCATTAAGTTAGTGGTTTAATTTAAAATTAGTTAATTAATTTTAGTAAATGGTATTATTTGAAGTTTAAAATCTTGATAATTTTCACAGCGCAATATTAAATAAGATCTCTTAATTTACAAATAATAATTAACTTTAGAATTAAAAAGAATGGAAAAATCTCACATTTTACCAATACATAAGCGTCTTGATATAGCTTTTAAGAAAGGTAGAGGAGTATATATTTTTGATTATAATGGCAGAAAATATTTAGATTTTGGTGCTGGAATTGCTGTTAATACACTTGGACATTGTCATCCAAAATTAGTAAAAGCAATAAGAAAACAAGCTGGAAAATTATGGCATGTCTCTAATGCTTATAAAATTAATGAATTAGAAGAATCAGCCAATGTTTTGACTGATAATAGCTTTGCTGATTATGCCTTCTTTTGCAATTCTGGTGCTGAAGCAATCGAATGCTTAATTAAAATGATTCGTAAATATTTTTATGATAAAAAACAAAAAGATAGATATGAGATTATTACCTTTAAAGGATCATTTCACGGGCGCACAATGGCTACAATTTCAGCTTCTAATAATGAGCAATATCTAGAAGGTTTTGGACCAAAATTAGAGGGCTTTAAAAGTGCCAATTTTAATGAAATTAACTCTGTTAAAAAGCTAATAACCAAAAAAACAGCCGGTATCTTAATTGAACCAATACAAGGTGAAGGTGGAATTATTCCTGCTGATAAACAATTTATGAAAGATTTACGCAAACTTGCAAATGACAATGACTTACTACTAGCCTTAGATGAAGTGCAATGCGGAGTTGGTCGTACAGGACACTTCTATGCTTATGAATATTATGGTATAAAGCCTGACATCATTGCTTCTGCTAAAGGAATTGGCGGAGGATTTCCAGTTGGTGCATGCTTAGCTACTAAAAAAGCAGCATCTGGCATGAATTCTGGAACTCATGGCACAACATATGGTGGCAACCCTCTAGCTATGAAAGTTACTAAAACAGTTATTGATATTGTATTAAAAGCAGGATTTTTAAAGAATGTTCAAAATAATGGCCAATTATTAAAAGATGAGCTCAACATGCTTAAAGAAGAATTTCCTGATACTATAAAAGATATTAGAGGTATTGGCTTAATGGTTGGTGTTGAATTAAAAAAGAAATATAAAAATTTAAACCTAGTAAAAGAATTGCAAAATTATGGTCTTTTATCAATTCCAGCAGCTAATAATACCATCCGCTTTATTCCGCCTTTGATAGTAAAAAAGAAGGAAATATTAAAAGCAGTTCATATATTAAGAGCAACTTTGCTAAAAATAGGTTAAAAGAGCAAGTTAATTAACTTGCTATATCTTAATAAATGTGATATAATATTTAAGTGAGGGAGTCACCACCACGCCTCTTAAAATTCGTGGTGAATTGGCGGTGGCCTTCCATGATGATGAAAACCTCTTCTATCTCCTCTTGGTCTTCTATCTCCTCTTGGTCTTCTATCTCCTTTATGATGGCTAGCAAAAGTTGAATCTGGTGTGCCTTTAAAACATCTTGGTACAAAAGGAAATTCTTCAGTTACAAAATAAGCATAAATTTTGTTTGGATATTTCTTGGTATATAATTTTACACCATTACATTCATCTAAATTGCCATAGCCTTTAATATATTCATAATCTTGAGTGTATGTTCCATCATACCTTCCAGTTGGTGCATTATCAGCAATAGGCCTGTAGCCATTTTTTAGTCTGTAGCTTGATTGATGATGATTAGAATAGTAGATTGGAAAACCATCTGCCGCATAGCCAATAAGAGTTATATCATCTTTTGAATTAGATTCTTTTATTAAACCCCAGGGAATAGCATGGTAATGATAAGCGCCATTGGGCTGAACATGAGCATTAGAGTTATCTAGCCCTAAATTACGAGAACCACCTTTAGCTTCACCATTAAAACCTGAATCTGGATCATTATTATAAAATTCTGCCGTAGCTGGATCAAAAGGAACTCCATTTAAAGCAACTCCAAAAGGCTGTCTTTGTAATTTTGTAATTTTTTCTGAAAATTGCGGATTTAATGTCACTTTATATTTATAATCTTGCGTAGAAATTGAATGAGGATTTCCTGAATTTGGAAAATTACCAGTATCATGATTGGTAATACCATTGGACTCAATATAACGCCAACCATCTTTTTCGTAAATATTAACTTGGCTAGTTTGAGCTAGGAGAGATTTTGAAAGTAAAACTAAAAATAAAATTTTAACTAAGAAGATATTCAATATTTTCATTTAAAAATTTAAAATATATCTAGTAAGAACCCCTACAGATTCTGTCTTGATGTTGTTACTGTCTTTGTAAGATCTTAATCCAGCTTCAATAGAAAAGTTTTTTAAGATGCTAGTTTGAGGAAAATAATATCCTGAAGAAAATTCTAATGATGTAGTATCGGTGTCATTTAAAACTACCGACTCATCTTCTAACTCAGAAAATGCTAGAGTAATTCTAAAATCTTCCTTTATTTTAGTAATGATATTAGCGCTATGAATATCTCTTTCATAAGTATTAATGCCGCTAAAATTGCTAAATTTGGAGGTTTCTAATAATAAATCGAAACTAATATCTTTATTTAAATCGTAAATATAAGATAAATTAGTTACAAAACCTGTCTGGTTTTTATTATCGCTACCGTTACTAGTATTTCTTAAATGTAGATAAGCTAAATGATATTTTAAATTTTTAAAAATTAAAGGATCCTCACCATTAATTGAAAACACAAAAGATCCAAGATCATTATTATTTCCTGGGGTGCTGTCATTTCTGACAACCTTTGGAGATCTATGTGAAATAGTTGAGCCATCTAAAACTTTTGCGTCATTGTGAAATAAACTTGCTTCAACTCTAACTTTTCCTAGAATTTCTGATTTTTTAAAACCATAAGAACTACCAAAACCTAGTTTTTCTGTTTGCTCATAATTTCTTGCCAACTCGTGAGACCATATACCTCTACCAATATTAAAAGCAGTTCCGTAATTAGGGTTAAATTTACCAGCAAAAACCTCAAAATTATCTTTTTCAAAGGTTAATTTTAATTCTTCCGTATAGATTCCTTCGCCATCAAAAGATCTATCCTGACCGTTGGCATCCTCTGCATTTATTCTATCAAAAATAATAGCTGAGTCTAATCTAAGGTTGTTGGTAATATTAATTCTAATATAATTTTCATTTCTAGCAAATGAGTCTACATACTCGTTGCTTTGGTTGTCGGATTCAAAAGCATCTTGAGATTGAACTTCAAATATTGATTTAACTTCAATTAATTTTTTATCTTTGGCAAAAACATTACCAACCAAAACATTTGATATAAAAACAAATAGGATTGTTAACTTTATTTTACCCATTATGAAGAAATATTATCATTATTAGAAATAGCCTCTATTCCAGGAAGAGATTTACCCTCTAGCCACTCTAAAAAAGCACCTCCTGCAGTTGAAATATAAGTAAATTTATCAGCTAAATGAATATTATTTAAAGCACAAACAACATCACCACCACCAGCAACTGAAATTAATTTTTTTTCATCTGTTAATTGTGATACTTTTTTAGCAATTAGATTAGTTGCTTTATCAAATGGCTTAAACTCAAAAGCACCAAGTGGGCCATTCCAAACTAAAGTTTGATACTGACTTAATTTATTAGCTAAAGCAAGAGCTGAATTTTGACCAATATCAGCAATAATATCATCTTCCTCTATTTCATTTAATAAAATATTTCTGGCAACAGAATTATCCTTTAACTCTTTACAAACCCTGATATCTGTTGGCAAAATAATCTCGCAATTATTTTCTTTAGCTTTAGCTAAAATTTCTAAAGCTGTATCTTTTAACTCCTTTTCGCAAAGTGATTTAGCAATATTATGACCTAAAGCAAAAAGAAAAGTATTAGCCATGCCTCCACCAATAACAATAGAGTTGGCCTTTGTAATTAATGAATTAATTAAATCAATTTTAGTTGAAACCTTAGAACCACCAATAATAGCCATTAAAGGCTTTGTTGGATTTGCTACTAGATTTTGTAAATTATCTAATTCGCTTTCTAGTAAAAGACCAGCGCAAGATTTTAGATGTTTAGGAATGCCAGTTATAGAAGCATGAGCTCTGTGACAGCAAGAAAAAGCATCATTTACATAAAGATTTCCAAAACCAGATAACTCTTTAGCAAAATTGTTATCACCATTGGTTTCTTCATTATAAAAACGTAAATTTTCTAATAATATTATTTCACCATAGCTGGTTTCTTCTATTGCTGTTCTAACGTCTTCTCCTATGCAATTATCAACAAACTTAACGGCAACACCGCTTAGATTGGAAAGTCTAGCAACTAATGGTTGTAAAGACATTTGAGGAACTACCTGCCCTTTTGGACGGCCAAAATGTGATATAAGAATTACTTTTGCTTTATTTTCTACTAGATATTTAATAGTTGGAATGACCGCTTTAATTCTAGTGTCGTCCTCAATATTACCATCCTTTAGTGGAACGTTAATATCAACTCTTAATAAAATATTTTTATTAGTAACAACACAGTCTTTTAGACGATTAAAATTCATAGATAATTGAAGTAAATTAAAATTTTGGATAGTTAAAAACTAACTTATTATTTAAGTAAAGTCAATATTCAAAGCCTAACATTTCCTTTTGAATTATTAAATAGAAATTTTTTAGATTTGGTATTACTTGGTAAAGTGGATGGTGATGCTGAAATATTCTTAGTATCTCTACTTTGGGTTACTTTAAGAACTTTATTTGCGTCTAGTAAATCTACAATATCAGCACTATATGTAATAGATGATAATAATTCTAAAACCTCACAATAACCAAATATTACATTGATTAAGACATTTGGAAATACTTCTTTTTCTTGATTAAAATTAATTCCATTCCTTACCTGCATAGCAAAACTTGTAGCTATATTATCAACCAAAAACCTTCTAAATTGCCCTTGGAAATGTAAAGTAGTGTCATAAAATAATTCTTCTAATTCATGTTTTTTCTTATTGAAGTAAACATCTTAAATCTTCTATTTCATCATCATTATTACCATCAATGATTGATTGATTTAATTGGGAAATATTGATGTGAAGAATATTGACTTTTTTTTCTGATAAAGATTTTTGTGTATAAAAATTTTTAACTTCTTTTGAATCAAAAACTATTTGTGATTTGACATGAACCCCCTCTCCTAGCAAAAATTTAAGGGTATTTTTGTCTAAGTCACTAGCATCAATAATAATACCTGATATATCTATACCTCTTAATTATTAGGCATTTTGCTATATCTTCATTATAATTATTTGTTACTAACTTAATGATATCAGACTTATTCTTTTTGCAAAACTTAACCCAATCTATATTGGAATTTGATCGGAGTAATTCTTGTAAAAAACTCAATTTACTATTTGCAATTGCATCGTAAAATAGCCTTTTTAAATCATCATAACTTAAATAATTAATAATATCAGCAAAAGTTAAATTAGGTTTGTGACTTAAATTATAGCTATTTCTACTCACTAAAAAAATACTTGGTTAATAACCTTTAATAATTAGCAATATTTGTAATATTGCCAAATCTATTTATTTGATTCAATCTTTTTTTAATTTTTGACTTGATTGATTAGGTTACCTACTCTTTAATTGTTTAATTATTACGAACCATTCTTAAAAAGGCGAACTAAAAGCTACATAATTAACAAAATTTTAATAAAGCAAATGACTAAAGATTTCCAAAATATCAAAATTGAAGAGATAATTAAAAGCATTCCTCATCGCTATCCTATACTTCTGGTTGATAAAATAATTGCCATGGAACCTAATAAAAGCGTAGTTGGCATTAAAAATGTTACTTTTAATGAACCTCATTTTATGGGTCATTTTCCAGATCATCCAATTATGCCTGGTGTTTTAATTGTTGAAGCTATGGCTCAAACTTCTGCTATTATGGTTGTAAAGTCATCTGACTTTAAACCAGAAGAAAAATTGGTTTATTTTATGTCTATTGATAACGTTAAATTTAGAAAACCTGTTGTTCCTGGTGATGTTTTAGAATTGCATATTGAAGTTGTACAAAACCGTGGAGCAGTTTGGAAATTTACTGGAACAGGAATTGTTAACGGTAAAAAAGTTACACAAGCTGACTTTAGTGCCATGATAGTTGATAAAAAAGACGTTTAAAGAATGACAAATAAAATTCATAAAAGCGCCGCAATAGATAGCAAAGCCAAAATTGGGCAAAATGTTGAAATTGGTCCTTTTTGTGTAATTGGTAGCGATGTTGAAATTGGCGATAATACTGTAATAAAATCGCACTGTAGCATTGAAGGCTTTACTGTTATTGGAAAAAATAATGCTATCTATCCATTTGCATCTATTGGACAAAACCCACAAGATTTAAAATTTGGCGGTGAAAAATCTAAAATTGTAATTGGTGATAATAATAAAATTAGAGAACATGTTACAATTCATCCAGGAACAAAAGACGATAATTTAATAACCAAAATTGGTGATAATTGCCTCTTTATGGTTGCTTCTCATATTGCACATGATTGTATAATTGGCAATAATGTAATTTTAGCTAATAATGCCACTTTAGCTGGTCATGTTAAAGTTGGAAACCATGCTATTATTGGTGGCCTCAGCGCTGTACATCAATTTGTTAGGATAGGAAATAATGCTATGATTGGTGGCATGAGTGGTGTTGAACATGATGTTATTCCTTACGGTGTTGTTATGGGACAAAGAGCTAAATTAGCGGGCTTAAATATTATCGGATTGAAAAGACAAAATTTTAAAAGAGACGAAATTCATTCCCTAAGGGCTTTTTATAAAGACCTATTTGAAAATAAAGATGATACTGACCTAAAAACTACAATTTCTAAACTAAAAACTCAGTTTAAAGATAAAGAATTAGCACAAAATGTTATTGAATTTTTACAACTTGAAAATTCACGATCAATTTTAAAGCCAAAATCATGAGAGAAATCTGTCTGGACACAGAAACAACAGGATTAGACCCAAGAGATGGTCATAAAATTGTTGAAATTGGCTGCGTTGAATTAATTGACAAAGTTAGAACCGGCAATAGCTATCATATCTATATTAACCCTGAAAGAGACATGCCAGAAACTGCTTTCAAAATTCATGGTATCTCTGAGGAATTTCTTCAAGATAAGCCAAAATTTTCTCAAATAGCTACAGACTTTGTTGATTTTGTCAAAGATTCCAAACTGGTAATTCATAATGCTGCTTTTGATATGAAATTTATTAATTTTGAATTACGTCAATGTAACTTAGAAATTATTGAAAGACATGTTGTTATTGACTCACTGCAAATGGCAAGAGATAAATTTCCTGGTGCTGCCAACTCTCTAGATGCCTTATGCAAAAGATTTGGAGTTGATGCCTCAAAAAGAACTAAACATGGCGCCCTTTTAGATGCAGAATTACTAGCTGATGTATATTTAGAATTAAATGGTGGTAGTCAATTCTCAATGTTTAAAAGTAGATCTAATAAGAATACTTCTAATATAGATACTAAAAAGGTAAAACGTACCAAAATACCCTCTCGCAACTTCCCTCTAAGCGAAGATGACAGCGCTAAACATAAAGAGTTTATTAAAAATAACTTTAAAGAAAATCTTTGGGATTATTAAAAATAATCATAAAAACCAACATTTATTTACCAAATTTATCCTAAAATTAACTTTCTAAAGCCATTTATTAGTTTTTATCATCTTGACTTAGTGCTTATTTATATGTATTATGTTAAATAACTTAATTATAAAAATACTTACTTAGTTATTAACCTTAAAAACTAGTAATAAGTATGCCAAAAAGCTTAAGTGCAGAAAAGACAGAGGATATATTTAAAATTATTGTTTTTATTGGTTCAGGCTTTAAAGAATCTGACATAGAGGCAATACAAAAAAAATGTATTGAAATTTCTAGAAATAGAAAATTAAGACTAGAAGTTGACTATATCAGGACTGATTCCTTTGATGAAAATAGACTTGATAAAATTAAATTTGATCAATATCACGATAAAAATAATAATGTAAACTCTTTAGCTTTAGTCTTGGCTCATGTTTTGTATAGCACTTATGATAAAAAATCTCCTACTACAATTGATGAAGTTCCTTCTAAGGAATTATGTAATAAATTATTAGAATGGGGGTTTAAATCTGCTAATTTATATTCTTGCTTTGGTGGTCGAGTAGTTAAAAAGGATAGTCAAGCAGAAGATTTTCCTAAAGACTTAGATCTATGGATAAGATCTTCTGCAAAATATACTAACTTAAGAAGATATGCTGCTAATAGTATTGTTGATGCGCTTGATATATTTGTAAATCATCACCTTGCCCTTAGGGAAAATAAAGATGAAAAAAGTCAAAATAAAAATAATTTAATAATTCATAAAATACGCTTACATGCCCTAATTACAGACCCTCAAACTGTGTACTATTCTACTCCAACTAAAAATGGTAGAATATCTGGCAAATTTTCTATGGGGGTGGGAAAGTTTACACTAAAAGAAATAGCTGACATAATTAATGACGACATTCTTGCAGGTAAGATAAGAGAAATTATAGAAAAAAAATTTGGTAAGAACAAAACACATTTTCGCTTATATCATTTAAAGCAAAATTTAAAAGATTTACTTTCACAAAAACAATGGCAGGAAATTAAAAAAGTACATCAAGAAAAATATACCCCCAATGCTATCAAAAACCATATTATTAGAAGGGTAGAAAAATATTGTAAAATTCATGACATAAAACCCAAAGAATGGATTAATAACCCCTTAATAACACAAAATAGTAATTTAAAACAATTTAGACAAAAAGCCTTTGTAATTGCACTTGGATCAGAGTCTCTTACTTCCATAACGAACAAACAATATCATGGTAGCTATAAGCCAACCCGTGGTCGAGTAGAGGAATTAAAAGGATATTTAGAATCAAAAATAGATTTAAATGATAAAGATACCAATGGAAGAACACCCCTAATTAGAGCAGTGGCGATGAGTTCTAAAAAAATTGTTAAAATATTATTAAAGAGAGATTCAAACATTAATGAACAAGATAACTTTGGTAGAACAGCTTTAATGTATTCATCAACATTAAGTCATGACAAAACCACTCTAATATTATTAAAAAATAGAAATATTGATGTTAATATGCAGGATAAAGATGGAATGACAGCCTTAATGTGTGCTGTAAATGATGGGGCAATTGATAATATTAACATGCTATTAAGAGATAAACGCGTAAGAACCGATCTAAAAAATAAAGATGGCTTTACAGCGCTAGAAATGGCACAAAATCTACTAAGAAATGAAAGTAAAAATTCTACAAAAATTGATTTTGAAAGAATTATAAAACTTTTAGATCAAAATAACTTAAAAAATAATACACCCACTGACATAAAAGCAGAAGCCAAAAAGCCATTACAAGATAAACAAAGAGTAAATAGACCCCAAAAGCAACAAAATAAACTACAATATGCTTTGCTACCTTTGAAAATATTATACACCTTAGTCAAATATCCTTTTTCTTGTTTAAAAAAAACTTCTGATAAATGTTTACGCAAAACAAGTTTTAAAACAAAAAATATAAAAATCAGAGATTCTAAAATAGAAACTAAAAGACAAGTATTAAAGGGTAGAAATAAAGAAAATACTAACAATAAAAACTCAAGATTTAGTTTTGATAATAAAGGAAAAGTTCCAGGTAAAGTAATTCGAAATACAAATTCTAATAAATATAAACAAGAAAAAGTTCATTCAAAATAATAGACTTCTTTTGAAACTCAATAAGATGCCCGAAGATAGACTTGATAGATTTAATTTTAGTATTATATGGTTTATTATTAGACACTGTTAACATATTTATTTATATTCTTATTTTAGTATGTTTTTAGCGCTTTTTTATTAAAATTTTTTCTAATATCAGGATATATTTGACAAAATTTTCATGAAAAATAAGCAAAAATAGGGTAAAATAAGAATATAAATAAATATGTTAACAGTGTCTAGTAGCTATATGATATAAGAATTTTAATATCTTAAACATGAAAATAACTGAGAAAATTATCATAATTAATGATAAAGAAGAAAACCTTTTGCTAAGAGTAAAAAATATTTTTACAAAAATTCTTATAGTGGCAATTTCTTTGGCTTTAATTGTGGGTGTACTTTATTTAGCAATTTTAACATCTATCTTTCTAATAATTTTATTTTTATCTTTTGGTGTTATTTCATTTTTAGTAATGAAATTTAAGAATAAAAAAAATTATTACAAAATGGACTAGATTCTAGGAGGACTAAGTTCTAAGGAATTTCTGGTTGAGACTTAACATCTTTTGTTAATTTATCTGTTTTTGCTTCTTTTGGAGATATTCCTGGATTAGTCTGGTTTTTATTATCAGCAATAGCTAGATCTTCCCTAGCTCTATCCAAAATAATTGCAACATGATCTTTTGCTTGCCTTGCTAAGTCTACACCTAATTCTTCATCAATATCAGCCATACTAGCTGCGTCACTTAAAAACTCTTCTATTGTGCTGGGTATATCTGGGCTTTGACTAATAAATTAAATGATTTATACTTAAGCACTTATAAACTAAGTGATAAAGAAGATAGATGGTGGCACTTATTCTATCTTTTATATGCTGTAAATTGAGGATACTTTATTTAACCTGCACAGTAACTGCACGACGGTTTTGTTCCCATATTTTTTCTCCTTGCCCTCTTAAAGCTGGCTTATCTTCTCCGTAGCTCACAATTTTTAATATTTTTGGATCTACCCCTCTATCAACCAAAAAATCTTTTACTTCTAAAGCTCTTCTTTTTCCTAAAGCTAAATTGTAAGATCTACTTCCTCTTTCGTCACAGTGACCTTGAATAACAATTCTTTTTGGAGAGGTGTTTTTTATCCAACGAGCCTGAATTTTAAGGGTTTTTTTAGCACTGTAAGTTAATTTGCTTGAATCAAAATCAAAAAATACAGTATTGGCCTTATCTATTTTTAACTTTTTAAGATCTTTTTGTGAAGTTTTTTCAACAGATTTTGAAGCGTCTAAACGAGTAGCATCAGAACTAGTTTTACAAGAAGTAATTAATATTAATAAAGCGATAATATTAATGCTGTTTTTTAATTTTCTCATAGTCTTTAAATATTTTATGTTTTAAATAAGTGGCTCTACGACCAAGATACACTCTTAATAGCGATAATTAGCTAGTTAATTCTAATCACAAAGATATAAATTACAAGAGTCATTCATGTGATAAGTATTATTTGACGCACTTATGCCAAGTATTACTTTTATGGTATGACATATTTTTTTAAATATTATGAACTGGTTAATAGTAAAGAAAAGTAGATTAATATCTAGACAATATTAGCATATTAATTAAATTTTAAATAAGCCCTAATAATATCAATACCAATAAATAAAAATATGACAAATATCATAATTACCCCATCACAATGCCGCGCAGCAAGAGAGCTTTTAGACTGGAAACAAGACGACTTAGCTTATGAAGCCAATGTTTCTCAAGCAACAATATCTGGCTTTGAAAGCGGAACTTCACAAAAAGACATAAAACTTGGTACATTAATGGATATTACAGACGCTTTTGAAAATGAAGGTATCAGGTTTAAAAATAGCGGTGGAAAAATTGGAGTGTTATTGATGGATTACGAGGACTAAACTTTATTATACAAAAAACAGCAATTAAAAATTGATTTAGGGCATTAGATCATAGTTCACCCCTTGGCAAACGGATCTTTTGAACGAAGCTATACGTATTATGATATGATGGCATAAATTGATTTTCAATCGCCGTTTTTAGGATTATACTGCCTCAACAATAAATTTTTTGCTGTTTTTCTTAGATACTGTTGGCTAATTATTACAAATATTATCTTTATTGCAGACATAAAACTGATAAAGATAGGTATTATTTGCCTTAACTTACTGTAATTATACTATGGATTATTGATGTTTTAAGAAAATATCTTTTCTTAATTACTTTATTATCTTTCTTATTATTAATGAAATAACAATGGTTATCACCAACATAACTACTATTTCCTCTATTGTCATAATATTTTCGTTTAATATTGCTATGTAAAAAACTTTATTACTTATTAAATAACTAATAACTCTTTAAACTTTAAGCAAGAAACTTAAACGCCTTATTGCTTTATGATGCAATTAATTGTAGTTTGTTGTGCAAAATCTAGATAAATTTAATTATTAATGGCTAGAAATCTTACTTTCTAAATAAAAAACTCAGGACCTTATTTATTTAATTAATTATCTCATCATTTTTTTAACTAAAATAGCAATAGCAATAGCCGCTATTGATATGATAATGATTGCTGGTATGGACATGATGTTGTTATTTAATGTTGTTAATGTAGTAAAGTAATATTTCTCCTACGAATAAGTTAATAATGTTTTATTTTTTAATCAAGAAACTTGATTCCATTATTTCAAATTTTATTCATTTTAGAAATTACTACCTAACTTAATTAACACAACCTCAAAAAGTAAGGTTTTAAATATCACCGTAAATTTATCCCCGCATACAATGAAAATGTAGTAGTTTAATCTTGTCAGTTTTACAAAAAGTCTAGTTATGAAGATGATTCCTTTATTGGCTTTATCCCTTTACTTATTCACAAAAGAGACTTTATTAAATCTTTGTCATTTAACATATTTTCAATAGCACTTTGAAATGATAAATTAATATTTTTTTCATTGGTTGACGCTAAAGGAGCAACTAAGAAATGTCTCTTTACAACATTTCCTTCATATGTTTTACTGTGCTTTAATCTATTATTTTTATCAATCACTACAGCTTCTAGAGTGGTGTCTATTTGTGAGCCAAGCGTTATTATGCCCCATAAACTTTGATATTTTATCCTTAAAACCGAAACATGAAGAACTTTACCATTATCTTTAGAAGTTAAAAAACCCTTCTGCTTTAAATTTTTTACAATTTCTTTTTCTAATATTAATGACACATCTTGCTTATTGCTAATAGGAGCAAATTCTACAATTCCCGTTCCTCTTTTTCCTATCTCAGTTTTAAAACCCCTTTTATCATAAGCTTTAACTTTAATATTAGTTTTTTCACCTATGTTTGAATTAATAATATTAACATTTGGCTTTAAAACAATATCTTGTGGAAAATATGTACAAGAAGAAATAAGAAATAGTACAAAAATATTAAGTAAATTTTTTATAATAAAATTAGGCTAATTGGTAAAATAAATAACAAATCAACAAATAAAGGGATCTAGTTAATAAAAACCTGATCCCTTTATTTAGAAGCTGCTCGCTAATTAATAAAACATAGATTTATTGTTTTATTAAAACTTGTAAGCCAAACCAACTCTTAAAGTATCAACATCAAAATCCACTGTATCTTGATTAATGTCGGTTAAAGTATATTCAGACATCTCATAAGCTAAACTTACATCAACAACATCTGATACTGAATATTTAGCACCAAATCCATAACTTGCAGAAGAATCAGAGCCAGAATCAGTGCCACCAGCATTACTTAAGGTGTACACATTTTGTATTAATGCAGTATTTACAAATAAAGCAAATTTATCTGTAATATCATAACCAGCATCAACCTTGAGACCATATCTGTAATCAAGATCAAAATTATTAGAAGATACATCAGGGTTACTTAAAGAAATATTGCTGTAGTCAAACAACACACCAGGAGCAATAAAAAAGTTTTTAAAATTAAAAGCATATTTGTAATTTAGACCAAAAGAGACTTGATCCTCGCTTCCAGTTTCAAAAAAATTATCTCCAAATGATGTTCCTCCAAGAGTAGTTTCACCTTCCTCAACTGAAGTTCTAATAATGTCTAATCCGACATAGTTTCCTGAAGTTTTAGCGTTTGCTAAAGAAGAAATTAAAAAGCCAGCAACACTGGCGGCAATAAATAGTTTTTCATAATTAGGTTTTTTTATTGTTAACAATATCTAGCTTTTTATCATAAAGATTTTGTTGGTTTAAGACAAAATCAAAATAAAAAACCAGTTAAAACATCTACCAATTTGCGATAATTAAAATACAAAATTGATTGAATGATTAAATATTTAAACGTTAATTTTTTTATTGTCAAATTAGTCTTTTTACTAAAAATTAACATGCATGAATAACCTCTAGAACAAGACTAATTCTTGCTTTATAGCAATTTAAATTGCTAAAATTAACACAAAAATAACCACAGGTAGAAAACTATTTTTATCTTTCTACCTGTGGTTGTATTTGCTGTATTATTTTAGAACATTTTTTGACATTTTGTTAGAAAGAAAAAAGAAGAAAATGGGTTAATCTAAATTAAAGTCACTTAATTATGTTCCAAAAAGTTTATTAGTAAAACTTATTGGGATAGTAATTTTTAATGGTTCATGGAACAAACCTGACACCTTATTATGCTAAACTTAGAATCTACCTGTCATGCTGAACTTAGAGAATTTTAAGAAGCTTTGCTTCTTTAAAATCTCTTACGTGAAGTATCTTAACCTACAAAACCAAAAGTAAAGGAGTCAAGTACTAACCCCTTTATGTGTGTTGTATTTGGAACAAGAACTTGACCTACTGTGTTAAAAATCAACTAAAAACTTTA
>JAYORG010000001.1:134367-239053 GCA_038123275.1 Rickettsiales bacterium | reverse complement strand
CGTCTCTGCTCGACTTGTCAGTCTCGCAGTCAGGCAGGCTTATGCCATTGCACTCTACAACCGATTTCCGACCGATTTGAGCCTACCATCGCGCGCCTCCGTTACTCTTTAGGAGGCGACCGCCCCAGTCAAACTACCCACCACGCAGGGTCCCAGTTCCAGGTTCATGGAACTTGGTTAGATATCAATAAATTGTAGGGTGGTATTTCAAGGACGACTCCACAAAAGCTGACGCTTCTGCTTCAAAGTCTCCCACCTATCCTACACAACAATTCACTAATACCACTACGAAGCTATAGTAAAGGTGCACGGGGTCTTTCCGTCTAACCACGGGTACTCCGCATCTTCACGGAGAGTTCAATTTCGCTGAGTCAATGTTGGAGACAGTGGGGAAGTCGTTACGCCATTCATGCGGGTCGGAACTTACCCGACAAGGAATTTCGCTACCTTAGGACCGTTATAGTTACGGCCGCCGTTTACTGGGGCTTCGATCAAATGCTTGCACATCATCAATTAACCTTCCAGCACCGGGCAGGCGTCAGACCCTATACTTCATCTTCATGATTTAGCAGAGCCCTGTGTTTTAGATAAACAGTCGCTACCCCCATTTCTGTGCCACCTTATTTAGGTTGCCCCAAATAAGGCCATCCTTCTCCCGAAGTTACGGATGCAATTTGCCTAGTTCCTTCAGTACAGTTCTCTCAAGCGCCTTAGTATTCTCAACCCATCTACCTGTGTTGGTTTTGGTACGGCCTTTATGAGGGGGCTATTTCCTGGAAGCCACAAAAAAGCATCTCCAATCCAATAAGGAAATACAATCTTGGAAGCTCCGTCACTCACCCTCAGGTTTGGGAATATTAACCCAATTTCCATCGACTACGCCTTTCGGCCTCGCCTTAGGTACCGACTAACCCTGCGAAGATTAGCTTGACGCAGGAAACCTTAGATTTTCGGCGAACGAGTTTCTCACTCGTTTTATCGTTACTCATGTCAGCATTCTCACTTGTGATACCTCCACCAAACCTCACAGTTCAGCTTCAACAGCTTACACAACGCTCCACTACCACTTATTACTAATGTAATAAATTCGTGTCTTCGGTATACCACTTTAGCCCCGTTACATTTTCGGCGCAAGAAGGCTTATTTAGACCAGTGAGCTATTACGCTTTCTTTAAAGGATGGCTGCTTCTAAGCCAACCTCCTGGTTGTTTTGGCCCTTTTACTTCCTTTCCCACTTAGTGATAATTTAGGGACCTTAGACGACGATCTGGGCTGTTTCCCTCTCGACAACGGACCTTAGCACCCGCTGTCTGTCTGCCATACTATACTCATTGGTATTCGGAGTTTGTTAAGGTTTGGTAAGTCTTTTGAACCCCCTAGCCTAGACAGTGCTCTACCCCCAATGGTAAACATATGACGCTCTACCTAAATAGATTTCGTGGAGAACCAGCTATATCCGGATTTGATTGGCCTTTCACCCCTAGCCACAGCTCATCACCCAATTTTTCAACATTGGTGTGTTCGGTCCTCCAGTTGATGTTACTCAACCTTCAACCTGGCCATGGCTAGATCATCCGGTTTCGGGTCTAATTCGCAGTACTAAACGCCCTATTAAGACTCGCTTTCGCTACGCCTACACCTAACGGCTTAAGCTCGCACAACAAACTAACTCGCTGACCCATTATACAAAAGGTACGCTATCACCTAATAAATTAGGCTCTAACTGCTTGTAGGCATTTGGTTTCAGTGTCTATTTCACTCCCCTTATCGGGGTTCTTTTCACCTTTCCCTCACGGTACTTGTTCACTATCGGTCGTTAATTAGTATTTAGACTTGGAAGGTGGTCCTCCCATATTCAGACAAAATTTCACGTGTTCCGCCCTACTCGAGTTTACCTATGCTTTTTACTTATACGGGACTATCACCCACTATGGTTGAGCTTTCCAACTCATTCTAATTTTTACATAAGCAAAACTGGTCTAATCCGCGTTCGCTCGTCACTACTAACGGAATCTCGGTTGATTTCTATTCCTCTGGCTACTTAGATATTTCAGTTCACCAGGTTCGCTTCTTTAACCTATGAATTCAGTTAAAGATACTCATAAATGAGTGGGTTTCCCCATTCGGAAATCCTCGGATCAAAGCTTATTGGCAGCTACCCGAGGCTTATCGCAGCCTGTTACGTCCTTCATCGCCTATTAACGCCAAGGCATCCACCAAATGCCCTTTAATGCTTTTTTAAAGCAGTTATATGCAGAATTAAATCTGCATATAGCAACAATAATTACTTGAGTTACTTTTGAACTATTAATTACGGTATTCATTTTTGTAAGAAAATTTAAATAAATAAATCTTCCTACGGTGTCAATTATTCACAATGTCAAACAACAAATTGGAAGTAGTAATAACAAGTATTGCCAGCATCCAAAACTCGAAATTTTAAGTATTATAAATTAATCCACAAAAACCTTTCTAAAGAAGCTTGCAAATTAAGATAATAAAATTGCGAGGGGTTGAATTTATGCTCCACAATCTAACTTGTCAAGAACTAATTTAAGGTTAATGTTATATTAATTTTTTGTGCTAGATTTTTGTTAAAAAATCAAGATATTTATCATATCGTAAAAGATAAATAAAAAAATACTGGGGCTCCTCAAGTAAAACCATTGGATAATAGCACCTCTTTAGATTAATTCTTAACTCATTGTAGTATTAAAGATAGAGTAGTCTGCTAACTACTCTCTACCAGGTCTAGGTGGATTTATCAAAGGAGCAAGCTTTCTTGACTTGCCTCTTATAGTAGTAGCTGTGGGTTTAGGGTTGCTATCTGGAAATAGGTTATTCTCTTTTGTTTTTATCATGTTTGTTCTAACAGAAGTAGAAGATGTTTGTTTACGAGTTGTTTTTTTATGTTTTACTTCTTTGCTTTCACTTCTATTACTAGTGTTATTACTAGATTGTGATTCATTATCAACTTGAACTTGTTGTGGTTTTCCTTGTTTAACATTTCTTCTAATCTCTCTTCTTATCGCCACACTTATATCATCAGGACTTCCTGCCTCAAGAGCTTCGTCAATAGTCATTTTTTCTTTTTCCTCTTCCTTCTCTCTGTCTGATTCAAGAAGTGTTTCTTGTTCTTTATTATCAGTGTTATTGGGGTAGTTTTTATAAGCTGTATCGCGTCGTACATCATAAGCAGTACGTAATATGCTATTTTGTGTTTTCCTATTTCTTTTACCCAATTTATGTTCTTTGCGTTCCTTGTTAAGTTGTTGAAAGGGGTTATCATCTTTTGAGGCAATATTCATAACCTCTAAGAACTTTTTTAAATCTGATTTTTTTACTACTACTTTATGTGTAGTATATGATTCTTTGGATTTATTGGATTTTGAGGTTTTAACATCTGCTATTTTTTTACTTTGAATAGCAAGTTTATCACGAATCATTTGAAATTTTTCACCGTCAGTAAAATACAATGTAACAGTTTTATTTTTATCTCGAATTCTAGATTTAGAACTATCAAACTTCATTGGTCTAGAACATTCTAGTTGAGTTTCTATTCTATATTGTAAAGGCAATGTTTCTTCCTTTGCTTCTAATTGGGATTTACCTTGACTTGAAAAATGTTCTACTACCGACTTTGTGACTAATTTAGTAAGATGTTCGTCACACCATACTTTGTCTTGCTCTAAACCATTTACATTTAAATAATCATCGTATTGATAAGGTCCTTCCATTAATAATTGTGTTAGTATAGGAACTAAAGTATTGTGGCTATTGCTCATATTAACAGCATCCTTATCCTCAAATTTTACTGTATTGATAATTTCTGTTACTCTATCTATTAATTCTGGTGTCATAAAATAAGCTTGAAACCTGATGTATGAGGATAGTCTTACAATCTTTTTAATTAATTCTTTTTGCTCATTGGTAGCATTAATATTATTTAACTCTACGTAATTTATATTTAGATTATCTCTAAGACTATTGATTAATAAATTTATCTGCTCTTCATTAAGACGATTGCTATTAAAGTGTAAATCAAATAAATTATCACTATTTCTTAATGATTCCATTAAAATTATAAGGCCTTCATTAGTAATTTTATTTGCTGTTAAATTTATTTTGATTATTTTTGTTGTTTTTATGGATGCTATAATTTCTGCTAAATTTTGAGCATTCTTCATATCTATTTTTCTTCCTATTACATGTAAATCTGCTCTGGATCTGTTTGTACCAGCTTTTATTTCCTGAGATTCATATTTAAGAGCATCCTCAAGTCTTGCCAGTAGATCTGTTCTTTCGTTAGGATCTAAATCTTTAATTGCTAATAATATGTTGCTTAAAAGATGCTGTAGATGGCTTTTATTTTCATTATATTGTTGTTTACTTAGAATATTTTGTGATCTACGTCTTTCATTTACATTTCTTCCAAAATAAAACGGTCCTGCCCCTAACATACCTATACCTCCAGCGACAATAGGCAATACAATAAGAGGAGGAAATGCAGCTGCTCCAGCCAATGTTATGGACGTAAGGATTATTGACAATGGATTTGCTGTAGCGGTTATACCAAACATCCTTGTAACAGTCTTTGCCAATTTCACATTCTCTTTTACCTTATTAAAGACTTGTCCTTGCGTGTTTAAAAGAAAATAATATGCAAGTATTTTTGCAGCATAATCCATCATTTCACCCGCTTTATCTTGCGAAAATTCATTTTTTTCTAATAAACGTAACCATTCTTTATTAATTATTTTCTTAGTTTTTGCAGTAAGGCCTTTATCAAAGAAAATATTGTTATCAGAGACATGTTCTAATAAATAAGCCTCTACTAATTCTGCAAATTTTTTTATTTTCTTATTTCTCATATTCTTACTTTAAGTTATGTTATTAAACTCTAAGTCTTTAATATATCATATCTTAGGGTACTTGTCAAAGTTAATAATAAACCTTCCACTCCTTATCAAGCCTCTTTTTAAAATAATTATTACTAAGTTGTGGTATAGAAAATTAGAGGGTTGAAGTCTAGAGAATTTCTAACAATAATACCAAAATTGGATTATTGGATTGATGCTTGTAAGAAAAGAAATGAATTTAGCAAATTAAACAATAACCATATTATTCCTATGGACTAATTCTTCTTTAATTTTTTGACCAAAAATTTCTTTAATTTGAGAGGTATTTTTGCCAATTATTAGCTTAGTATTGCTAAAAGAATAATATGATATGCCAGTGGCAATATGTTTACCTTTTGAGTCTTTAATTAAGATATTGTCTCCTTCTTCAAATTTACCAATAACTTTATCAACCCCAATAGGAAGTAGACTAGACCCAGAAGCCAATGCCTTAACAGCGCAATCATTAATAATTAATTCACCTTTAAAATTAAACTCATCAACGATCCAGGCTTTGCGTGAATTGATTTTCTTTTTATTTGACTTAAATAGGCTATGGCGAGATCCATTAAACAAACTATTAATTGGATTATTTTCTATTCCACTTGTAATAATGGTATCGCACCCAGAATTAAAAGCCATTTTTGCTGCTTTAATTTTGGTAATCATTCCACCAGTTCCAACGCTTGATGTAGAATGAGAGGCCATTTTTTCTATTTTTTCATCTATTTTTTCTATTTTTTCAATTAATTTAGCATTAGCATTAATGTGAGGATTCTCCTCATAAAAACCATCAATATCTGAAAGCAAAATTAATAAATCAGCACCTACCATCTGTGCCACCCTTGCAGCTAAACGGTCATTATCTCCAATTCTAATTTCTTCTGTGGCTACTGTGTCATTTTCATTAACAATAGCAATAATGTCATTTTCTATTAGGGTTGTGAATGTATTTTTGGCATTTAAGTATGAATTACGATGGGAAGAATCTGTGCCGGTAAGAAGAATTTGAGCAATATCTATGTTGTGCTTGGCAAAAATTTCTTTGTAACAACTCATCAACTCAATTTGACCAACACTACAAGCTGCTTGTTTTTCTTTTAAGGTTAAATTAGATTGCTTATTTAACGCTTTCTTGCCAATAGCAATGGCGCCAGATGTTACCAAAATTATTTCCTTTCCTGATTTTCTTAATAACACAATATCATCCACCAAGCTTTTAAGCCAAGCCTTCTTAACCCCATCTTTATCAACCAAAAGATTAGAGCCAATTTTAATAACAATACGTTTTTTATCTTTGTATGCCATGGTCATTTTCAATTTCATCACCTTCTAAGGCAATAATTTGTAGGTCTACCAATAATTCTACCACTGATTCTTGGTCTAAATTTTTAACAATAGCCATTCCTCCTTTGTCCAAAATGTCTTTGGCAACCTTACTATTGCCATCACTTTCTGCCATAATAGAAACCGCTAAAGCTTTAATGTAAAATTCTTCAATAGTATCCATTTCATATTCAGCTCGATATTCATCTCTTAATTTGTATTTTTTGCCACAAAATAAAATAACATCTTTACCTATTTCATCTTCATTAGTATGCTTGCGTACCATATTTTCTTTTTCGAGCTCATTTTGTTGGTCTTCGCAAATATGATGAATATTCTCAGAGCTTCTAAAATCTTCTTTAATGTAGTCCATCACTTCTTTTAAAGCCTCATATTGCTCGGAGTTTGGCAAGATATGCATACCTTGCGAGCGATAAAACCTACTAACAGCATGGGTTTCTTTTGAATAGCCTTCACGATCAATTTTAAACACTTCATTATTATGCAACTGATTAATAGTTACACGCCAATGAAAAGGGTCACGATAATCTGAAACATAATCAGCATCATCTTTAACACCCTTATGAGTGTCAATTACTGAGGCTAGTCTTTCTATGGTTTTACAGCCTACTTTGGCTAATGCTTCATCTAAATCTTTTTTACTTACCATTACATTAAACCTCTATTCTTCTTCATGTTTTTTATTTCCTTTTTGTAAATGTAATTTTCAATCAAAGGAAGGGGTATTGGCGATAAGGAATCCGTGCCTTTTAAAACATAAACCCCAACTAGACGATTATACTTATTTCTCTTATTATCCTTAGTAATAATTCTAGGATTATTTTCACCAAAAGAATCAATTTCTATTAAATCTTTAGGAACACCATTTTTCATCAACATTTTTTGAGTAACTAAAACTCTTCTACGTGCCAAATTAGCATTGTAGATTTTCTTTCCTCTACGATCAGTATTGCCGGCAAGTAATATTCTAAAATTGCCATTTAACTTTTCTAAATATTCTAACAACTCGAAGAATTCTCTATTGGCGTTAGAATTAAATTTGTAACTATCAAAATCAAAGAAAATATCAAATTTTCTAAATTCTGGTTCTTTAATTTGAATTATCTTTACTTCCTTCTTTGGTTTTAAGTTGGCCATATACTCTTCAATTTCTAGAGCCAGCCTTAAAAAACGAGTTTTACAACGTGAAAGCCCACCTAAACTCCAAGGTTTTTGTTCATTTTCTAACCAGCAATCGTAAAGCATGCTTAAATGTGCTAACTGAATTGGTAAATGATCTTTTACTCGTGGGTTTAATAATAATTCTAGCCTTTTTCTAGCCACTGATACTTCTTCAACTTTTGTTGAATCAACACCCCAATTTTCTGGAACTTCTGGATAAATTTCACGATTATCAACTGCTCTAAGACCTTTTTGAGCAAAATAATCAGAATCTCGCCAATTGTAGCGATTGGCTAGATCTCTGGAATATTGTAAATATTCACGAGCTAAATAGGCGTTAAAATCATTTCGATGTCTTAACTCAGATTCTCTATTGATTAAAGATTGCAAATTAACAGCACAAGCGGTTTGCAAGAGCAATATTAGAAGTGTGAGGGTTGTTTTATTAAAAAACACCTTAAGCATGATAATGTGAATTTTTAAATCATTAGACTTAAATCATAGATTAAACTTAGATGATAGCAGATTAATTGCAAACTAAAATAATATCTTTAAATTTCATTGTCCCAAACTAAAAAACTTCACTAAGTCACGCACATGACTAACCGTATGAATTTTAACGTCACCTAAATCTCTCTTAATTTTTGACCAATTTTTTAATTTTGTAACTGAAGCTGGAATAATAAGATTTTCAAAACCTAATTTTACTGCCTCTTTTAACCTAACATCGATATGAGAAACCATACGTACTTCTCCACTCAAACCAACTTCACCCATAATGGCAGAATTTTTTGGCAAAACACCATCTTTAGCGGCTGAAATTAGAGCCAGGGCTACAGCTAAATCTGCTGCTGGCTCATTAATTTTTAAACCACCAGCAATGTTTAGATAAACCTCTTTATCACTTAAATTAAGACCAAAGCGAGAGCTTAATACTGCAATAATCATGGCTAAACGATTTAAATCCCAGCCTACAACTGCACGCCTAGGGGTGGGAATAAATGATGGGGCGATTAAGGCTTGAATTTCAACTAAAATTGGCCTACTTCCCTCCATGCCAGCAAAAACACTAGTTCCACTAACATTTAAATCAGATGCTGACAAAAATAACTCACTAGGATTGCTAACTTCTCCTAAACCATAATCATTCATCTCAAAAACTCCTATTTCGCCAGCAGCACCGAAACGATTTTTAATTGAACGTAAAATTCGAAATTGATGTGATCTTTCTCCTTCAAAATAAAGAACTGTATCTACCATATGTTCCAAAACTTTTGGACCGGCAATTTGACCATCTTTGGTAACGTGACTAACAATAATTAAAGCAATGTTTTTTCTTTTAGCTAAAACTGTAAGTTCGCTACCGCAAGCTCTAACTTGTGAAACAGTACCAGGGGCAGAATTTAAAACATCAACATACATAGTTTGAATTGAATCAATAATAACTAAAGTTGGAGCTTCCTTAGTATCAATTGTTTTTAAAATATCTAAAATATTAGTGGCAGAAGCTAATTTAACTGCTGATTTTTCTAAACCCAACCTTTTGGCGCGAAGACGTACTTGATCTACCGATTCTTCACCAGAAATGTAAAATACTTGGCCTTTATTTTGGCTTGCAAGAGAAGAAGCAGCCTGAATAAGAAGGGTTGATTTACCAATTCCAGGGTCACCACC
This sequence comes from Rickettsiales bacterium, assembly GCA_038123275.1. Taxonomy (GTDB): domain Bacteria; phylum Pseudomonadota; class Alphaproteobacteria; order Rickettsiales; family UBA1997; genus CAJQHT01. Next base: position 229,973 of record JAYORG010000001.1, on the reverse strand, counting down.
AATTAAAATGGCCGAACCAGCAACTAAACCACCACCTAAAACTCTGTCTAATTCACCAATACCAGTGTTGGTTCTTGGAATAGTTATTTCATTGGAGTCTAAATTAGAAAGCTCAATTTTATTTCTTTGAACTAGATCTTTGCCTTTGACAGATAAGTTGGTAGATAAAGCACCACCATCGGCTCCAAAACCTCCTGTTTCATATTCTTCAACTAGAGAATTCCAAGCATTACAATCCGGACATTTGCCCGCCCATTTTTTATGAATTGTACCACATTCTTGGCAAGAATAGAAATTTTTAGAAGCTTTCATAAGTTAAGTTTATTAGTGGTTAATCTTTGAATTAAAAGCTATTTCACAAAAGAACAAATTGCAATTAATTCTTTGAACAATAAATTTCTGTTCCCAGAGCAATAATTAATTTCTTAAATAATGAGTTACTTGCTCCCAGAGCAAGTAACTCATTATTTAATTTTTAGAACTCGTGCCAAGTCTTATCTCTATTTCTACCTTATACCAGTAAACCATTTTCTCTTACATAAGTCATAATTAAATAATTTACAAACCAAACAAAATAGATTTCGATTCAAATAGAAATTGGAATTTAAAAAAATAAACCCTAATCTTGCTTAGCACTATTAAAGACCTTTGCACAACTAAAATCGTTCAATTTTTTTCTAGTTTTGAGGGGAAATTAGCTGATTTTTTAGTCACATATGAACATTATTTGACTAAAAAATTGGTTAATTTACACCAAAAATAGAGAAAAAGTGAATGATTTTTAATAAGAAACACATTAAATTTTAGTTGTGCAAAGGTCTTTATTAGATAATTAAACCATATTTCTACACCATGTTACAAACCTTACAAACACTACAAACAACCTATGGCTACAAAAATTTCCGTGGGCGGCAAGAAGAAATAATTAATCACATATTAAAAGGTGAAAATGCCTTTGTGTTGATGCCAACTGGAGGTGGAAAATCGCTTTGCTACCAAATTCCGGCGTTACATTTAAAAGGTGTAGCTATTGTTATTTCACCTCTAATTGCCTTAATGCAAGACCAAGTTGAAGCTTTGAAGCAAATTGGAATTAAAGCTGGGGCCATCAATTCTAATATGGCTAATGAGGAAATATGGCAAATAAAAACCCAAATTAAAAATGGTCAAATTGATCTAGTTTATGTTGCCCCTGAACGCTTATTAATGGAAGATTTTCTTGATTTACTGTCACAAACAAAAATAGCATTATTTGCTATTGACGAAGCACATTGCGTTTCGCAATGGGGTCATGACTTTCGCCCTTCTTACACTGGCTTAGCAATTTTATCCGAAAAATTTCCTAACACGCCACGCCTAGCTTTAACAGCAACGGCAGATTTACCAACTAGAAAAGACATTATTGAGAAGTTACACTTACAAAATGGTAAAACTTTTGTAGCTGGTTTTGATCGCCCTAATATTAATTATGCAATTACTGTTAAAAATAATACTAAACAACAAATACTCAGCTTCATTAAAGAAAAACATCAAAATCAAAGTGGTATTATTTATTGCTCGTCTCGTAAAAAAGTTGAAGAATTAGCTTCTTGGCTATGTGAGAAAAATATTAAAGCTTTACCCTATCACGCTGGCATGAATTCTGTGGATCGTTTTAATAATCAGGAAAAATTTTTACAAGAAGAAGATGTAATTATGGTAGCCACCATTGCTTTTGGCATGGGTATTGACAAGCCAGATGTTAGGTTTGTTATTCATATGAGTATTCCCAAAAATATTGAAGCTTATTACCAAGAAACTGGTAGGGCTGGACGAGATGGCGAACCATCAAATGCACTAATGATGTATGGAGCTGGGGATATTGCTACACAGAGAAATTTTATTGAGGAAGGAGGCGCACCAGAAAACCAAAAACGTATCGAACATCAAAAATTAAATGCTCTTTTGGGTTTGTGCGAAGCTAGTAACTGTAGAAGGCAAATATTGTTAGAATATTTTGGCGATGAGTGTGAGCCTTGTAATAATTGCGATACTTGCAACAACCCCCCTGAAACTTTTGACGGCACCATTGCTGCTCAAAAAGCCATTTCCTGTGTTTACAGAACTGAGCAATTATTTGGGGTTAATTATTTAATAGACATATTGCTTGGCAAAGATAATGACCGAATTAAAAGCTTTCGCCATGACAATATCAGCACCTTTGGCATTGGTAAAGAATTTAGCAAACAAGATTGGCAAAGTATCTTTCGCCAATTAGTGGCTCATAATTTGCTAATGGTAGATATGAATGGCCATGGTGGTTTAAAAATAACAAATCAGGGGCGCAAATTTTTAAAAGAAAAACATCAAATTAAACTTTGTAAATATGCAGCCCCAATAAAAACCGCTAAAGAAATTAAAGTTAAAATTGAAATTGATTTTGAAAAAGATGGTGACAAAGAATTATTCTTAAAACTCAAAGCTACAAGATTAGAATTAGCCAAAGCCCAAAATTTGCCGCCTTACATTATTTTTCATGACAAAACTTTGCATCAATTAGCAACTATCAAACCAGAAAAATTGGAAGATATGTCAGATATTAATGGCGTTGGCAATACAAAAATAAAACGCTATGGACAGAAGTTTTTGGATATTATTGATGAGTTTAGGTAAGTTTAAACTCCAAATTAACTAACCTGAAAATTTCTCCAAAGCATGAAAAAATGTTAACAAACTACCCATTACAATTATCATTTTAACTGTAATATCTTTTCTTAATAACTCCATTTCACTTCTAACTAGTTTTATATCTCCTTTTAATTCATCTCTAAGAGACTTAATGTCTCCTTTTAATTCATCTCTAACACCATACAGCTCTCTTTTAGTTGCTAAAACATCACATTGCATATCATTATTTTTACGAATAGCATCGGCAATTATTGAGGCTTCCTCTTCTTTTGCTTGTTTTTCTTTGGCTGTTTTAGCATTTTTGATGTATGATTTTACGAAATCATATTTGCTAAAATTAGAATTTAGCATAGGCTTTTCTTTGGTTTTGGCTTTAAGATGTTTCATAATTGGTTTATTTTGTGGTTAACAAAAAAATGTAACAAAGTTACTAATTGCAATTTTAAGTAATGAATTACAATATTGTCAACGTCAAATTCAAACCAACATAAATTTAAATTATGTCAGAAAAATTAAAAAGTTTAAGAAGCATCTTAACGTCAGAAAAAATTGATTATTTTATTGTTCCAAATAACGATTCATTCGCATCTGAATATTTATCTAAAGGCGATAAAAGAATTGAATTTTTAACTGGTTTTGATGGTTCTAATGCTGTTTTGGTTGTTAAAAAAACTGGTAAAAATGCTTTTTTTACCGATGGTAGATACACTCTTCAAGCAACAAAACAACTTAGTAGAAAAGAATTTGAAATTTTTGATTTAAGCCAAAAAAGCTTAATTAAATGGTTGATTGAAAATATTAAAAAAGATCAAAATATTGCTATTGATGGTTCTTTACACTGTAAAAAACAAGCTAGTTTAATTAAGGGCCATGTTGAGGCTTGTAAGGCTAATTTTTTAAATTTAAAAAATAATCCAATTGATAAAATTTGGAATAATCAGCCACAATTACCAAATAATGAAATATTTATTTTTAAAGATAAATTTTCTGGTGAAAAAACTGCTAATAAAATTAAAAAACTAGCCAAAAAACTACACCAAAATGCTGATGCAATTTTATCAAATTTTGCGCCTTGTATTAATTGGCTGCTTAATATTAGAAGCAGTGATGTAGAGTGTACACCACTGGCTTTATGTCAGGCCTTGATCTTTAAAAATGGTAAAGTTGATTTATTTTTAGAGGAGAATCGTTTACCAAAAGAGGTTAAAAATTACTTTAAAAAGAATAAAATTGAGGTAATTGCACCAAAAAACTTGGAAAAACACCTAAAATTAGTTAAAAAACAGTTAAAAAACATCCAAATTGATCCAAATTACCTTAATTTTGCTCTTTTTGAGGCCTTAAATAAACAAAAAATAGGAGTAATACAAAGAAATGACCCAATTTTGGCTCTAAAAGCTGTTAAAAATAAGGTTGAAATAAAAAATAACATCCAAACACATGAAAAAGATGGTTTAGCACTGACAAAATTTTTATTTTGGGTTAATAATAACCAAAAAACAGACGAAATTAGTGCCTCTAATAAGCTTTTAGATTTTAGAAAAGAAGATAAAGATTTTCTTTATCCAAGTTTTGACACTATCTCTTCTTATGGTTCAAACGGCGCTATTGTTCACTACAAAGTTAGTAAGAAAACCAATAAAAAATTTGGTAAAAATAATCTGTATTTGGTTGATTCTGGAGGGCAATATTTTGGTGGCACAACAGATGTAACTAGAACCATTGCTATTGGCAAACCTTTAAAAGAGCATATTAATAGTTTTACTCGTGTTTTAAAAGGCCATATTAGCATTGCTAGAGCCAAATTTCCTATTGGCACTACAGGCAATAATTTGGATGTTTTGGCGCGTAATTTGCTTTGGCAAGATTACAAAGATTATGCCCATGGTACTGGCCATGGCGTTGGTCAATTTTTATCAGTTCATGAATCTCCACCATCAATTTCCAAAGCTAGAGGGGGAACTGCTTTAGAACCTGGGATGATTCTTTCTAATGAGCCAGGATATTATGAAAATGGTAAATATGGTATTAGAATTGAAAGTTTAATGTTGGTTGAAAAATCAAAACATAAAAATTTCCTACAATTTAAAACCTTAACTTTAGCACCAATTGACCCAAAGTTAATTAACTTTAAAATGATGACTTATCCTGAGAAAAAATGGTTAAGAGAATATCATGAAGAAATTATTAAAAAAATTGGCAACAAACTAAATAATGAAGAAAAAACTTGGCTTCAAGATTACTTCCAAGCTTATTTGAATGTAAAATGAGTAGAGTAGCAAAAACATATGAACAAAGAAAACTAGATAGGCTACTATTAGAAGCATCTAAAAATGGCGACTGTAATAGAATTGAGGAACTTTTAAAAGCAGGTGCCAATATTGAAGGTATCCGTTATGGCTATCGCGGTACATCCCTTCATGTTGCCATAAAGCATAATAAACACAGAGCTGTTAAATTGTTACTAAGATGTGGCGCAGATATTGACTATGCTGATAATTTTGATGGCAATAATGCCTTACAAAAAGCTATTAGATACAATTTGGAAGATATGGCCTTATTCTTACTTAAAAATGATGCTAATATCGAATCTAAAAATAAAAAAGGAGACACACCACTTAGTCAGGCCATAGGAAAAGAAAATATTAGAATGGTTCAAATGTTAATAGAATCAAAAGCTGATATTACAAATATTCACCCAGATAAATATTTAAAATTAATTTTAATATTAGACAAGCTAACTACATCTTACGTTAATGCGTCTCGCTCTTTGCTTTATTACCCAGAAAAAGTGAGCTATTCTAGCAATTTAGCTAGACCATCTAAATTTCTAAAAACTTTTCAAGAATTTTCTTTAGCAAATGATCATGATGCCAAATTTTTAGATGAAAAACACAGAAAAAATTTATTGCAACTAGCAAAAGATATGACAATAAATTTTGCCACAGCAAGAAATAATTTTGTTAAAATAGCTAATAATTTTGTAGAATCAGGAGAAGAGAGGTTAGTAGATAGATTTTTACTCAAAAATAATATTTACTTTATCAATATGAATTATTTGATAGGTCCAAAAAAAGAACAAGAGCAAAAGTTGTCAAAAATTACACCACCGCCATATACTTCACCAATAGAGAAATCTACTATTGTAACTATCAAATCTTTAAATAGACATGAATATCATTAAAAAATTGACCTATATTTAACAAAATGTTATAATTGTGTCTGTATTTTAAATAAATAAGCAAAGATACCTACCACAACTAAAAAATTTCCTAAAGCATGTCTACCAAATGATATCAGATATCATCCACCACATATAAAAAAAGGTACAAAAATTTACTATGGCCCGTCATATGTTGAAGGTAAAAAGAAGGTAAAAGGCTAAAAAAAACACAAGATCAAAATTGGACATTGGGCCAGGATGGCCCTTTTAAAACATCAAAACAAGTAAAAGAATTATTAGGCTATTTAGCAAATGGTGGTAGTGACCATGGTCGTCAATATTATTCTATTGGTTCCAAGCAATTCAAACAACCTGTTAAAGTTATGACTTGGAACATGTTAAATAAATGTTTCAGTGTAACAGACAAATTACCATTTAGTAATAACCCTTGGAATATATCTGAAAGCGTAGGAAATTATGCCATAAGATTAAATTCACAATTAGAAAAAATATTAGATGATATACGCAATAACAGAGCTGACATAATAACATTACAAGAAATTGACTGGTTTAATGATGCATGGAGTAATGCTACAATAACTAAAATAAGAGATAATTTTAAAGAAGCACTAGAAGAAGAAGGCTGGTAGTTTGAGTGGCAAAAGAAGGATGCCAATAATAAGACATTATTAACACTTTACAATGCTAAAAAACTAAAACTTACAAAAGCCAAAGGAGTTTTGGCAAATACAACAAAAAATGGTAATGAAGTTAATGCTGGTCTAGAAACTAGATTTAAACTTAAAAAACAAAAAAATTCACCAACCTTATCTATTTGTAATTTTCATGGTGATTATTCTCATGACTACTTAAGAGGTAAAACAACTATTAAAGAAGATGGAAAAGAAGATGTAATACATGATGGTGTTACCATGGAAGAATATTTTAAGCCAGAATCTAATGTTGTTAAAGTTGCAGTTGGCGATACTAACTCGCATCAAGGCCATGATTTAGCTGGTCTAATGGTAGATTATGCCTTTGCCACTAGCTATGAACATGACTATGGTAATATTAAAAGCAAAGACAGTAACCTTAGAAAACCACATTATCGTTTATATGACCAACATAGTACAACCGGGCAACAATCAGCACATGATGGCATGCTACTATCTGCTCCAACAGAATTTGGAGTTTTTGTTGAAGAGGAAGGAAGAGAGATTTTTATTAATCATGGAGGAACAATTAAATGTGCTTGGCAAAAAACTGTAAATAACTTTAAGAAAGGAAAACTATTTCAAGGAGACCATTTACCAAAACAATTTGAAAAATACAGAGGTATCACTCATCAAGCACAAAGAGGATGTCGTTGGTTTCCAAAAAAACTATTTGGTGAAGATTTTAATGATAATGAAGCAGCTAATATTGTCAGAAAAGAATGCGCAAAAAGAATTAAAGAACAAAGAGGTGACCCTGAATTAGCCAAAGCCATGAAAAAATATTATTCTATTGATAGGTATAAAAAGGCTAAAATTGCTGATTCTAAATCTGATGCTAGTGAATCTGATGTTAGTGAGTCTGATGTTAGTGAGTCTACTGATGATGAGTTTGAAAAAAAATCAGAATTAGCCCCAGACCCACCAGCTAATAATACCGTAAAACAAGGCATATATTTAGCAAGCTTACAAAACAGCTTAGGACAAAAAGCTTATCAAACGCAACTTAAAGCATTTGGCCACACGCCAAAAGCTGGAACACAAGAATATTGCCAAAAAGAATTAAATAAATATTGCCATAATCTTAACATGCAAACCTATCGTAATTATAATTTGCGTGATAAAGAGTTTAGAATGCCAAAAAAAGGTGGTTTTACTGGTATTATTAGTGACATTAGACAAATAACTTATGAGACTCTACCACAAAAGAATTTGTTATCCCAATTCAAGACTTTATCAAAAATAGCCCTGCCGCCAATGCAGGGTTAATGAAAGGAGATAAAATTAGAGTTCCAATCAATAAAAGCTTTCTTGATGGAGCAAAAATATTGCCCACAGCACACAAAAACGAAGCATTACAAAGTGCCATATCTTACATAAGAGATAACGGACTAACAGAACATGTCAGAGCTCAAAGAGGTAGTTCTCTGATTAATTTTAATAATGTTGGTATTGCTGCTTTTAAACAAAACAACTACTCTGGCTCCTATGAAATAGATAATTTAGGGCTTGATGTTATTAATATTAATAAATTTACCAGCACTTCTCCCAGCAGCTCTACATCAAAACATCATCTGCTTCATAAGCATAAATCTTCTGATTTTGACTTACCTAGCCTGTAAAAAATACCGCCTTTAATGATAAATTAAATTTATTGGATTCTGATAATTTTTTATGTCCAAGCTTTGAACTAATTAAATTAGTTGATTTTTAATTAGTTAAAAAATACAATCCCTCCTCTTATTAATTTTGATCAAATAATAATACTAGAAAGATGGCACCAAAACCTAAGTCACAAAAGTCAAAAAGAGCATCAATTCTCTTTAAAATGGTAAGTACAGCAGGCACTGGTTACTACTACACAGCTCGTAGAAACACCAAGCAAAAACCAGATAAAATGGTTTTTAAAAAATATGACCCTGTAGCAAAGAAACACGTTGAATTTAAAGAAGCAAAAATCTCTAGCTAAAGCAAGAACATAAACATATGAGACAAGCTCTAGATAAAGGCAATATTTCTAATAATTCTAATTCAAACATGAAACATAATTCCCTAAGCTCTATTGCTCATGATGCAATTTTAGTTGCAGAAAATGCTGCTATCGCTTGTTACAACTGGATTGGTCGTGGTAAAGAAAAATTAGCTGACAATGCAGCCGTTGAAGCTATGCGCACCTCTTTAAATGAAATGGACATTAATGGTAGAATTGTTATTGGAGAAGGCGAAAGAGATGAAGCTCCTATGCTTTATATTGGAGAAGAAGTTGGAAAAGGTGGAATTGATGTTGATATTGCACTAGACCCATTAGAAGGTACTACAATTTGCGCTACAGCAAATGATAGCTCACTAGCAGTTATTGCTTTTGCTAATAAAGGTAATTTTTTACATGCTCCAGACGTTTATATGGACAAAATTGCTGTTGGCGGTGGCCTACCTGACGGAGTTGTTGACCTTGATAATTCAGTTGAACAAAATCTTAAAAATTTAGCTCAAGCAAAAAAATGTGACATTAGCGATCTAAGAGTCATGATTTTACAAAGAGATCGTCACGAAGAAATTATTAACAAATCCAGAGAAGCTGGTGCTAGAGTTAGGCTAATTAGTGATGGTGATGTTGCTGGTATTATTGCCACAACTGATCCACTAACTAAAATTGATCTTTATATGGGCATTGGCGGTGCTCCAGAAGGAGTATTAGCAGCAGCAGCATTAAAAACAATTGGTGGCCAAATGATGGGGCGTTTAATTTTTAACGACAACCAAAAACAAACTGATCGTGCCCAAAAAATGGGCATATCTGACCTAAACAAAAAATATACAGCCAATGATATGGCTCAAGGCGATGTTTTATTTATTGCTAGTGGCGTTACTGATGGCAGGCTTTTAGAGGGTATAAGAAAAGAAAAAAACCAAATATTAGTTAATAGCTTAATAATGGATAGTGCTAATAAATCGGTTAAAAAAATTAACTCACAATATTTACTGTAATGAGCAAAGTTAAAGTAGCCAAACAATATATTAAAGACTTATCCTTAAAAGTTCCAAATGCGCCAGAAGTTTTTTCACAAACTGTAGATAAGCCAAATATTGACATCTCTATTGATATTGATGCTAAAAAAATTTCTGATGGCGCTTATGAAATAACCTTACTAGTTAAAACTAGTGCTGATAATGGTAAATTATTTGAATGCAACCTAAACTATGCTGGCATTTTTACTGTTGAAGAAAAAGAAGGTGAAGATGTAGAAAAAACATTATTAGTAGATTGCCCCACTTTATTATTCCCATTTTCTAGAAATATCATTACAAATTTAGTAGCAAATGCTGGGTTTGCTCCTTTAATGATTGATCCTATTGACTTTGAATTTCTTTACCAAAAAAGGAAGGAATCTGTTACTGTTAACTAGAACCTTTTGCTGCAAATTTGTGCCCTTGTGTAAATCATATTTTAACCAGCTATAGATGGAGAAATAGGAGAATAGGCTCTAAAACTGACTGGAGAACAAGAAGTAGATGGTTTTGATCCCGCTTCTAATATACATCTTGTAGTTAATGCAATCTTGTCACGAGGTACATTGGCAATTGTAATAGTTCCTTGTGATATACCAAATCTACTACCAACTTCTACATCCATTAATTCTTTGGATTCATTGTTGATAGCACTCCTTAAATTACCAGTTAAACGTTTTCTATCTGTTCTTTTGCGAGTTTTAAAGGTAATGGTGCAGGTTCCATCTTTATTATCTTTTATTGTACATTTAAATTTGTTTCTTCCTTTTTTATTTTGACCCAACCTTCTAGATATATCACTAGATACAATTTTTAGCGAAGAATGAAATAACTTATCATCAGGCGTCTTTTCCTTAGGTGAGTCATTAGATTCTTTAGGAGGTGACTGTTTTGTAACTCTACTTTTTTTCTTCTTAGTTTGTTCTTTTATTTCATTTACCGCAGTAATATCTACATATTTTTCCTCAAATAAATCATCATTTTTATCTCTAACCTTGAATAACCCTTTAACTTGCTTAACAAAATCTCTAAAAACTGGTGAAGTCAAACCATTATCATTAGCATATTTTCTAGAATTATCATATTGATAGATTAATTTCCTTGTATGACCATTATATTGTCCTTGTTTTTCTAGAACATGCTCAATTTCCTCTACTGAATATTTTGAAAAATTAACTTTAACCATTCTCCTTTGCAAAGCTAAACTTGTAGCTCTTCTGCCATCCATATATATTGGGTTTTGTAAACCAATTATGGTAAATCCTGGCTTTTTTGGACATTTATCATTTAAGTCTTTTCCCATTAATAAGGAATTTAATAATTTCTCCATCATTGGCTGAGAATTTATTTCATCCATCAATACTAAAGCTCCTTCATGAAAAGCCTTATTAAGAAGTTTCTTTTTTTCTAAAATAGAAAGGCTAGCTGGTATATTGTAAAATATTTTTTGACCTTCCCCACTTCTATCCTTAGCTTCTACAAAACCTTCTTTTTTTAAAAATGCACTAACAAACTGGCTCTTACCAAGACCAGGCTCTCCTTCTATGACAAGGCTTCCAAGTCCGCCATATTTTCTTGCCAGAACATCACCTTGATGGTTAATTTTAGATTGCCTTATTCTTAGAATATCATCTAACATAGCATAAGGAGCTTTTCTAGACTGAGTCATAATAAACCCATGATCGTTCATAGCTTTAATATTTTTCTCCTCTTGCCTTATGTCAACTTTTGCTATTTTACTAATATCAATATTAAATTTTTCTCCAAACCACTTATTAAAGTCATCTCTCTTATTTTCTGGTATTAACTGTTTAGCTATAAAGTAAATTTTTTGTAAATTAGTCTCATTTGTACTAACATCAACAGTAGCAGCAATTGACAATGCCATCATTTGTAATTCTCTAGCAGAAATTAAAGTTGTATCTTGTGACATATTAAATATTTTTTGATATGTCTGCAAAATATTTTTTGCTATAAGCTCTTGGTTTGGAATATCCTTAATAATTGGCTTTAATATTCTGTGATAAATATATTCTAGTGGCATTTGAGAAAACTCCACCACTCCACCATGTCTTTTTAATAAAGATGGCGTGTGTCGATCTCCATAACTCTTGGGGTTACCAGCAAAAACAACCCTATGATTAGGGGTTAATTTATGAATTTTATTACCTATGACAATAGTTGGAGGATTATTTTGTAAGCCTTCATATATTGAATAATCACCGCTAGATATATTAGCTTCATCTATGAATAATATTTTTAACTTACCATCATCAACTTTGTTGTTGGCCCATTTTACTTTATCTTGTTCATTAAAAACATTATGTTTAACAACCAAAACATTATCTATAAACTTACTTTTTCCTACCCCTGTTTTGCCAGCAATAAAAGCATGAGGGGAAATATCTAGCATATTTTCTACCAAAAATAGTCTTTGGCTATCAAACTTATCGGCCATAAACTCATCATCAAAATCTATTTCTCCTAATTTTCTTTCTTTGCTTTCTTGTTTTTTTGTTATTTTATCAAGACCTTGACGCATATGAGAAATATGACCATCTGGATATTTTAATAAATATTTTAAACAAGATTTTAGGTAAACATAGCTGAGATCTTCCTTATTTTGATCTATTGAACCTAATTGAACTTCTAATTTTCTAAATACACTACTACCACCAATGGGAGGTAATTTTCCTGTTGCAACCAATTGCTCTTCTCTTAACTTCTTAATTTTATCTTGATATGAAATTTGATAATTTTCTGTTGAACAAAATTGAAAATACTCATCACTATTAGTGATAAACATTAATTGCCCTGACTTAAATTTTTGCTTGCGACCATTATTTATTAAATAAGGAGGATCTAGCATTAAAGTACTAAAAGCATTTACCATATCCTGAGAAAAAACACCTTTTAATATAACTCTTTTACCTTGTCTTAAGGCGTTAATAACTAAACCTCTGGTTTTGGAAAATTTAATTTTATTATTTTTAGAATTAAATTTATTTTTAAATGAATAAAGCAAATCAGATGAACTTAACTCTGATATATCAATAACTTCTACCGGTACATTACTATTTTTCATTAAGTTATCTTGAATAAAATCAACATCATTACTTACAATAACTTGAGCTTTTTGTTTTGATTTTTGAGTATCATATCTGGGAACCAATAGATCAAATGGCAATTTTATACCTTGAGCTATGCTAAAAGTTATCGCCACATGATATTTTTTAGCTTCTTGTGTTATTTTAAATAATTGCTCTTTACTAAGAGATGAAGTTATTAATAAAGATAGCTTTTTATTTGCTGATTTCTTGATTATACCTTCTCCAATAGCAGATATTTCCCCTGATTTATTGTCAAAATTGCAGGAACGAAATAGTTTAAATAAATTAGAAGAATTAATTGCTACGTATTCTTTACGAATTTTTGATGAAAATCTAATTGTGCCATCTTTTATTGCTTGTTCTATATCTTGTGTATTATCCCTCTTATCTTTTAAGATTTTAATACCGGGAGAAATCTGATATTTTTTACCATAAAATTCAAAACTTCTATTAATTAATAATTGATCAATAAAAAATTTAAATTCTTTATCATGCCATGGGGCATTACGTAACACTATTTGTTTCTTATTAGAATTGATAGCTTCAACCAACTCGCCTTCTTGAAATTGCACTTCTTGCCCATTCATAAAAAATTGATGACATAATATATTTTTCCAATTTAACGAATTATGTAAATTAATAACCGAAACTTCATTATCTATTTCTTCTTTTTCTTCCTCTTGTCTTTTTTCTTTAACATTAAAAGAATTAATAAAAGCTCTATCTTGTATATTGGTATTAGTTGGTAATGTTCTAATTTTTCCATGCCTGGAGAAAAAATCGGAACCATTATAAACATTTTCTTTGGATGAGTTATATAAGCCTATTATTTTTATTTGTTCTTGCACTTGATAATTATCTAAAAGCCTTTCTTTATCAATAAGACTATTAAACTTAACTATGTCAGGTGCATCAAAATTATCCCAATTTACTACTAGAATTCTTTGTTTGTCATTCACTGCAGGAATGGTTAAGAACTTATATAACTCACCTTGAGTTTCAGATTCTCTAACTGCTTTTTCTCCTACTTTGCTATCACCTTGAATGACAATATGAGGTTTTTTTAGCGATAATTCTTCAGGAGAATTAACATAAAAATATTCCACATTATCTTTATTACCTGATAACTGCTTTAACAATATTCTGCGATGATTTATAAATTCTTCATCTGAGTTGGTTTTTATTAATATTCTACTTTTTTCATTTTCTAGTAATATTTCTCTTTGATTAAAATCTTGTACATTATCATATTGTTGTTTTGGCTTTTTTTCCCAAACATCGAAGGGACCAAAAATATCTTCTTTAATTGGTTGTTTTTGATCTCTTCTTTGAAATACTCTTTTTTTTGTCTCTTTATGTTCAAATGTAGACTTTTTCTGATGAAACCTTATTTCTTGCTCTTTTTCTAAGTCAAATTGGCCATTACTTTTTAAAACTCTTCCATTATTTGCTAATCTAAGCTGTGAACCACCAAGATCTACTTTGTACCATTCATCATTACCTTCATTAATTTCAATATAAGCATGGTTATCATTTGTGATAATTCTGCATTCTATATTTTCTAAATTATTAATTTCATCAAATGCAGCCCAAGATCTATGACGACAAGAACCGGCCTTGAATTATATCAGTGCTATGTGCTAATTTAGCTAGATCATCTTTTGTTCCCTCTCTAAAATTTTGATATTTATTTATTATTTCTTTTAATTTTTTATTTTGGGTAGGTTCTTGATTTTGTTGTGCTTTGATAAGAAATTTGATATTTAATTCTTGGGTAGAATCATTAGTGGTTCTAATATAATAAAAACCAGTATCATAACTATATTTTATTTCAAAATTATTATTTAGATTAACCTCTTGCTTATCCCTTAAATTTGTGGCACATATTTTATATAATTGATCTTGGGTAGTTAAAGATGGTAAAGCAGTCCATTGTTCATCAACCCTTAACTTAACGTTACATTTATAATAATCATCAACACTTACAAAAGATTTTTCTAACTCGTCCATCGAAACTTTTTGTATATCATCCTCATCTTCCAAATCATCCAAAATAAGATCTTGCACAATTTGACCACCGGTATATTTAAATTTGTTACAAGCTTCAAGGCGGTAACTATTAATATCAAATATAGGTAATTCATCACTAGATGGAGTAAATAAATGCTCCTGCTCATAAAGCTCATCTTTACCATCTTCATAAATATTAATATCTACAACATTACTAGCACCACGACCCCTGATCATTCCAGGTCTAACCATCGATAAATTAGCATATGGATCTATTGTGTCTGCATTAATTTTAGGCTTATATAAACTTCTACTAGTTAATGTTGTTGATATCTTATCAGCACAAACTGCGCTTAAGATATCTAGCTGAATATTAAATAAATTCTTAAACTGAATATTTTTAGGAATATCAAAACCATCATCTATGACATTGGAATCTTTTAGAATTAGAACTTCTAAATTAGGACATAATGCCACTAATTTAGCTAAATTTGATAGGCTAATAGATACTTCTTGTAAATTTAAAACAGCTATCTTTTGCAAAGATTCTATATTTAAATTTTCTATTGTTTCATTAACATCACCACAATCTTTTAGAAGTATTTCTTTAATATTTGGAAATAACGAAAATAAATTATTTAAGCTATCAGCTTCTAAGTTCTGCTCATTTAGAGAAATTTGTTCTATTTGATAGTAGGGTTTTATATTTAAATTCTTTGAAGCAAAATTTATGCTATCACAACTGTAAAAAGCAACATATTTAGTATTAGGACATAATGATAACATTTTATGTAAATGTGATAAATCAATATCTAATTCATCAAATATTAGATCATCTATATTAGGCAAAGATCTTGTATATTGATATTTTGCTACCTCATCTAAATTACAATTACTAAATATAAGAGAGGTTAATTTAGGCAATAAAGATAAATTATTTACATCCAAATTACTTATGTTGTTTAGTAATAATTTCCTCAGATTATCTAAATTGATATTATCTTGATTTACAAACTTTCGAAAATCTTCTTGTGAATCAATTGACAAAAAACCCTTACCTTGCAAAGAACTTCTTGCAACCATTAGTTTTGTTGTTTCTTGATCAAGCTCGGTGCTGCTAAATTTTTGCACCGACCTATTAAATCTATTTTTAATGATATCAATCACCAAGTTACTATAGACCATGCCTTGGCTATCTTCTTGATATAAAACTGTTTCTTGTGGAATATTCTTTAAAACATTTTCTATTCTAGATATGCTATTTAATACAAATCTTATATCAAATTTAGGTGTTTTTGGGGGATCTACATTAGTTAAACCTAAGTCTTTTCTTAAGAGATCTATATTAAAATCGTCAATTATAAATAATTTATCAGACGTGATAGGTTTTTCTAATTTGGAAGCTAGTTTTTTAATTTTTTGTTTATCAGTTAGCAATATATCAATTTGTTTATCTATACCAATAGGATAACTTATATCTTGAAGCATATGCCTATTATCATCATATTTATAAATCTTAAAACCATTTTCTACTAACTCATTAATAAGATCTGGGCAACGCTTAATATTAATGGCATTAATAATTATGGCCTTTTTACTTATTTCATTTAAACTAAAATCAGATACACCACATTGATCACTTCCTTGAAATAACTTAACTGGATCCACCAATCCTGTTGTGTTTTTACTTTCTCTTACATTGCTTTTTGAGGATCCGTATAGTAAATAATCTGGCAATTTGGATATATCACTTTTGCCCATTAATCTCCGTTGTAAAATAAATTAATATGACACTAATTTATTATACCTTATTTTGGCAAAAGATGCAAATTGGGAAGGAAAATTCTTTTTATTTAACGAGATTAATTATTTTTCAGCATTCTCATCATCTAAAATTAAATTAACTACAAACTCAGACTCAATATCTCGCATTGGCTCCAATATTTTTTCTATTTCCTTATCAGAAGACTTAGTACATTTTAAAGCCTCTTTACCAAGCTGCAAACCTGTTTCTAAATTTTTTGCCACTACTGTTGTAGCTCCAAGCCTTTTGAATCTTCTACTATTTCTAATAGTTTCAGACTTAGTAATAACGGGAATATGTGGAAAATTATCATTAATAAAACGCGTTATTTTTAAACAAGAAATGTCATCTTCCATAGCAATAATAACAGATTGCGCCTTATCAAGGCCAACATAACTTAAAATGTCTTTATTCATAGCATCGCCGTAAAAAATATTATGACCATTGGTTTTTTCTACTCGTACTACCCTATGATTATTGTCTAAAATTAAGTGATCTTGGTTAGTTGTTTTTAAAATATGAGAGATAATTCGGCCAATTTTACCAAAACCAACAATGATAGTATGTTTAGAAATATCACCAATTTCTCTTTTTAATTTATTGTCATGCAAAACATCTCTAACATAAATTTGGCTTTTAATTTTACGACCAATTGTTGCCATTAAAGGGGTAAAGGCCATAGTTACAGTAACAATTGTCATCAGAAGTTGAGATAGCTGAGTATCAATAATTTTATTTTCAACTGCCATTAAAAATACTACAAAAGCAAATTCTCCACCTTGAGCTAGTAAAAAACCAGAGTGAATGGCCGGCGCTAAGGGAAACTTAAAAATACGACATAAAAATACTATTATTGACGACTTAACTACAATTAAACCAACAGCAGCTAAAATTATTATTGGCAATTTATCAATTAAAAATTGTACCTGAAATGACATTCCTATTGTCATAAAAAATAGGCCCATTAATAATGATTTTAGGGAAAGAATTTCACTTTCAACACGATATTTAAATTCAGTTTCAGCAACCATTAAACCAGCAACGAAAGCGCCAAGTGCAAAAGATAGGCCAAGATTATGACTAATAAAAGCAGATCCTAAAATAATTATTAGGGTTATACTTAAGAATAAAACATCACTTTTTAAGTCAACAACAATACGATAAATTGGCCTTAGAAAAACTCGACCAACTATAAAGATTATTATTAAAGCAATTATAGCATTAAAAAAGGCTCCAAGAAGTGCACTAGTAAGACTAACGCCAGGGCTAGAAAGAAGTGGAATAAAAACTAAAATTGGAATAACCGCTAAATCTTGAAGTAATAATACAGATAAAGATAATCTACCAACCCTGGTGCTATTCTCAGAATTTTCATTAATAACCTGCATTACCATAGCAGTCGAAGATAAAGCCAAAGCACTTCCAACTAAAATAGCTGTTTTAGTATCAACAAATATTTTTACTACTAAACTAATAATAATTGCCGTTAAAATAACCTGCATACTACCAAAACCAAGTACGTATTTTCGCATCGATTTCAATTTATCCAAGGTAAGCTCAAGCCCAATAGCAAATAATAAAAATACTATTCCAAGCTCGGCAATAGACATGGCAACCTCTTCACCTTGAAGCAAGCCAAAACCATAAGGCCCAATCATTGCTCCAGAGACTAGATATCCTAAAACTGGACTAAGACCAAGCTGCTTAAAAAATATCACCATTACAACCGAGGCAAAAAGCAAAATTATAATGTCTCGTAAATAGCTAATATCGTGCATATTTTTGGTTTAATTTGATAGATTTAATGATATAAATTCTAGTATAACCGATATAAAACTAATTTTCTATCTTAAATTTTGGACAAAGTGTAAATTATAGATATTATAGCATTTAACAATAAGATTGCATATTTTTAAATGCTATAACTGACTTATCTATGAAGTAGAAGATTTCTTTTTAGCAACAGAAGCCCTGTTTGCAACATAATATAAATTAGCAGCAAAAATAGTAAATATTTCCGGATTAAAAATATTTAGCTTTGACAATAAAACATAAGATATTGCTGCAAATATACCAAAACTTATTTGATCTTTATGTTTGCCAGGAGATGTTTTTGGGTCAATTAATAATGCGCCAATAAAGAAATATATTATTGGACTACTATATGTAGCAATAATAATTGCTTTGGCATTATCAAAGTTAAAAAGAACCATAAATATTAAGCTTGTAATTAAGAAACTGGCAATCATTGGCAACTTCTTCAATCTTTTTATCGAATTAGCCATGGTTGATAATATAATAAAAATAAAAGCAATTGGGATATTTAGTCCAAAAATATTAAAACTAGTTAATGCACCATCAAAGGAAACTACAGGCATTGTAAAACCAACTAATAATCCTGCCATAGTTGTAATGACAATACCAAAAGCAACTGGATTAAAAATTTGTTTATTCTTATATCTAAAGAAAAATTTATTAACCATTAATAGTATTAAAACTACTATACCAGAAGCTCCAGACTGAGAATGATCTAAAATTAAAAACACTAATAAAGTACTAATAGCAGTGTTAATAAATAACTTTCTTTGATTGCTAATTTTTAAAAAAACAAAATATAAAATAGAAGTAATAGCAAATAGTAAAATTAAATGTATTACTAAATGAATAGCTTGTTCAATGCCAGCATTAATAGCAGATGAAACTATTAACAACAGAGTTAGTACTGATAGAAATACTAAGAAGTGATGAAGAGCAGTAAGTTTCTTTGGAAGAATATTTTTTAATTTCTTTATTGTTAACATAAGTATTAAATTAGTGAGTTAATAATACCAATTATCAAAAATAACTTTACATTTAATTAAATTAATTTTGAGGAAATTTTAATGATTTTAAATCTCATGGTATCAGGATATACCTTGAATTTAAAATTGTTTAAATTTACCAAAAAGAATTTAATTAAATGTAAAGTTATTTTTGATAATTGGTATAATATAGGCTAAAGTAAAAAATTAATAAAAATATCACAAGTTGCAATTAAAAACTACTTTGATAATTTCTCTAGTCTCAAATTAAGATACAAACTAATAATTTTACGAATAATATAATGTCGATAATGTCTGATGGGTGGATTGAAAAAAATTCACTGGAAAATGATATGATTAATCCATTTTCTAAAAGCCAAGTTAGAAAAAATGAAAAAGGAGATAGAATTATTTCTTATGGAAATTCTTCTTATGGTTATGATGCTAGAGTTTCTGACGAGTTTAAGATATTTACTAATATTGATTCAGAAATAGTTGATCCAAAAGATTTTTCTGGCAAAAGTTTAGTTAATAGAAAAACAGATGTGTGTGTTATTCCACCAAATAGCTTTGCATTAGCTAGAACTGTAGAATATTTTAAAATACCCGAAGATGTTTTAGTTGTTTGCGTTGGTAAGTCAACTTATGCTAGATGTGGTATTATTGTTAATGTTACCCCATTAGAACCAGGCTGGGAAGGTCATGTTACATTAGAATTTTCTAACACCACTCCATTGCCGGCAAAAATATATGCCTTTGAAGGTGCTTGCCAATTTTTATTCTTTAAAGGCGAAGAAAAATGCAAAGTTTCTTATGCCAATAGAAATGGCAAATATATGGGGCAAACAGGTGTAACTCTACCAAAAGTTTAAATGAAAAAACTACTAGTTAAAGGCGGTAATAAAATATCAGGTACAATAGAAATTTCTGGCGCTAAGAATGCTACTTTGCCAATTATGGTGGCAAGTATCTTAACTAAAGAAGATCTAACTTTATCAAACATTCCTCATGTTTCTGATATTTCAACCATGGCCACTTTATTAATTAGTTTAGGTATAGAATTTAACTTAAAAAGTTTAGATCAAAATAAAGGTTTTGAGGGAAAAGTAATAACACTTAATGCTAAAAATCTTAACAACCTTGAAGCCTCTTACGAATTGGTTAGTAAAATGCGCGCTTCTATTCTTACTCTTGGATCTTTACTAGCTAGGTTTGGTGAGGCCAGAGTGTCACTTCCTGGAGGATGTGCTATTGGCACTAGACCTGTTGATTTGCATCTTGATGCTCTGACAAAAATGGGCGCTAAAATAACCATAGATAATGGCTATGTGCAAGCAAAAGGTAAATTAAAAGGAGCAACCATAGATTTTGCCAAAATTTCGGTTGGTGCAACTCAAAATATTTTAATGGCTGCTTGTTTAGCCGATGGTAAAACAATAATTAATAATGCCGCTAGAGAGCCAGAAATAGTTGATCTTGCTAATTGCCTTAGCAAAATGGGAGCAAAAATATCAGGAGCAGGAACAGAACAAATAACTATACAAGGTGTTAAAGCATTAAATGGCACGACTCACCATATAATTGGTGACAGAATTGAAGCTGGAACTTATGCCATTGCTACAGGAATAACTAATGGTGATTTAATCATGAAAGGGGTTAATATTGATTTATTCTCCAGTTTTAATAACGAATTAGAAAAATCTGGAATTAACATTACTAAAATTGATGAAAATTCTGTTAGAATTACAAAAGGCAAGAAAGATATTGCTCCAGTTAACATTCAGACAAAAGAACATCCAGGGTTTCCAACTGATATGCAAGCCCAATTTATGGCACTAATGACAGTAGCAAATGGCACTTGCACCATTAAAGAAAATATCTTTGAAAATAGATTTATGCATATTTTAGAGTTAGTTAGAATGGGAGCTGATATTAAATATGAAGGCAATATTGCCACAGTAAATGGAGTTAAAAAACTAACTGGCGCTGAAGTTATGGCAACTGACTTAAGAGCATCTGTTTCACTAATTCTAGCAGCTTTAGTTGCTAAAGGAGACACTATAATTAATCGTCTTTACCACCTAGAAAGAGGCTATGAAAGATTAGCTGAAAAGCTATATTCTTGTGGTGTGGATGTTGAAATTTTATATTAGCTAACAGTATCTATCTCAAGATCTCTATCTTGACGGCTCTCTATCATTAGAATCTACTGCTTCAGCAGTAGAAACTTCAATTGAAGATTTTGGCTTTTTAGGTTTATCTTTATTATCTATGGATAATTTATTTACGAAATCTCTAATATTTTCATAACTATCTTTGTTAGATTTTCCGCTTTTTTTATAAGATTTATCTACTAATTGATCATAATTATATTCTACCATAATAGCTGGTAATGTTCTTAATGTAATACCATCATATTTAGAATTTAAAACATCTGGATTATTACTTACTATTGAGTTAATAGCATCTTTATTGCATTGCATTATAGCCTGGTATAGCCTGGTTTCATCGCGTCCATCATCAAATAAAGTGTATGACCTAAGTACTGCTGTATTTGGTACAATTGCTACAAAAGTTGTAGGATCTAAATTTTGAGTAAATGTTGGTATAATTTCATAAGATCCTCTTTGTGTAGAATATTGATGTACATCTTCAAAACGTGGTAAATATACGTTTAATTCGGTCTTGCCATAATTTTTTTCAAAATTTTCTTTGTCTAAAGCAAAACCATCTTGTAATTTACTAGTAAGATTTTTAATGCCTTTGGCGCATGGCTCTAACGACTCATAGCCTCTGGCATTGATATTGCCATTAGAATCTACGACACACATATTATGATCTGCCCAATGAATAGGTTCGTGAGTTGTGCTAAATTTTTGATCGTATTTTTCAAATCCATCACCTGCTATCATTATCATATCTGGAAAATGAGAGATAGTCCGACCATAAGGACCAAGATGTTCTTTGGTAAAAATAACCTGCATTGATTGTTTTTTAGAACAAAATTCTCTGTATTTTGTAACTCTATCATCAAATCTTGCTCCTGAAAGGGCTTGATATTCTGTGTTGCGGAAACTATTTAGTAATTTATCAGAATCTTTTGCTGATAAATCTTGTTGTTTAACTTGGCTCCATAAAGAATTGATATTTTTTTTACTAAATAATATGTTTGGTACTACACTTAGTACTTCCCTGCTAAAATCATGATCAAACTCTGGTTCATCAATGATATGATCCATGTTAAACCCCTTATTATCTTTTACTCTATAATAAGATGCCATTGCTATTTCTTGTAACTTAGGGACTATTTTGGCAGCAATCTCTTGCGTTTGTTTATCCGATAATTTTTTACCTAACATCCTATCTATTAATGTTTTTACACATACACTATAATCACCATTAACCATGGCTTCTCTTAGTTGATCAGGCTCAATTAAGACTCTTGAAAATCCGTATTTTAATTTAATTTGCTGTTTTAGATCTTTTTTAGCACTAAGCATCATTTTTTTAAAACCAACTTTATCATCACGACTTACAAAACCTTGTAGCTGCTCTCTTTTTACCAAGGTTAATGCTGGTGTCTTTATTATTTTATTAGAATCAAATTCACTTAATGGCCTTAAGCCATCAAAAGATATATACCAGTCTGAACCTGATCCAGAGGCAATAAAAATTCTATCATCGGGGCATCTAAGTTCTTCCAAATCATATCTGTCCAGAATTCTTGGGTTATCTACTCCCGAAGCTGCCTTATCAACAGCTAATACCTCTGCATTAGAATCTAAATCACCAACTATGTTTGTGGTCATGCTAGACATGGTGTCTTGTGAATATCCTCTTGGGTTTATCTCTACCTCTACAACCTTATCATTAGTATTTTCTGGTTTTTTAGTTTTTTTCTTAGTATTTTTTCTTCTAGAATTACCCTTATTCTTGGTACTGTGGGCATTTACAGTTGGTGTATTAGCTAAACCAACATAAAGCATGGCCAATGCAGGGTTACCTGTTATGGCTAAACCAGCTGCTGGAACATTTGTTACCATAAAATCTGCCATTTGTATTATTTCGTCAGATATTTCATCTACATTATTACCATTTGCCATACGCAGTGCTGCATATATAGAACATAAAGCCATTGCACTAACAATAATTTTTGCTCCATCTTTTACTACTTTTGGTCCGGATTTGCGTAATTTACGTATTGCTGTTTTAACTTTATTTTTATAATAATTTTCTTGTGTGATAGAGGAATCTACATCAATACCATCTAATGATTCATACATTGTGGCCATAATTTTTCTTTGCCACTGCTTTTGTGTATATAACTTAATACCACCAGTATCTGGTGAAGTAGAAGCGTTCCTATTTAAAGCATTTTGAATGTTGGATATAACATATCCTTCCAGCATTAATCTTTCATTTTGTCCTAAGCTTTTTCTTTCTTTTGTTTCACGTGTAGATTTTCTAGATTCACCTTTTTTGGTGTTATGTGACTTAGGGCTAACTCCTTTTCTTCTTGAAGAATATCCTGAATTAAGGTTCTTTTTTCTTTTAGACATAATCTTACATAAATTATTACTAAAAACCAATGGCTATTCTACAATATTATGGTAAATAATGCAAATAATATGTAAGTAGTTTATTGATAGGTCTTAAGATGAAGGCTTTTTTCTTCTAAGCAAATTTTCTCTTAAAGCTGCTTGTAGTTTTTTTTCTCTTTGCTCTTTTGCAGTAAGTGCTTTCTTTTTAGAATTGGATTTTGTTGTATTTTCTGTAGTTGTACTCATAAAAATTGATGTTATTTAAGGATATTTTACAAATCAATATGAAATGATCTTGAAGTTATTGTAAAAATTATTAAATTGATTGTAGTAAATACTAAATTTTCAATATTTTAGTTTAATAATTTTACTTTAATATTATGAATATAGAAAAATACACTAATAAAGCAAAACAATTATTTGATAATGCTGGTAGAATAGCTCTCTCAAATAGCAATCAAAAACTTAGCTCAACTCATATATTAAAAGCAGCCTTAGATGATGAATCTGGATTTACTCAGGAGTTAATTAAAGCAGCATCTGGTAACCCTACTTTAATAAGAACAGCTAATGAAGAAATATTAGGAAAACTTCCTAAAGTTAGTGGCTCTGGAGCTTCTAATATTTCGATGAGTCAAGAAGTTGCTCTTTTAACTGTTAAAGCAGAAGAATTAGCTAAAAAAAATTCAGATCAATTTGTTAGCGTTGAAAGAATTGTCCAAGCAATATTAGAAAATAAAAATGATGAAGTAGCAAAAATTTTAATAGCTGGTGGTGTTACTAAAGAATCTCTAAAAGAAGCCATTAAACAAATTAGAGCTGGTCATAGTGTAGATAATGAGTCAGCTGAAGATTCCTACCAAGCTTTAAATAAATATGCTATTGATTTAACTAAAAATGCTTTAGAGGGAAAAATTGACCCTGTTATTGGCAGAGATGAGGAAATTCGTCGTGCTATTCAGATTTTATCTCGTAGAACAAAAAATAACCCTGTTTTAATTGGCGAACCTGGAGTTGGAAAAACTGCCATTGTAGAAGGAATGGCTATGAGAATTGTTAATAATGATGTGCCAGATAATTTAAAAGACCAAAAATTAATGTCTCTTGATATGGGGTCTTTAATTGCTGGCGCTAAATTTCGTGGTGAGTTTGAAGAAAGATTAAAAGCCGTTTTAAAAGAAATTGAAAAAGCACAAGGAAAAATAATTTTATTTATTGACGAGTTGCACTTGCTTGTTGGAGCTGGAAAAACTGATGGAGCTATGGATGCTTCTAATTTATTAAAACCAGCATTAGCCCGAGGCACTTTACATTGTATTGGCGCTACAACATTAGACGAATATCGTAAATATATTGAAGAAGATGCTGCTTTAGCACGTCGTTTTGGACAAGTTTATATTAAAGAACCAACTATTGAAGATACAATTTCTATTTTACGTGGCATTAAGGATAAGTATGAAACACATCATGGGGTTAGAATTCAAGATAGTGCTATTTTAGCTGCTGCTAAATTATCTAGCCGCTATATTACCGGACGCTTCTTACCAGATAAAGCAATTGATGTAATGGATGAAGCAGCAAGCGCCATTAAAATGCAAATTAATAGCAAACCTTTAGCTTTGGACAAATTGGATCGAAAAATATTTCAATTAAAAATTGAATTAGAGGCCTTAAAGAAAGAAAAAGATGAAAACTCTAAGACTCGACTAAAAGAAGCCAAAAAAGAGTTGGAAGAGCTAGAAAAAGAGGCGGCTGATTTAAATTCTTCTTGGCAAACAGAAAGATCTAATATGAATAAAGTTAGTGATTTAAAAGAACAATTAGAAAAAGCTAAATATGATTTAGAGGTAGCTCAAAGAGAAAATAATTTAGAAGAAGCTAGTAAAATTTCTTATGGTATCATACCAGATTTAACCAATAAGATTAAAGAATCTGAAACACAAAAATCTGGATCTTTATTAGATGAAGAAGTAACTCCACAAGATATTGCTGGAGTTATTGCTAAAAGCACTGGAATTCCTGTTGAAAAAATGCTTTCAACCCAACAAGAACGTCTTGTTAATATGGAAAAATTACTCCATAAAAGAGTTGCTGGACAAGATAAAGCTATTAAAGCAGTAAGCGATGCTGTTAGAAGATCTAGATCTGGCTTGCAAGATGAAAACCGCCCTCTTGGATCATTCTTATTTTTAGGACCAACTGGTGTTGGAAAAACGGAATTATGCAAAGCTTTAGCTGAATTTATCTTTGATGATGAAAGTGCAATTCTTAGAATTGATATGTCAGAATTTATGGAAAAACATTCCACATCAAGATTAATTGGTGCGCCTCCAGGATATGTTGGCTATGATCAAGGTGGGGTGTTAACTGAGTCGGTTCGTAGACGCCCATATCAGGTTATTTTATTTGACGAAGCTGAAAAAGCCCATAGAGATGTATTTAATATTTTACTACAAATGCTTGATGATGGTCGCTTAACTGATTCTAGAGGTAGAGTTGTTGATTTTTCTAACTGTATTATAATTATGACATCAAATTTAGGATCTGATATTATCTCAAAATGGGATGGTAAAAATTATGAGCAATTATTTAATGGTGTAATGGAAAATGTTAAAAGCTATTTTAGACCAGAATTTATTAATCGCTTAGATGAAATTTTATTATTTGAAAGATTAAAACAAGAACATATGAAACAAATTGTTGAAATTCAATTAGATAAAATTCAAAAAAGGTTAAAGGAGAAGGACATAAAACTTAATATTAATGAACTAGCAAAAAATTATCTAGCAGAAAAAGGTTATGACGAAATTTATGGTGCCAGACCCTTAAAAAGATTAATTCAAAAAGAGATTGAAAATAAACTTGCAGAATTGATTGTTTCAGGAAACTTAATACAAGGTCAAAATATTAGTGTATCATCTAAAGATAATCAGATTTGTATTCGATAGCTTTATTGAAGTTTAATCTTGCGATTGATGATTCATATCACTTGGCTTATTAAAATAATTTTACAAAACTCAATAGAACCCAGAATGTCTAAGAAAGAGATAAAAAATAAACTTGCACAGTTAATTATTAATGCTAAGTTCACTGATCATTATTGCAGAAAATAAAAAACTTCTTTTAATAACCAATTACAAATTAATATTTAAATATGAGTAACGTCATTTGCGATCTAAAAAAAGTTTTATTAGTACCAATTCATAAGGAAGGTCATAAATTTATTGCCATTTTTGCTGGGGTTGCTTTCTTTTTTGCTTTATTTAGTTCTACCTTAGGGTTGATTGGCCTTATTTTAACATTATGGTGTGTTTATTTTTTTAGAAACCCTGAGCGTTTTACTTTGGCTGATGACAATGACATTATTAGCCCTGCTGATGGGGTGGTAAATGCTATTGAAAAAAATGCATTTGTACCAGAAGAATTAAAATTAGATAAAAAAGCTAAATGGACTAAAATTAGTGTTTTTTTAAATGTTTTTGATGTTCATGTAAATCGTGTTCCAACATCTGGCGTGGTAAAACAAGTTAAATATCAAGAAGGTCAATTTTTAAGTGCCAATGATGAAGATGCTAGTGACAAAAATGAAAGAAGCTCTGTTGTTTTGAAAACTAAAAATAATCAAGAAATTGTCTTTTCTCAAGTTGCTGGCTTAGTTGCTAGAAGAATTTTTAATGAGTTAAAAGAAGGTGACGAAGTTAAAGCTGGTGATCTTTACGGAATTATTAGATTTGGTAGTAGAACTGATATTTACTTACCAGATAATAGCGAAATTAAAACCTTAATTGGCCAAAGAATGATTGGTGGCGAAACTATTATTGCTAAGCTTGCTGGCAAGTCTAGTGTAGCAAAAAAAGTTGCAACTAAAAAGATTGCTAAAAAAACTTCTACTAAAAAAACCAAAACCACAAAGAAAAAATAAATTATACCAATTCCAGAAAATAATTAAGATTAACATTAATTCACCAAATTAATATTAACTAAAAACAAACCCATTATGAAAAAAGCCCAGCTAAGAACAAAGTCACAATTGCCAATAACCGCTAAATCTAATGCCAATTTTAGTAAATATGATTTTGTAAAATCATATATTGCTACATCATCCAGTGAAAAGAAAAAGAAAGAAAAAGAAGAAGAGGCTGTAATTATTGCTGATGCAATTAAGGATCATCAAGAGTTTCTGCTTAGTAATTTGTCGACAAAAGATGAATTAAAAATAGAATCAGCAGCTATAAGAGAAGAACTGCAAGCTGAATCAACTGATATAAGAAAGGAATTAAAAGCTGAATCAACTGATATAAGAAAAGAAATAAAGATATCAATGCTAACTACAATAATAAGCCTTGGTGCTATTATAGCATTAATTGAAAAATTTATTAACTGATCTTTATAATGATAATTTAGGGATATAAAACACCTTCCATCCCCTCTCTTCTTGGGTAAGGAAACTCTAGACCTAAATCGGTATATTGCTTAGCATAAGAATCGTAAAATTTGCGCCTTATGACAAATGTTACGCAATCCTCTTTACATTCATTTAAGGTATATGGCTCTCTTTGAGCTTTGGCAAAATATTCTGGAGAGTAGAAACTTCCTGGATAATAGTAGATATCTTGTATATTTTCATCTTTTGAAGCGCAGCCAGTTGTAATTGATAAAATTAGTAATTTTCTAATCAATATTCTACTTGCCTTAGATGCCATATAAAATGATTATGTTAATATCTGTTATGTTAAATTACCAATTTGTTTGACATAATGCAAGCAATAAGTAGATTTTTATCTATTATTCATATATAAAACAAGCTTACAGCCATATTTAATAACAAATCCCATCTTTAATGGCACATTAGATTTATTAGATTCTGATTCAGAATCATTTAAGAAATTTGATGTTGTATCAGGATATACATCATTAAATTTCTTGGATGATTCTGAGTTAGAAGATGATGAATCTAATGCGCCATTAAAGATGGGATTTGGTATAACAAGCCTTGGAAGATAATATTAATAACTCACCTTATGCACATCCACCCCTTTTGGCGCTTTTTAATGAAAAAAATAGAAAATTAACTGTATTTTATGGAATTCTCTGTAAACATGGCTTTAAAACCTGAACAACCCTTATAAAATGCAGTTAAAAATAGAAAATATTTCAAATATTGGCCATGGAATTGGCTTTGATGAAGACAAAAATAAAATCTTTGTTCAAGGAGCAATCACTGGTGATGTGGTTGAAGCGCAAATATCTAAAAAAACCAGCAAATTTACTCTCGCTCAAATTGATAAAATTATTGAAGAAAGCAAGTTTAGGCAGAAAGCGACATGCGAATATTTTGACAAATGTGGGGGCTGCTCTTTACAACATTTAAAGCATGATTTTTATTTGGATTTTAAGAAAAAGAATATCTCAAACCTACTTGCTAGAAATGAGATTAAAGCAAATAACGAGCTTAAATTTATTGAAATTGGTAAAAATTCACGTCGTCGTGTAAAATTTCATGTTACGAATGATAATAATTTGGGTTTTTACGCTCAAAATAGTCATGACCTAGTTGAAATAAAGCACTGCCTAATGCTAGAAAAAGATATTGAGGCACTAATTATGCCATTACAAAATCTTTTAAATAAACTGCCAATCAATTTTATTGAAACAATATCAGTTTGTAAATTTGACAATATTATTGATGTAGTTTTTGGACTAAAGAAAAGCAATATTTCCACTAAAATTAGCAACCAATTAGCTGATTTTGCTAAAAATGCAGGAAATATTAACCTAGGCTACAAAATTAAAAATAAAACTACTCTTGTTTATCAAGCTTCAAAACCAAGCCTAACTTTAAATAATATTAGAATTGACTTGCCAAGTAATATTTTTTTGCAAGCTAGCGCCAAAGGACAAAAGGAAATAATTTCCCAAATATTAGAATTTATTGCCAGTAATAATATTAAAAATGCTATTGATCTTTACTCTGGCATTGGCACTTACAGCTTTTCTATTATTGATAAAATTGATAGAATTGATGCTTTTGAAGGGGATAAAAAAATGGCTGACTGCATTAATCAAAATGCTAGAAAAAATAATTTAACTCATAAAATTTTAGCCAAAAGTCGTGATTTAGCCTCTAACCCCTTACGCAAAAATGAATTAACCAATTATGATCTTGTCATAATAAACCCTCCTAGAAATGGTGCTAAATCTCAAATTTCAAAATTAGTTGAATCAGATATTAAAAATATCATTATGGTATCTTGCGACTTGAACTCTTTCTTCAAAGATGCTACAATATTAATTGATAATGGCTTTGAATTAGAGATGATTAATGCCATTGATCAATTTT
This sequence comes from Rickettsiales bacterium, assembly GCA_038123275.1. Taxonomy (GTDB): domain Bacteria; phylum Pseudomonadota; class Alphaproteobacteria; order Rickettsiales; family UBA1997; genus CAJQHT01. The sequence goes on along the minus strand of JAYORG010000001.1, from coordinate 199,815 downwards.
ATTACACTTCTCATATTGAGATTGTGGCAATATTTAAGAAATCTGAATAACTTAAAGATTAATGCCAGCACAAATATTCATATCTTCAGCCGTTAGAAATGGCAAACCACAGAAACTTGGCACTGGTGACACGGATTATGCTAATACATTAGCTAAGGCTTTAAAAAAGAATGGGCAAGATGCTCAGTACATGATGAAGTTGGTTGATGAAAATTCAATATATCGACACATCTTTAAAGAGGCCAAAAAATCTAAGAAAAAACCAATTTTACATATTTTAATAAACCCCCCTGCATTGGGGTCTGCCTTTTCTAGAAAAGGATTAGAAAAATTTAAAAAAAATGGCGGTGAAGTTGTAATAACTGTAGTTGAATTTGTCAGAGCAACCATGTCAGATCGTCATAGATTAGATATCATAAACAAACTAGATCTTGCTAAAGAAGTTATTTTTCTTGATGATAATGATAAAAATCAGGCTATTGCCTTTAATAAGGATAAAAGTAAAAGAAAAATACTTAGTAGTGCAACTGTAATTTCTGTACCAGCAACAGTATCCATTAAAACAAAACCACCAGAAGAAAGGAATGGTGATATTATTTCTTTTGGCATGATAAGAGGTGGTAAAGGACTTCAGGAACATGTATTACCATTGGCTAAATTAATAAAAAAATCTAAAGACCCTCTTGTTAATCAAAAAAAAAGTAATAATAGCTGGCAAAGTTCAAACTCATAATCGGCATGGAATAGATGAATTTTCAGCAATATTAGAAACATTATACCCAAAACATTCAAAACAAATTAGAGAAGCTTTTAAACAAGGAAATAATTATGAAGAACGGGCACAATCATTAATAAAACTCTACAGAACAAAATTAAAGAAAGTAAAACCAACCTTACCAGTAGAATTATACTTAGATGTTCCTGAGGCAGGATTGGCAAAATTATTTGATAGATGTAACTACTCATATCTTCCAGCATATCGTGGAGCAACACTGAGAAACACTAGTATTAGCACTTCAATATCTCAAAATTTAATCACCTATGCTGGACAAACTGGCATAACGCCAGAAATATTAAAAGAAGGCGGTGACTGCCATGGTGCGGTAACACTAATGCCTAAAGAAAAAGATGTTCTTAGAGATATCGCTAAAAGAGAAAAAAATACAAAGTTAAATAAACAAACAATAAAGGTTCAAAAAAGATTAGTCAGAGATGAAATTTCTGCCAATGCAATAGCTAAAAAACATATTGGAGTATATTCGTTAGTAAAAGTCTCTAAAAAATTGGAAGAGAAATCAGACTCATATTTAGAATCATCTTCAGATTCTTCTTCAGAGTCATCAGAAGCAGAATCTGAAACACCAGAAACAAAATTAAAAAATCCTGAACTAATAGAAACTTTAGGAAATAAACTAAACAGCAAAATTCATAAAAATAAATTAAATTCACAAGCCTTTTTAAACCCACCAAAATATAAAGGTATTGGAGTTAAAGCAAAATATCCACCTGAATATGAAGATGGATATTGGATTTTTGAGGTAATAGAAGTGGCAAAAAATAGTCCTGCCAGCAAAGCTGGAATTAAAGCAAATACATCCATGAAATTTCCATCTGAAAATGGTGATGATAGCAGAAAAGCATTAAAAGAGTTAATAATGGATATCAGAAATAACGGAATAACCAAAGGTCACAAACATTTAAAAAGTGCCATAATAATTAATAAGAATGATAGATTCGAATTAGATAAAACAATATATGATGCAAAAGGAAAATATCGTTAAAAAATTGCAATATTAAAGATTAATATTTAGTCTTTAAGAGGTAGCCCCTTTGAAATAAAAAATAAATAATATGAAAAACTTACCAACTTGGGACTTAACTGACCTTTACCCTGGCATTGACTCTAAAGAGGTTAAAGAAGATATTAAAAAATCTAAGGAATTATCTATTGATTTTGCTAAAAATTACAAAGATAAAATTGCTAATATTTCAGCTGCTAACCTAGCAAAAGCTATCAAGGAATATGAAACTATTGCCCAAATTCAAGGACGTTTATCGGCCTTTGCTTACTTAAATTATGCTGGTGATCTGGCTAATCCAAAAAATACTAGCTTTTATCAAGATATTAGTGAAAAAATTAATGAAACTTCCAGCCATTTAGTTTTTTTTGATTTAGAAATTAATCAGCTTTCTGATGGTAAAATAAAAACTCTATTAAGCGAATCAGCAGAGTTAAAAAGATATCAACCATATTTAAGAGATGTTCGCTCATTTAAAAAATATCAATTAGAAGAAAATCTAGAAAAACTATTTTTAGAAAAATCTACTACATCTAGAAGTGCTTGGAGTAGATTATTTGACGAAACAATTAATAATTTAGTATTTCCTTACAAGGATGAAGAGCTAAATTCATCGCAGATTTTTGATTTAATGAGTAATAAAGATGAAAACATTAGAAAAGAAGCCGGCAAAGTAATTGGTAAAACCTTAGGTAAAAACATCAAACTTTTAGCTTTTATTACTAATATTTTAGCTAAAGATAAAGAAATATCTGACAAATGGAGAAATTTTAAAACGCCAATTTCGTCAAGAAATGTCAGTAACTTTATTGAGGATGAAATAGTTGAAAACTTATTTAACCAAGTAAAAGAAAATTATCCTAAAATTTCTCATCGTTATTATCGTGCTAAAGCCAAAATTTTGGGGAAAAATAAATTAAGTTATTCAGACAGAAATGCACCACTTCCCAATGCTAAAGAAGAGAAAATTGGTTGGGAAGAAGCAAAAGAAATTGTGTTATCTGCTTACTCAAACTTTTCTCCTAGGTTAGCTAATTTGGGTAAAAAATTCTTTGATAATGACTGGATAGATGTTGGTGTTAGAAATGGTAAAGATAGTGGCGCCTTTGCCCACCCTTGTGTACCTGACGTGCATCCATATTTACTTTTAAATCACCAAGGAAAGGTTAGAGATGTTATGACTTTAGCTCATGAATTAGGCCATGGTGTACATCAACTTCTTAGTGCAAAACAAGGTTATTTAATGGCCGGTACTCCTTTAACATTAGCTGAAACTGCTTCTGTATTTGGTGAGCAATTAGCTTTTCAAGAAATTTTAAGACGTGAAAAAAATGAGGAAAGCAAAAAACTAATAATTGCTGGCAAAGTTGAAGACATGATTAATACGGTTGTTAGACAAATTGCCTTTTTAGATTTTGAGAAAAAAGTTCATGATAATCGCAAATATGGTGAAATTTCTATTGATAATTTAAATAAATTTTGGATGGAAGTTCAAGCTGAGAGTTTAGGAGATATATTTACATTTGACGAAGAATATAAATATTACTGGTCTTATATTCCACATTTTATTCATTCGCCATTTTATGTTTATTCTTATGCTTTTGGTGACTGCTTGGTTAATTCACTTTATGCCACTTACAAAAATGGCTTACCAAATTTTGAAGAAAAATATTTTAATATGCTAGAAGCTGGTGGAACACTTCATCATAAAGAATTATTAAAACCTTTCAACTTAGATGCTAGCAAAGCAGATTTCTGGCAGCAAGGTTTGAATATTATTTCTGGATATATTGATATGTTGGAAAGTTAAACTATCTTTCATGATCTAACTCATCTTGCTGTACTTGTGTAGCTGATTGATTTGTAACTGATGTTTTAGGAGATTCTTTTGTAATACCATAATTTTTAGATAATTGCTCTATTAGTTGAGCATCTCTTTTTCTTTCAGGGTCGGTTTTTGATTCATCTGGTTTAGCATTAATAGAGTCAATAATAAGTAAAGCCATTTTTCTGCTATCTTCATGACCAACAGATTCCATTACGTCTTTTACTTCTTCTAAAGTTTTGGCATAATCTTGATGCCTGTTTAAGGCTACATTTAATTCTCTTTTTTGTTCTTGAGATAAGGCAATTTCTGGCTCATCATCTTTATTATTTTTGGTATCTTGAGACATAATTTCTTTTTGTGTACAAAGTAAGTTAATAAAAAGTTAAATAAATTTAAGCCAATCTCTAGTTAATTTTTCTTGCAGAGAATTTTGGTTGCAGCGATTCTTTAAAAATTCAAAATCAACTTCATCACTTTTTTGATCCTGAGCAATACAAGAATAAAAATAACGCACCTGCCCTGTTTTGGCATCAGTCTTTTTTTGTAAACATTGTGAACAAACACCTTTTAACATGCATTGCATTGGATTATTTAGGCTGGTAATGGAAATATGAGTATCTTTTAAATGGTTTTTTAATTTAGTGTGACGCACCTTAGAAACTTCATGCATCATTTCTTCATTGCCCATACAAAAAATTAGATCAATATTTGATTTATTTTGCTTTGAAATATGATTAACAAAGCCATCAACTAGGTTTCCTTTAAAAACTTTATCAAACTCGCCCAGCTGCAAGCTTTCTTCTATGCTAATTACTAATTCGTCACAAGAATCTTGCAATTCATCAATTTTAACAATATCAGATTTCTTTCTAAAACCACAAAATAAAGTAACTTTACAACCGTTTTTCTTATGTTCCTTAGCCAAGCTAGCCAATGGAAAAACTCCTCTTCCAGCAGCTAAAAATATGACATTTTTATTTTTAGCAATTTCAGTTGGACTACCTGATGGCCCCATGAAAACAATATTTTCACCAACTTTCAAATCTTTTACAATACTAGATGAACCGCCAGCATTAATAATAATTACGCTAATTAAGCCTTTCTTTTGATCAATTTTGTAAGTAGTTAAAGCAACACCCTCCATACCAAGCAATGTTTTACCTTTTTTTGGTGCTAAAGCATGGTAATTTTGTAACCTAAAAATATGCCCTAATTTAGTTTTTTTAGACAAAATTGGAGCATGAACAACCAACTCAAAAACATTATTAGAGAGAATATTTAACTCATGAACCTTAACATTAAATTGCTCATTAATTTTATCTAAAAATTCAGGGTAGTTTTTCTTATTTGGTAAAATTTTAAGAGACTCATTAATAGTTTCATAACCATTTTTAGCACTAGCCATAGCTTTTACTACACTACCCATAAAAGCTTTGTGACCATCCCCAAAAAAGCTCACAGTTTTTTGATTATTTTCATCTTTTGCAGCTAAAAACCCAATATTATTAGCTTTGGGAGAAAATTGCTGTTCAACTTTTTTGCCATCTAAATCAATTATTTTAAAGCTATTATTTTCAACTCCAAACTTAAGTTTATCCTCATAGGCTGGGGCTTTATTAGGTGAAGTGCCAATTGCTACAAATAGACTTTTTGCTGGCATAAGAAGCGCGCTACTAGTAGCGCGTTGATTAACTTTTAGCCCGGTAATATGATTAAATTTATCTGTTACAACCTCTAAAGGAGTGGTCTGGTCAATAATTTCTATCCCTTCTTGTAAAGCCTTTTGAATTTCTAAATGATTAATTTTGTAAGATGGTGCTTCTTTAATATTTTTACGATAAATTAATTTAGCACCACCTAATTTTTGCAATAATTTAGTAACGCTGTGACCTTTTTCTTTTGCTTCCTTTATTTGTTTGACATGATCTAAAAATTCTAATGCAATTATTTTTTCTTCTTCACTCCAAGATTTTTCCAATACTTCTTTTCCTAATTTCTGACAAAGTATTTCATAGCGTTGAGAAAATTTCTCAACTTGCAAAACATAATAAGCCAAAGATTCACAAGCTGTATCGATTGCTGTTAAACCTGCTCCAACAACTAAAATTGGCAGCCTAACTTGCAAATTAGTAACAAGGTCTTCTCTCATGGCGCCAGTTAATTGCAATGCCATTAAAAAATCTGAAGCTGATCTAACGCCTTTAGCAAAAATATTTTTAATATCCAAAACATTAGGCCAACCCGCCCCTAAGCAAAGTGCTACATGGTCAAATTCTAGCTCGTTAAGAGCATCTTTACAATCAAAAGCACTTCCTAAACGAGTACCACCTAGCATTCTAAAATTGGATCTGCGCTCTAATAAAAGGCGAATTACTTTTAAAAAATTTTTATCCCACCGACAAGTAATTCCATATTCTGCTACACCACCAAAGCCGTAAACTGGCCTTTGCCCAAGATCTTCATAAATTTCTCTAATATCTTTTATTGGCTTAAATTCACATCTATTACCATCTAGCTTAATGCCAGAAATTTTTGAATCCAGAGGTTCTATTTTTAAACCATCAATTCCAACCACCATATGGCCTTCATTTAACAAATAATGTACCAATGTAAAACCAGCAGGGCCTAAACCTGCAACTAAAACTTTGTAGCCAGAATCTACTTTTGGGGCTGTGTTTTTTAAGTTAAGAGGGTTCCATCTAGTTAATAATGAATAAATTTCAAACCCGTAAGGCAAATTTAAAACATCTCTTAAAACTTTGCTTTCAATTTGAGGAATATCTACTGGATCTTGCTTTTGATAGATACAAGACTTCATGCAATCATTGCAAATTCTATGCCCAGTAGCGGCAATCATTGGGTTGTCAACAATAGCAATTGCTAAAGACCCTAAGCTAAAACCTTGGGTTTTTAATAAATTCATCTCTGAAATTTTTTCCTCCAAGGGGCATCCTGAAAGCTCTTGACCAAAAAAATCTTTTTTAAATTCTTCACTTTCACGCTCTTTTAAGCCTTTAGCACATGAGTCTTTTTCCTGATTGTGACAAAAAATACAATAATTAGCCTCACCTAAAACTTGATTTAAATTGTAACCTTCATCAGTTAGTTTAAAGCCATCACGTTCATGTAAATTTACATCTTTAAAATTAACTAAATTCTCAAAATCTATTTTTTTAGGTAAACGAAATAATGTACCATCTTTATGTTTATCTTGCCCTTCTTTGCTAAATAATGCCCAACTAGCATATTGCTTTAAAAGGCTTAACTTATCTTCATTTTCTTTATTCTTTTCAAATAGCTTAGAAAACTCTAACTCAAATTTAGATAAATACTTGCTCCCAGAGCAAGTATCTATTATGTTATTTTCTAAATCATCTTTTAACTCTTTAGGGCAGGAAATATCTGGGTTAATATTAGATTCTTTAGCAACTTGTCTTTGAATGAGGTTTCTTTTTACTTTGTAAATTAATGAGAGATCTTGATGAATTTGACTTAAATTCTCATTTTCATCTTTAATATCAAATAATTCTATTAAGAATTTTTCTAGAATTTTAGCAACTTCTATTAAAATATTTGCCTCTTCTTTGCTGGAAAAATTAGCTTTATTATTTTTTAAATTTGTAAATTCTTCAAGTAAAGTAGGATCTTGCTTTGCAAAAAAATCAGTAAAAATTTGATTTAACTGCACAAGGCCTTTTTGAGAATAAAGATCTTGGAACTTAATTTTAGAATTTTTAGAAAAAATATTTAAATTATTCATTTGCAGATATGCAGCTATTATTGGCCAATTTAGAAAAATCTTCTAAGCTCAATTGCTCGGCTCTCAAAGACGGATCGATATTACATTTAGTTAATAAATCTTCAACATCAATATTAAGAGACTTTAAACTAGAACGTAGCATTTTGCGCCTTTGGCTAAAAGCAGCTGCACAAATTTTGCTTAACACTTTAAAGTCAATATTATTATTTAGCTTTTCTAGAGGGGTTATTTGAACCAAAGATGATGTAACTTTTGGTGCTGGCACAAAAGACCCAGGAGCAATATCAAAGAGGCTTTTACTTTCACAAAAACTATTAATCATCACTGCTAAGCGACCATATTTTTTGCTATTGGGTTTTGAAATAATTCTTTGCACCACTTCTTTTTGTAAAAGCAAAGTCATAGACTCAATATTTTGTAAATTCTCCAACCATTGAAAAAGCAATACAGTACCAATATTGTATGGTAAATTAGCAATTATTTTAAATTTTTGATTTGAAAAAATTTTATTTGCATCAATTTTTAAAGCATCACCATGAATTATTTCTAGATTAGGGTAATAAGTTTTAATTTCTTCAAGTAAAGAAATAGCTCTTTCATCTTGCTCTATTACTACTAGTTTTTTGGGATTATTTTTTAAAATAGATCTAGTTAAACCGGCTGGCCCTGGACCAATTTCTAAAATATTTTTACCTTCAATTTGACCAGACTTATTAGCTATTTTATCAGTAATTTTATGATCAAATAGAAAATTTTGACCTAAAGATTTTTTAGCTAATAAGTTGTATTTTTTGGCTAATTCTTTGGTTGATACCAAATTTTGCATTAGATTAAATCTAAATTCTTTAATTCTTTTTCTACTCTTCTCTTTACTGCATCAGACGGAGCACATAAAGGAAGGCGAATTTCATCACTACATAAACCCATCAAAGAAGCAGCATATTTAGCTGGTATTGGGCTAGTTTGACAAAACATTGCACTATGTAAATTAGTTAATTTATCTTGTAATTCTAAGGCTGTTTTTACATCACCATTTAAGCTAGCTTTTTGTAAATCAGAAACCATTTTTGGAGCAACATTACCAGTAACAGAAATAACACCATGACCACCCATAACATTAAAACCAAGAGCAGTTGCATCTTCGCCAGATAACATCAAAAAATCTTTATCTACTAACAATTTTAAAGTAGCAACTCTGGATAAATCGCCAGTTGCATCTTTAACACCAATAATATTTTTTAATTTTGCTAAATCGGCAATTTGTTCGTCGCTAATATCAATGACACTTCTTCCTGGAATATTGTAAATAATTAAAGGTATGTCGCAATTGTCATTAATAGCTTTAAAATGAGCAAAAATACCCTCTTTAGTTGGTTTATTGTAATATGGAGCAACAGAAAGTGAAGCATCAGCACCAATTTTGGCAGCATGATTAGTCATTGCAATTGCTTCTAAGGTAGAATTTGAACCAGTGCCAGCAATAACTTTTATTCTACCATTAACAATATCTACACAACCTTTAATAACTTGGACATGCTCGTCATTAGTCAAAGTTGGAGATTCGCCAGTTGTGCCACATGGTACAATGCCGCTAGCACCACCAGCAATTTGAAATTCTACTAATTTTTCTAGAGCTTTTTCATCAATTTTACCATTTTTAAATGGTGTAATTAAAGCTGTATTTAGACCTGTAAACATATTATTTTCTACTTGATTATTGCTTTATCGAATAATAATATTACTAACTTTCTAATTTATCAAGGAATCACTCTTAAAATGAACGAAATCGCTAATGATTACTTACCAATAATATTATTTATCGGCGTTGCGGCTGTGCTTAGCATTGTAATTATTGCTATTCCCTTTATTGTTGCTATTAAAAACCCTGACAAAGAAAAATTATCTCAATATGAATGTGGCTTTGAAGCTGAGGGTAAAGTTAGAAATGAATTTGATATCCAATTTTACTTAGTTGCTATTTTATTCATTATTTTTGATCTTGAAATTGCCTTTTTATTCCCTTGGGCTGTTGTTTTAAAAGATATTGGAGTTTTTGGCTTTTGGTCAATGATGATATTTTTAACACTACTTACTGTTGGGTTTATCTATGAATGGAAAAGAGGGGCGCTAGAATGGAAATAATAAATACAAGAGATGGTAATTTGCCTTTAATGAATATTAAACAGCAAAAAACAGACAATAAATTAATCAGCCCACTAAACCAAGATGTCATACTTGGCCAAGTTAATGAAGAGCTAAATAATAAGGGATTTGTTGTAGCAAAATTAGATGATTTAGCCAATTGGGCTAGAACTGGATCACTTTGGCCAATGACTTTTGGCCTGGCATGTTGTGCTGTTGAAATGATGCAAGCCGCAGCAAGCCGCTATGACATGGACAGGTTTGGTATGGTTTTTAGACCATCACCAAGACAATCAGACGTTATGATTGTAGCTGGTACCCTAACCAATAAAATGGCCCCAGCACTTAGAAAAGTTTACGATCAAATGGCAGAACCAAGATATGTAATATCTATGGGAAGCTGTGCTAATGGCGGTGGATATTACCATTATTCTTACTCAGTTGTTAGAGGATGTGATCGCATTGTACCCGTTGACGTTTATGTGCCAGGATGTCCTCCTAGCGCAGAAGCATTGCTTTATGGTGTTTTACAATTACAAAAAAAGATTAAAAGAACTGGCCGTCTTAAAAGATAATTAAATTATTTGAAATAAAGTGAATTTAGAAGAACAAGGAAAATACATTTCAGAAAATTTTGAGGGAAAATTAACAATTCCTAAAATTCAAAATGAAAACCTCATTATCTTTGTACAAAAAGATGAAATAATTAAATTTTTAGAATTTTTAAAAAATAGCAAAAAACTATCTTTTAAGGTTTTGTTAGACATTTTCGGAGCCGACTTACTTGGAGTAAAAAGCCCAAGATTTGAAGTTATCTACAATCTTTTAAGTTTAAAATTAAATAATAGAATTACTGTTAAAGTTAGCGTTGATGACAATATCTTAGTACCAACAGCTTGTGAAATATTTCCTTGTGCTAACTGGTATGAGAGAGAAGTTTTTGACATGTATGGCATAAAATTCCAAGATCATCCTGATTTAAGAAGGATTCTTACTGATTATGGTTTTGAAGGCCATCCTTTAAGAAAAGATTTCCCTCTAACGGGTTATAAAGAAGTTAGATATGATGAGGAGCAAAAGAAGGTTATTTATGAAGATGTTAAACTAGCACAAGAATATCGTAATTTTGACTTTGAAAGCCCTTGGAATGGCACGCAGTACAGCCTTCCTGGGGATGAAAAGGCTGCTTCTTAATAACTTTAAATTATATTAAAATGGTTAAGGATATAGTAAATAATTGCAAAAAGAAATTTATTAAATCATTTAATACTGCATGGAATGGAAAGGAAAAACTAAGTAATATATTTTTATGGTGGGGAGGTGTTGCCTATCTTGTTACCTATTTCTTCTTGCGTCCAATTGTTAAAAATTTTGATGTTGCAATAATTGACTACACAATATCTTCAATAATTTCCATCTATTTTATCTTTCATATTGTTTTAATTAGAAAAAACTGCCCTAAAAAGCCAAAATTAACTAAAAAGGAAAAGAAAGCATTAAAAGCTGAAAAAAAGAAAAATAGATCTAAAACTTTTATAAGAAAATTGCTATTAAAAGAGCCAATAACAAAATGGCGACCAGCATTGGTATTTAGCGCGGTTGATCTTCTCATCATTTCTACCTATCTTGGCTATATTGCATAAAATAATATCACCAAATTTCTTTGCCATATAAGCTATGATAAAATACTGTGCCTCTTTCTTTAAGAGGAAATTGGCAATTCTATTACTATTTGCCTTAGCCCTTACATCCTTACTATCTTTAATTTCTAATTTAAATTCTTCAAGAAATCAGACCTTAAAATATAATATTTCTTTTGGTGATTCTGGGGTTGGCGGGTTAATATTTGCTTTGGATGCATATAAAGAAATAGATCAATATCTTTATGATATTGAATCTAAATATTATGTAAAATTTAATTTTTACCATGTTGGAGACAGTATCAACGCACCTTATGGCACAAAAAATAGGGATGATATTAAATTTTTAACAAATAATTTTATTCATCACATGGTACAAAACTACAATCCCAACATAGCCATTGCAGCTTGCAATACCGCCTCAACAATATTTGATAAAAATTACCAGAAATATATCAATAATACTTTCTCAAAAACTACAATATGGCCAATTATTTACGACAGCGCCAGTAAACTTTATGATAATACTAAAATAGTTAAAAACTCACTAGGCAAAAAAGAAATGCATATTGGCATATTAGCTACAAAAGCTGTTGTAAATAGTGGTGTCTACGAAAAAGCACTAAATCAAATTCATAACCAAAAACACCAAAGAGATAATGTTGCTATGTATATATACTCATTTTCTCCTAAATACTGGGTAGAAAATATTGAAAATGGTGTAGAGAATAAAATTCAACAACAAGCTGTAAAAAATGATTTAGATGAGATGGTATCAATTTTTCCAGATGTAAAAACTATCAGTAGTCTTGGATTATTTTGCACTCATTTTCCATTCTTAGAAAATAATATTGAGTCATTTTTTGCTGAAAATTTTAATAATAACCCAAACATAATAACTCAAGGTGCTTTATTTGGTCGCAAAATAAAACATCAAATAGAGTTAGAAATTTCTAAAAATAAGATAAAAAAACGAAAAACAATCCTAGAAAAAGATGATTTACATCAAATATTGATCTATTCAGATATAACTGGGAATAATATTGATAAAATGAAATTAGTAACAAGAAATATGTTTCCCGAAATTTCTAATAAAATACTTTTTAGGAAAATTGATAAGATAAAATACCAACCACAATAAATTTTCTAATAGAAAATCATAGTTCCAGCACCCTTCTCGGTAAAAAGCTCCATAAGAAGAATATGTTCAACCGAGCCATTTAAGATATGAGCAAATTCTACACCATCTTCTAAAGATTTAATACATGTTTCAACTTTTGGTATCATACCATCTTTAATAACACCATCTTTAATTAATTCCTTAGCGGTAGCAACACCTAAATGACTAACTAATTCCTTATTAGGAAGCATAACACCATCAACATCACTTAAGATAATTAATTTTGCTGCTTTTAAAGCTCCAGCAATAGCTCCTGCTACTGTATCAGCATTAATATTGTAAGTTTCACCACCTTTACCTACACCAATTGGTGCAATAACTGGAATAACATCTGTGTCTTCAAAATTAGATAACACATCAGGATTAATGTAATCTGGCTCTCCAACAAAACCTAAATCAAGAATTTTTTCAATGTTAGAATCTGGATCTTTACGAGTTCTACTTAATTTTTTTGCTTGAATCAAATCTCCATCTTTGCCAGACAAGCCAATAGCCATCCCCCCAGCCTGATTAATTTTTTGTACAATATCTTTATTAATTGAACCAGACAATACCATTTCAACCACCTCAACAGCGCTAGCATCAGTAACACGCAAACCATCAATAAAGGAAGATTTAATATCTAACTTTTTAAGCATTTCACCAATTTGTGGCCCACCACCATGAACAATAACAGGGTTAATGCCCACTTGCTTTAACAACACTACATCACGAGCAAATTTAGCAATATTATCTTCATCTCCCATGGCACTGCCACCAAACTTAATAACAAAAGTTTCACCTGAAAATCTTTTCATGTAAGGCAAAGCTTCGCATAATAATTTTGCCTTTACTACAGACTCAGAATTACTCTTCTTTATCTCTTCTTGCAGAGCAATATTATTAACATTTTGTGGATCACTTAATTTTGACTTTTTCTTATTTGCCATTGCTTAATACTATTTTAACTTAAATTTACCTTAAGGAAGGCTCATTAATCTAGTTACAATCACTTAAAAAACAAGAGAATTATCTGACATATGTGGCGTATGACCACAACCATTAATAATTTTTAATTCTGAATTAGAAATTTTTTCTTTAAATATCTTGCTTTGACTTGGATGAACCACCAAATCAGACGATCCATGAATAATATTGGTTTTAGGAAAATCATCAAATTTTAAATCATAACAAGAAAATCTTTCTAATTCTTTAAGCCAAAAAGCTAATTTTTGATGATTATTGTCATTAATATCAAGATTATCGGCCAATTGTGTGGCATTTTTATCATTAATATTCATCAATAAAGAAAACTTCTTTAAAGTTTTATCTGGTCTTGAAACAAAATTATGATAAAATTCATCAAATGATTTTTGTGGCATTGCAGCTGCAATTCTCCTTGATTTTACAAATTGAAAAGGGGTGGATATTAATACTAAATGGTTAGAGCTTAATATTTTTTCTGCAATTAATCTGCAAGCTAACTGCCCTCCTAAACTCCAACCAACAATAATATCAGGCTTAATTCTAAGATCTAAAATTGCCTGAAAAAAATCATCAATATTATTAAATATTGAATAATCAAAATTAATAACTTCAAAGTGATTAGATTTTGCAGTAAATAGATTTTCAAGAGAATTGGGTTTTTGTGCCCATCCAGATAGGCAAAGAACTGTTTTTTTGTTTATCATATTAACACCGTTTTTGGTGAATTCTGGCTTTGCCACTTTAATATTAACACCGTTTTTGGTGAATTCTGGCTTTGTCACTTTAATATTAACACCGTTTTTGGTGAATTCTGGCTTTGTCACTTTAATAGGGGGTCAAAGCAAAAAAGTCATAAACCTTTGGTTTATGACTTTTTAGTCATTGACCCCATCCCGTTATGGGGTATGTTAGATTAAGATTTTGCTTCAGTTTCTGGTTTTGCTTCAGTTTCTGGTTTTGCTTCAGCTTGAGGTTTATCCTCTACTTTAGGCTTATCTTGAGTTTTTGCTTTTGGAGCTTCTTTGTTAGCAGCAGCGCCTTGAACGCCAAAACCAAAATTACCAAATTTCTTGTTAAATTTACTAACTCTATCATCATTAACATTAATGAAAGCTTTATTGCCTTCTTGCCAAGCTGGATGGTTAGTTGGATCAATATCTAATTTTAACTTTTCACCTGCTTTACCATAATTAGTAGCAATTTGCATCTTAGTACCATCATTTAACTCAATGGTAATTTCATGCTGTTTAGGGTGAATATCTGCCTTTGCCATACCTTAGTTCTTAAAAATTATTAATTAGGAGGATGGATAATAATAATAAAGTTTTATTAGTCAAGACCAAAAAGCGATTGGCAAAGCACCAATCAACAACTATCAGCAATTATTATTATAGAAAATTATCTACTATGCTTTTTTTCACTACCACCTTTAAAATCTACAGGAGAAGTATATGGTTTTGGAATATTTTTCTCTTTTTGATCAAACTCTTCTTGAATTTCCAGCATTGCCTCTGCTAATAGATTTCTAAGATTTTTTACTGAATTAACATCAACCCCACGCTCTCTTTTCATTTGCGTTGGATCTTTTAACATAGTTAATGCCATAATAAAACATTCAACACTATTGCCCGTATTGCTGCGACTAACATTGGCATATGCGCTTGTAAATTCATTGCTCTTAATATCTTCTTCATCTATTGCAGCATTAAAATATCTATTATTTTTCAATGCCGTAGCGCATCTTATAAACTCATCCATATCTCCTGATGTATCTATTCCCTGTTGCTTAATTAAATCTTTCATTGCCATTTTGTAAAGCTTTTCATTTCTCTTTGATGATACAGAAAATATTTTTCTAAATATATCTGCTGATTTTTCATATTGCTCCTTATCATCTTGCATACCATCAATAAAAGCCTCATATTCTTTTAATTTACCTCCCATTTTATAATTGATTTCTTTTGTTCTTTGATACTTTGCTTTTAGAGTTGCAATTTCTTCTCTCATTTGAGAGATACTTTGCATGGAAGCTTTATTTTCATCTCTTAATTTATCCTCTATTTCACCTTGATTTCTAGCATTTTGATTAGCATTATTAATATCTTCTTCTAATTGTGCAATTCTTTGCTCATAACCATTCATCTTAGATTTATGCATTAGATAAGCAGTTACAGCCACAACCACAAAACCAACTGCTACAGCTTTAGACATATCACCCCCTAACTCTTGGGTCTCTTTTAAAGCATCTTGTGTTTTAGATTCTTCTAAAACTTCAATATCATCTTCTGCTTGCTTGCTTATTGTAGAAGAGTTTTGTAATTGTTTTTCTCTTTCTTGTTTTACCTCATCTTGTTTTACCTCATCTTGTTTTACCTCATCTTGTTTTACCCCCCCCTTGCTCTTGTTTAATTTCTTTTACAAGACTATCATAAATTTTTCTTGAACTGTATGGTGCTCTAATAAATACTTTTTTTATACCTGCTATTATAAGTGTTTTTGCAATATTTTTATAATTATTTTCATCAAATGATATCTCTTCAACTTGAGGACCCATTATAATCATTTGTAATGCATAATCAAGTGCTGTTGTCTCACAATTATTAATAGTTCTTATATCAATATCGCTTTGAAGCAATAAATTAACAATTTCAAGATGACCATGATAAGCAGCTGCATTTAGTAGGTTAAGTTTTTCATCATCTATATTTTGATTAACATTAACACCAGATGATATTAATTCCCTTACTATATTAATATTGCCATTTCTTATAGCTGTATAAATAATAGAATTTCCAAGCTCATATGTTTATCTAAAATCAGCACCTTTTTTAATTAATTTAATAGCTAAATTAGTTGAATTGTTTATTACAGCTTTTTGCAGTGGGGTGTTTGTAATAAAATTTGTAGTACCATAATTATCAGGATCAACACCTGCTTCTAGCAATTTATCTACAATAATATCATTTTTATTTTTTACAGCAATATATAATGGAGATGCTCCCATGTTAAGTAATTCCAAAAACACTGACTCATTTTCTATGTCACCTTGCTTTTTTAGTTCTTTGATAATTTCTTCATTATTACCACTATTTAAAGCTTCTTGTAATCTTGTTATATTATCTACTTTTTTGTTTTTCTTTCCCTTATTATTTTTCTTAATACTTTGCTGTTTTTCTTTTTTTGTAGTGGTTGATTTTTTTTGTTTGTTAGACGTAGAAGTGCCTTTTTCTTGCTCTTCCTTCTTTTGAGCTACTTTCAAACGATGTTCTTTATAATGTTTTATATTAGGCTTTGATTCTAGAGCTTTATCAATAAGAACCATACTTTTATCAATCTCACCTTCTTCAAAATAAATTACTGATAAAGCAAAATTATATTCATGATGGTCTGGTTTTAACTTTAATGCTTTTTTAATATGTTTCTTAGAGTTCTTAATATCATCTAACATGGAGTAAATATCTCCCAATTGAGAATGATAAATATGATTATATTCTTTTACATTTTCTTTGTCATATTTAAGAGCTTTGATAAAATGTTTCTTTGCCTCATGTAAAAGTTCTATATTTTTACTAGATTTTGCTAATGCAAAATAGGCACGCGCTACACCATAATTATACATAGAACTCTTTGTATCTGACTTTAATGCTTTTTGATAGCTATCTAGAGCTTTGTTAAAATTACCCTCATTATAATAATCGCGCCCTTTTTGGTAATTAAATATAGGATTATCGCTAAACATATCCTCAAAATTTACACCAGGATTAAACCCATTACTGGTATCTCTTGTAGCAGCAGCTGGAACAACATTATCAGCAAAAAGCGCTCCTGAAAACCCAGCTGCAGCTCCAACACTAAAATCTCCTCCTTTTAATTTATTAGCAACTCCTCCTGATGCAGCAGCAATCAAGCCATTTTGAATTTGTGGATTTTGTAATCCTTCTATGGCAAAACGTGCTGCTAAAATTGGCATAAAAACATTAAAAGCAGCTTTAGTTACTTGCATAGATACTTCTTCAAGCATTGAAGCGCCTTGCCTTGTTTTTCTTTTTCTAAGATCATTTAATTTCCCTAAATCTAGAGAAGGCTTGACCTGTTTTACATCGATATTTGCTAATGCTTGTTGTTCATTGTAATTTTGATAGAAATCAACAAAATTTTCTATTACAAACTTTTCAAATAGATCTTCACAATCTACTATTGTTTTGGGATTTTTCTTTTTTAGCAATTTTTCAAGAGATTCTTTTTGGCGAGCTTTAGCACCACGAGACATTTCCAAAAGAAGCTCTTTATCAGATATTACTTTTTTTGTTTCTCTGCCAGCAAAAGATCTTCTATCTTTTGATGTGCCTCTAACTTTTCCAACTCTGCCAGAATTAAGCTTTGTGGATTTTCCTGTATTTTTTTTTGCCATAATTTATTTTTTTACAATTTTTATTTATGACCTGTATGAATTGCTACTGTTCCAAAGGTTAGGCTTTGATATGATACATTTTTAAAACCAGCATCTTGAATCATGCTTTTAAATTTTTCTTGATTAGGAAATTTATTAATAGACTCAGCTAAATAACGGTATGACTCTTCATCATCAGCAACTATTTTACCAATTTTTGGCACAACATTAAATGTATAAAGATCATAAAGCTTTGATAAAACAGCATTATTAACTTTTGAAAATTCTAAACAAATAAATTTTCCACCTGGTTTTAAAACACGATATGCTTCTTTTAAACCTTTATCAATATTGGTAAAATTTCTAATACCAAAAGCAATGGTGTAAAAATCAAATTGATTATTTTTATGAGGCAATTTTTCACCATTAGCGCAAGCAAAATTAAGCCCTTCAAATAAATTATTATCAATAGCTCTTTTCTTACCAACATCTAGCATTTCTTGGTTAATATCAGACACTTCAATATCAGTTTTAATATTGAATTTTTGACATTTTTTAGCAATTTTAAATGAAACATCTCCTGTACCGCCGGCAACATCTAAAAATTTATATTTTTTACCTCTTTTTAAATCTATCTCTTCAACCATCTTATCTTTCCACAAACGATGCAAGCCACTACTCATAAGATCGTTCATAATGTCATATTTAGAGGCCACATTATCAAAAACTTCCTTGACTAAGCCTGATTTTTCTCCTATTTTTACTTTTTTAAAGCCAAAATCTGTAAATTTATCCACTATTTTTCTTAAAGTTACTTAAAATTATGCTAAAAACTAACGATTTTGATTTTAATTTACCAGAAAAATTAATCGCTCACAAACCATTTTATCCAAGACAAAAAGCCAAAATGTTAGTTTTTCAAAATAATTTGGTGTCAGATAAAAAAATCGAAAATTTAATAGAATATTTACAAGATGGAGATGTTATGGTGTTTAATGATACCAAAGTTATTAAAGCAAAATTATCTGGCACAAGAGATGATGTTAAAATTGAAATTAATCTACATAAAAATTTAGACAAAAATATTTGGCAGGTTATGGCCAAGCCAGCTAAAAGGCTAAAAATTGACCAAATATTTAAAATATCTGATGATTTTTTTGCTAAAGTAATAAAAAAACATGAAAATGGCTTTATTGATTTAGAATTTAACTGTTTTGGCAATAAATTTTATCAAAATCTTGAAAAATATGGCCAAGTTCCTCTCCCTCCATATATAAAAAGAGAAATAAAAAATGAAAAGGATGAAATAAATTATCAAACTATCTTTGCTAAAGAACCAGGAGCAGTTGCTGCCCCTACCGCTGGACTACACTTTACCAAAGAATTATTTGAACAATTAGAGACAAAAAAAGTTAAAAAAGTTTTTGTTACTCTTAATGTTGGTGCTGGAACTTTCTTGCCTGTAAAAAGTGAATTTATCAAAGATCATGAAATGCATGAGGAATATTTCACTATTAATGAAGAGACTTGCAACATTATTAATGAAGCTAGAAAAAGTGGTAAAAGGATTGTAGCTGTAGGCACAACTTCTTTAAGAGTTTTGGAATCTGCAATTGATAAAAATAACCAGCTACAACCTCAATCAAGAGATACTAATATTTTTATTTACCCACCATATAAATTTAAAATAGTTGATATTTTAATGACCAATTTTCATCTACCAAAATCGACATTATTTATGTTAATATCTGCTTTTATTGGCAAAAAAAACGCCAAAAATCTCTATCAACATGCCATAAAGGAACAATATCGTTTTTATTCTTATGGAGATGCTTGTTTGTTGTTTGGTTGAGTATGTGTCACATTAACCTTTGTTAATTCTAGCTAACGTTTCTTGGGGTGAGATACTTCATATAAGAAACTGTAAGAATTACTATGTAATTCTAACATTTTCTAAATTCAGCATGACAGGTAACTACACGCAAAAGATAAACACATCACAATTATTCCTCATGGCCAAACTGTTATCTTGAGCTTCAAAGAATCTTAAGCTTCGTGATAGATACTTCATGTAAGAAGCTGTCATCTTGAACTTCAGATAATCTAGAGCTTCGTTTAGAAGCTCTAGATTATCTTATGTGACAAGATCTCGTGCCCAGAGTGGAGGAGATTCCTCCTCCACTTGTAACATGTGTATAAGTTTAAACTTATTATATAAAGCATTAGCAAAATCCAGTAGCTGAAGCAAGATCAATAAAACAGTTGCAAAGCTTGAATAAATAAGGTAAATTTCTTCCGCTTATCTTTTAAATAATTCAAGAATTGATGAAAACACAGCTACCAGTAAAATCCAAATCCCATCAAGAAACAATAACTCAAATAACAGATATTATTAAAGCAACTGGCAAAAAAAAGATATCTCACATAATTCTTTTTAGCTCATTTGCACGTGGCAATTGGATAAATGAATTAAAAGAAGAATCTGATGGTAGATTATTAGATTATGTTTCCGACTATGATATTCTCGTAATTACCAAACAACATAACTTTGGCACAGGAGCAAATGCTAGAAATTTAGAAAGTAAGATTAATGAAAAAATAGATAAGAAACTACCAGACATTGAACATCCAGCTTCAATAATAATTGAACCACTTACAAGAGTTAATAAAGAATTAAGAAAAGGACAATATTTCTTCTCAGATATTAAAAAAGAAGGGATACTTCTTTATCAAAGTGAAGACTCAAATTAGTTGAAAGAGGCAAAGTAATTAAAAGATGAGGAAAAGAAGAAGATAGCGACGGAGTATTATAGTATTTGGATGGATAATTCTAAAGAATTTATGTTTGGTTACAAGGTTTATTTTAATAGAAAAAATTATAAGTTAGCAGCCTTCAACCTTTACCAAGCAACAGAATCTCTCTATCAATGCTCGCACTTGGTGTTTACAAACTACAGCCCAAAACTCCACGACCTAGAAAAATTAAACAAACCCCTAATCTACCACTCAAAACAATTCCTCAACATCTTCCCAAAAAATACAGTTGAAGAAAAAGAATGTTTCGATCTCTTAAAAAGAGCCTACGTAGAAGCCAGATACGACAAAAACTACTCCATAACCAAAGAACAATTAAAATACTTAATCAAAAAAGTTGAATGTTTAAAGAAAGTTGTTGAGACTGTTTGTAAAGAAAAGATAGATGGTTTTAAGGAATAATGTCTATTTAAAAAATAGCAAAAAAAAACTCCCAACTACTTCATTAATGCCTAATAAAATAAACCTGACCTTTATGAAATAAATATACTGTCTACTTCAAAATACATAGAGATTTCTATTGAACCCCAGTTACGCTTTTTTAATATTGTACCACTTTTTCCCTAATAGATTCTGCAAAGAAATGGCTACGATTATCACCATGCTCTTCCAAGTATTTATCTAATTTTCTTAGCAGTTTTTCATCAATAGTTACATTAATTCTTTTTGCTACCGCTGGAATCCTTGAAGATATTATTAAAAAAGCCTCTGCATCTGGATATTTTACTTTAATATCATCTAAAGTTGATGATTCTGGTAATTCTTCTTTATCTTCTAACATTCCATCAATATGAAACTGTAAAGCCTCTTCTGCCATATTTTTTGTTTCTTCTAGGGTTGAGCCAGAAGTTATACAGCCCAAGAAATCAGGAAAAACAACTCCATAATCCGAAGTATCGTCTTTATGAATAACTGCTATATATTCTTTTGATGTTTTTGACATTTTTCCTCCTTATTATTTTAATAAATTTTTACTTAAATTAGCCTGTTTTAATATACTCAAAATAGTTCCTTTTGGAATATCCTTTTTGGGGTGAGGAACTGTTACCCTCACTTTTTTAGAGTTATGTTTATACTGGTTATGGCTGCCTTTAGTGGCAACCAGAAACCAACCATCTTTTTCTAAAACTTTTATTAATTTTTTACCGTTCATCTAAGTAAATTAAAAAGGTAGTTAGTATAATGTGTATTATACACACTAATATACAAATAGTCAATATCTAAGTTGAATTAAAATTCTTTTATAAGTAAAGGGGTTGAAAATAAGAGAACAGTATACCTATTTAAATAAAGTAAAGGCAAAGGGGTCAAAATAATAAACAAGGTGTTAGACTTTTTTCATCAACCATATAAAATATATTGTAGGGGGTCTATTTACCATAAGCACTAAGTTATTTTGACATTAAAAATTCAAATTAATATTAATATGTATCAAAGCAGTAATATTAATGAATTTTTTGGGAGAAAATGTCTAATTCAATATTATCGTCATCATCCGTTTCTTCATCTTCAGTACCAAACATTCAAGATTCATTGGATGATTGGACTCTTATAAAAGAGTTATTGCCATATAATTGGAATGAATCATGTGAAACTCACAATGTTTTAAAAGGTAATCGTAAAATAAAAGATGCTTCTGTTTTGCTTCGTATTCTATTGTTGCATATAGGCAAGGGTTACTCATTAATGGAAACTTCTGTAAGAAGTAAATTATCAGGATTATTGGATATTTCAGATGTTGGTATTTTAAATGCTTTAAGAAGAAGTGAGTTATGGTTAAAAGATATGTGTGAGGCTCTTTATCTTGAGCAAAAAACTGTTAATTCTGCTCTACTAGGTAATATTAAGAAGAAGATTAGATTGGTTGATGGATCAGTTGTGAAAGAACCTGGTAAAACAGGGAGTTATTGGAGAATAAATTATAGTTTTTCTTTTCCTAATTTTGAATGTGATTATTTCAACTTAGTTAATGCCAAAGGTAAGGGCAATGGCGAATCAATAGCAAGTTATCCTGTAAAAAACGATGAATGTATAATTGCTGATAGGAATTATTCTCGCTTTAATCAAATATCCTATGTTGTAGAGAATGGAGCAGATATTATTGTCAGAGCAAATACTGTTTCATATGACTGTAGTGGTGATAAAATTAATTTACTGTCTAATCTTAGAATTTTAAAAGAGGTTGGTGATTATGATGAATGGGATGTTTATATCAAAGATATTAAAAATACCAAGAGAATAAAAGGTAGAATTTGCGCTATCAGAAAAGATGAAGGTTCTACTAATGAAGCAATTAAAAAGATAAAAGATGCAGCTAGTAGAAAAAATAAGAATACTAGAGCCGATACTTTTGAATATGCTAAATATGTCATAATATTTACTACTTTTACAAAAGAAGAATGTCCGACTTATTCAATATTAAGCTGGTACAGAACAAGATGGCAAATTGAATTAGCTTTTAAAAGGCTAAAATCAATAACATCTCTTGGTCATTTACCTAAATATAGTGATAAAAGCTCTAAAGCTTGGATATATGGTAAATTGCTAATTGCCCTTTTGACTGAGAAATTTATTCGTGTTGCAAACATCAAAAAAAACACTTCTCCATAGAAATGAGACAAATAACAAAAATAGAAATTTATGGCTAGAATTTTCTTTTGCTTTTCACCAAATTCAACTGGCAATTGAGCCCAGAATAACGCTAAACCAAGTAATGAAAAATTGGAATCAAATTACTTCATGGTTAGCGGTTTCTAAGAGGAGCAGAACTTATCATGTGAGGGAAATCAAAAACGTTTACCTTTCTTAATTATCGTGCCTTGGTATTGGACTTTCCATCCTCTAAAACTTCTGAGTCAAATGCATCAATGCTTGGGTTCGGAATTTCATAATCAGAAATAATATTTAATATCGTAGAATCTGATACACCAGTAGCCTTATTAACTTCTTGTTTTCTAGGATTGGTTACGTGGCGATGAACAGCTTCCTTGGATCTTTGATTTGATATTCTGTTTACCGTAGAAACGTTCGCTCCATCCCTAGTAGTCAACATCTCTCCCAAATTATCTCCTATTCCTGCTGGTAAATCTTTAGATTCCAATAATCCAGATGCAGCACCTCTAGCTGCTGCTATTTTTTCTTGGGATAGTTTGTAATAAGTATCACATAATGTTTGATATTGGCCTATTGGAAGGTAAATCTCAAAATGCATTGATTGACCAGCCACATTTTGACTGTCATCAAAAACATCTGCTGGACCCCGAACCTCTTCTTGTTGATATACATTTATTCTTGTTACAGGTCTGGAATCTCCACCAAACACCGTTAAAAGCGAGTTATTATAAAGATCTATTAAGGTTCGCACCTGTTCTTGAGGCAATCTTTGAGAACCACTTCTAGATTGTTCTAAGGCTAAAAAATCCTCATTACTTATATTTGCGCTGTTTCCCAGCTCTATTCTTGTATATATTAGCTCGGTCTGACCATCATTTAGAACCCTTCTATGAGAATTTCCTGATATAAGTGATTGAAAAAGTCTTGTCATGTTATTTCGCATTATATCGCTTTCTGATTGTTTGGTTTCTTTGGACATTGAAGGAAAAAGTTTAAGTTTATTATTTATAATAAGAGACTAACAAATATGATAGACTACTATATTATTTACAACATTAACTCATATCATTGACTTATTTTGAATTGGGAAACTAATTGTTTCTCACGATATTAAGCACATAGTATAACTTAGCGCTTATGGGTCTATTTACACCGCCTTATCAAAAACGTATGTAAATTTTTATATAGTTATATAGTTGCATTTTAGTTTCTTGAAATTTACAATGCCTGTCTTCCTAACATTAAAACGCTTATAAGCTGTTTTAGGCCCCTTCGTCTAATGGTTAGGACACCACCCTTTCACGGTGGGAATACGGGTTCGAATCCCGTAGGGGTCACCAAATAATTTCTTTATTATTGAAAATTTAACCCTGAGATTCGCTGTTGCTCATGCTCGCGATTTACTAAAAACGATTATCAATCGTTTTTGCAGCCATTTCGACCTTCGGTCTCAAGCTCTGCCGTTCACGCCCCTTTCACGGTGGGAATACGGGTTCGACAAAAAGCCGTTATGAAGCTTAGTTAGCTTTGCTAACTTAGCGCAATAGGCGTTTGCAACGAGGACCTTTAGATCCGACGTAATCCCGTAGGGGTCACTAAATCTCTTAAAAATTAAAGTTAACAAAGAGTTTGTTTATGTAATTATTGTTATCATCAAACAATAATATTATTGACATTATCCTCAAATTAATGTATGATCGCTAAAGATAGTTATTATTAATTCATTTTCTTGAAGCTATGAAACAAAGATTATTTTTCCTTATTGCATCTACTCTTTTAATTTTAAACATATCATCTAATGCTTTCTCCTTAGACTTAGGAAAAGAGCTAGACAGGGTTGCACAAAAAGTTACGGGTGATTCCAATTCTGATATTACTAAATCGATTAAAGGCGTTGGTGATATTGATCAAAAAATTAACAAAGCAATTGAAGAAGCTACTAAAAGTGTTACTGATAGAATTCAAGGTGAAATTGATGAAGTAAAATCAAAGATAGAGGAAGAAGAAGCAAAAGTTAAAGAAATCATCAAAGAAGCTGAGAATGGAATTAATAAATTTAGTGCAATTAAAGATAAAGCTGAAAAGTACGTTAAAATGGCTAAAATGTTTATTGCCCTTTTATCTACTGGAATGATTGCAATAGCATTTTTCCTTTGGAGAGTTTGGAAAAATATCGTTGGCTTTAAAAAGTTAATTAAAAATGTTACAAACTACGACGCCATTAAAGAGCAAATTGAAGCTTTAGAAAATAAAGTTGCCGAATTAGAAGGCAGAAAAGTTGCCCAAGAAGTTAAAACTGACGATAAGGTAACAGCTACTCCTACACCAATGGCAAAAGAAGAGTCTAAACCTGCTCCTAAACCAGAAGATGAGCTTGATATTGAGGAGCCAATAGAGGATGCGCTTGATATTGAGGAACCTAAAAAAGAAGAACCTAAACCTACAGAATAACAATAAAAGAGCCAGTATACTTAAAACTGGCTCTTTTAACCTATCTATTTATAAAAGAGATTTATGATTAGACACGTCATGGACTCTTAGATATCTTACTCCTTTTCCTATTAAATTCTTTGAAACAAAAATAGTTTTACTATCTCTATCTCCTTTTTCATTAACCTCATCTAAAAAACTCTTTTTGGAATGACCAATAAAAATCTCCAAACCTAAATCTTTAAATTGGTTAATATTATTTAAAATATTAATTGATTGTTTAGCATTTTTTCCAAAACCAACACCTGGATCAAAAATAATATTTTCCTTTTTAACTCCCAATTCTTGTAAAAAAGAAATTTTCTTTTTCATCCAATTTTTTATTTCTTCTATTTCATCTAAGTTTTGATCAATAATTAAATCTTTTCTTGCTGGCACTCCTAAATTATGCATAACAATTAATTTTTTATTACTCTTAGCGCCAATTAATGCCATATCTTTATTATCAAAACCAGTTACGTCATTAATAATATCAATGCCAAGATCTAGAGCTTTTTTAATTGTTTGATAATGCCTGCTATCAAGACTAATTTTGACATTATTTTGATGAGCAATTTTGATAATTTTTGGTAAGATATTTTCTAATCTTTGCCATTCTTGATTTTTATCAATTGGAGTTGCTCCAGGGCGGGTTGACTCAGCACCAACATCAATAATATTAGCACCATCTTTTATTAACTTTTGAGTTTGGATTAAAGCATTATTTGAATTGTAGAATTTGCCACCATCAGAAAAGGAATCTGGTGTAATATTTAAAATCCCAACTAATTTTATCACTTTAACTATTTCTTATTATCTATTAAGAACTTCTCTAATATCTAAATATTCTTCTAAATCATTTCTTGCTTTTAACGCTGCACTATCCTCTAAAGACCTGTTTGGATGTGCACCATATTGGTTAAATCCTTCATTACTATCAACCATCATTAATATAATAAAATATATTGTACCTACCACAGGAACAACATTAATGAAAAACCACCAAGCACTATGATTTATATCATGTAATCTTCTTGAGGTAACTGTATATAATGAAAAAATAATAAATACTGCAAAAGTTGTAATTATTGCAGCAATAAATGTTAGAAAATCATAATATGGCGCCTTAAATATATATATCATACTAGAAAAAAGAGGCCATAATATAGCAAGAAATACTGACATAAATATAGAAAAATACCAATATTCTGAACGAGAGGCCCTATTAAAAGTAAAAGTATTCCTAAGAGCCTTAACAATATTTATTAAAGATGTATCTAGAATATCATAAAACATTCATATCATATATAAATTAATATTAACTTAATTTAAGAACTGTTCAAATTTTTTACAAATTAGTTTAACATAATATAGTGAATATAAAGATTTGTCAAATAATATTAATCTAAAATAAAAGCTTTATTCATTAATCAACAACCTCTTCTTATACCAAAGCTTATCTTTAATATTACCACTTCTTTTCAAACTTCTTTCTTAGATAAACAGCAAAACCATTAAATATTATTAATAATGTTAGTAAAACCATAATTGCTCCTGCTGTTTTTTCTACAAAGCCAGGCTCTGGAGAATCAGACCATAGATAAACTTGAACTGGTAATACTGAAGTTGGATCCATTAAATTATGAGCAACATCAGCAACAAAAGCTACCATTCCTATCATAAGAAGTGGCGCTGTTTCACCAAGAGCTCTAGAAATTGCCAAAATTGTTCCAGTCATAATACCTGGAAGTGATAAAGGAAAAATATGATGAAAAATTACCTGAACTCTTGAAGCTCCAAGGGCAATGGCCGCATCTCTAATGTAAGATGGAATAGTATTAATAGCATTTCTAGTAGCAATTATTATGATTGGCAATACCAATAAGGACAAGGTTAAGCCACCAACTAAAGATGAGGATCGTGGCAAATGAAAGAAATTAAGATAAAGAATAAGCCCTAACAAACCATAAAGAATAGACGGAATAGCAGCCAAATTATTAATTGTTACCTCAATAATATCGGTAATAATATTTTTAGGAGCAAATTCTTCTAAATAAAAACCAGCCATTACACCAATAGGAAAAGCACAAATTAAAAAAACAATAACCGTAAAGAAAGAACCAACAATACTTGCTCCAACACCTGCTTTTTCTGGCTCTCTTGAATCAGCATTTTTAAAGAAATTAAAGTTAAATTCTTTTTTAATTTTATCCTCTTTTATTAAATCGTTAATCCAATCAACTTGTTGCTTTGTCAAATTAGTATCATAAATATCATATTCTTTTTTATGGACAAATTGTTTTAAGAAAATATCAACCTTTGAAGAGGCTGTAAACCAAATTTTTGTATCCTTTATCTCTTTATCTATATTATCTTGAAGAAAATATTTAATTTCATGACGCGAGGACTTACTTAATAATTTATTCAATTTACGCTTATTTGAAGAACTATCTTCAACAGATGGAAAATTTGCAATAAGTATTTCTTTAATAATAGATCTATGACTAATATCACCATTAAAATATTCTTGCTTTAAGGAAATATCAAAAGCAATTTTATGAGTAAAAAAGGAAGAATATCCTTTAGATATAATAGACACAAATAAAATGACCAAGAATGTCATAGACAAAATAATAGAAAAAATACCCATATTCTTGAATATTTTTTCACTTCTATGACGCTTCTTTAAGCCATTTTTGATTTGTTCTTGAATATCCATCATTTTGCTTTGAATTTCTTTATGGTTACTAAAGCAATAATATTAAAAATTAAGGTCATTACAAATAAAACCAACCCAAGAGCAAAAGCTGCTAGAGTTTTTGGGCTATCAGATTCTTGATCTCCAACAAGTAATGTTACAATTTGCACAGTAGCTGTTGTTACTGAATTAAGGGGATTAACTGTCATAGTAGCAACCAAACCAGCTGACATTACCACAATCATGGTTTCGCCAATTGCCCTTGAAATAGCTAATAATATTGCACTAACTATATTTGGAAAAGCTGAAACTAAAACTACTTTTTTAATCATTTCCGATTTTGTACTTCCCATTGCTAAAGCACCATCTTTTAAAACAGACGGAACAGCACTAATGGCATCTTCTGACAAGGATAAAATAAAAGGAATAATCATAATTCCCATAACAAATCCAGCACCAAGCGCACTTTCTGAAGCAATATCAATGCCAAAATTAGCAAAAAACCCTTTTAAAAAAGGGGCAATTACAACAGCAGCAAAATATCCATACACTACCGTTGGAATGCCAGCTAATATTTCTAGAATTGGTTTTAGAATATCTCTAACTCTACTTCTGGCATATTGAGATAAGTAAATTGCCGCAAATAAACCTAACGGAACAGCAAAAACCATGGCAATTCCTGTTATTAATAATGTTCCAAGAAATATTGGAATCATACCAAAAGAACTATCTCCAACTCCCTGCCCTTCATGAACTGCAATTTGTGGATTCCAACTAGTGCCAAAAATAAAATTAAAAAAACCAGCTATTTTAAAAAAGCGAACCGCTTCAAAAAGAATTGAAATTGTAATTAAGATTGTAATTATTACTCCACATAATGTTGCTAACATCATTAAATTTTTGGCAAAACCTTCTAAATGCCTTTGAGCATTGAAGCCTTTTTTAAAGAGAAATATTGTTAAAAATGAAAAAGCAGCCAAAGCTAACAAGGAAATAGAAATCTGACCAAAAAACGCTAGGTTATTAATGGTAAATAAAGCAAAAATAACAAAGATAATAGACCATAAAATAAAGCAATAGCTATAATGGGCCGGAAGAGAGCTAAAATTATTAGCAGTCTTTTTTGAATTTTGACTAATAAAAGCAATTTTCTTCTTTAAAAAAAAATAATTGGCAATTATTAAAATTGTAACTAAAGTTAGAAAATACATGTATCCAACAGTTTTTATGTAAATTAGGACTTACGCAAAAGGTGAGGTAAAAACTACATTTAATAGGTCTTAAGGAATAACCATACTAGATGTAGTATTATTAACCGCCCTTGCGCAAAACCTCAAAATAGATAATTCGCTGACCAATCTAATTTATTATTTTTTAAAAACAACCATAAAACAATAATGAAAAGGGTAAGATTATTCCTAAATGAAGAGCTATTAGAAAAAAATAAAATAATTGAAGTTAGAGGGAATGATTTTGATTATTTAATTAAAGTTATGCGCCATAAAATTGATGATCAAATTTTAGTTTTTAATGGTATAAATGGCGAGTTCCTAGCTCAAATTATTGAGATTAATAAGAAAAGTTGCAGTATTAATCTAGTAAAAAAAGAAAAAGAACAAATTAACTCTCCTAATATTACTTTAGCCTTTGCTCCAGTTAAAAATGTTAGAATTGACTTTGTTGCTGCTAAATCTACTGAAATGGGAGTTAATAAATTTCAGCCAATCATTACCAACCATTGTGTTGTTAATAAAATTAATGAACAACGCTTCTTGAGCAATGCTAAGGAAGCATCTGAACAATGTGAAAGGCTTGATATTCCAAAATTAGAAAAAATTACCAAGCTCAACTCTTATTTAAAAACCTTAAATAATAATCAAATATTAATTTTATGCGATGAATCTGGCTCTGCCCAAAAAGCTAGTAAAGTGTTAAGTAAGATAATTGCAAAACAAGATCAAGAAATAATAATTTTCATTGGACCTGAAGGAGGTTTCTCCAAACAAGAATTTGAAAATTTCTATCAAACCAAAAATATGAATTCCATTAGTTTGGGTCCAAGAATTTTAAGAGCTGATACCGCTATTATTAGTGCTCTAGCGCTAATTAATGAATTTCTAATTTCTTAAAACGCCAACTTTGTTTCAGGAATATTATTAATTCTCCCCTATTTTAGCTTATTTTTCATGAAAATTAAGGCAAATATATCCTGATATTAGCCATAATTTTAATAAAAAAGCGCTTAAAATATGAAAAAATTAATAATATTCCTTAAACGAAGTTGGCGTTTAAAAAAATAATTGTGCTCAGTGAGCACAATTATTTTTTTACTTCTTATGAGTCTTCTTAGAGAATTTTTTATATTTTACATCCTTAAAAGGATTATCACTTTTTCTTATCAAAAGGCGGATTGGAATTAATTTTAAGTTGAAGAATTTTCTTAAAGAATTAATTAAATATTTTTCATAAGCACCTTTAATTGCCTTTGGATAGTTAGTGAACAAAACAAATGTTGGTGGACGCTTTTTAGCTTGAGTAATATATTTTAGCTTAGCTGGCTTACCTTTAACCATAATTGGCGCGTGATTCTCTTCAGCATGCCTAATCCATTCATTAAGCTTTGTAGTTGAAACATATTTAGTCCATTGTTCATAAACCTTAATAACATTTTGCATAACTTTGACCACATTATCTCCAGTTAAAGCTGAAATTGGAATTAATGGCGAACCAACTACATTTGGCAATGATTTCTCTATCTTATATTTTAACTCATCTAAAACTGGTTTTTTATCTTTTATTAAATCAAATTTATTAATTGCAAATACTATTCCCCTTCCTTCTTTAATTGCCATTTGAGCAATTGCTAAATCTTGGTGATCAAAGGCAATATTAACATCAATTAGCATAACTACAATTTGAGCATATCTAATAGCACGAAAACTATCAAGCAAGGATAGCTCCTCTAATTTTGCTGTAATATTACCCTTTTTTCTAATACCAGCTGTGTCAATTAAACGAATTTGATAATCTTTAAATTCCCAATCAATAGCTATTGAGTCTCTGGTTATTCCAGCCTCTGGACCAGTTATTAAACGATCTTTACCAATTAGTTGATTTAAAAATGTTGATTTACCAGAATTTGGTCTACCTATTACAGCAATTTGAATAAATTTCTCTTTATCAATATTGGCAATTAAATCCTCTTCTAAGGCACCAAAATCTTTTTGATACTTATCATAAAAAGGCTCTATCATATCGTAAAGCAAATTAAATCCGGCTTTATGCTCAGCTGAAATACCAACTGCCTGACCAAGGCCTAAACGGTAATATTCTTTTTCAAAAATTTCTCCTTCATTATTGTCGCATTTATTAACCACTAATATTGCAGGGATTTTTTCTTGCTTAACCCAAGTGGCAAAATGGATATCTACTGGTGTAACTCCAGACTTGTAATCAACCACAAAAATACTGAGGTCAGCATCCATTACTGCTGCTTTAGTTTGGCTAATCATTCTACTTTCTAAATCTCCATCAACCACATCACTCTCTAACCCAGCTGTATCAATAACTTTAAACTCAATTGGGCCAAGATTAGCCATGGCCTCATTGCGATCACGAGTAACACCAGCAACATCATTAACAATAGCAAATGATTTTCCGACTAATTTATTAAATAAAGTAGATTTGCCAACATTTGGCCTGCCGATTATGGCAATAGTAAAGGACATAGGAAAGAAGTTGGTAATTTAGTTGTTACGAATCATTCTGTTATTAAATACACATAGTAGACTATCAGCTAACCTTAAAGTAAATTGAGTATTAACTGTTGGTATCACAATATAATTATCTTTAATAACATAACTAACTGATACTTCATTCCCAAAAATATCTACTGCACTAATGGTTGGAATAATTAGATTATTATTCTTAAATTGCATACTAGTTTCTTGACCATTATCGAAAACTTTAATAGGAGTAATATCAGCAGCATCACCTGCAAATTGATAATCAAAATTAATTTCATTACCTCTATTATTTAGCGATAAAGACCCTTTTAATTTTTTATTAATTCTAGCTGGCTCAGATGGACTTCTAATTACACCCTTCTTCTGTGGAGGTGGGGGAGGAGGAATAGATCCAGGATTTTTATTCCCTAATATAGATGGAATTGGTTTTTTTATCATAATGTCTGGATAGAAAAAACGCACCACATAAACTAACTCTTCATCAGCCTTGCCATTATATTCTCCAGACCTAATATCAAATTGATAAGTCCTAATATTAGTAATTATTGTCATATTAGTATGAGCAGCAACTTCTAAAGGCCTAATAAATAATCTCCTATCCGCAGGAGTTAATCTCCAAGCAAAAGATTCACCAATTGAGATCATTTCAATTGACTCATCTTCTCCAAATTCAATAAATGATTGGTAACCATAATGAAATTTCAACTGATAAACTTCATTACGATTATAAACCAAAGTTTTAATTCTAGAATCAGTTGTAACTGGAATGTTTTGTGCTAATAAATTTTTAGCATAAAATGGCGTAGCAATATTGGATAGCAAAATAATCATAACTAGATGACTTTGCAAAAACTTTAATAATATTATTTTAATAATATTAACCATTAATAACTTATAATTTCTTCAACAAGTGAATAATTTTTAACCTGAAAACCTAAAGGATTTAATAATCTCTCTTGAATATTTAAGTTAATATCTGGATCAAAAAAGAAATTTAAGGTTACCAATTCATTGCTTTCTGTAAGATCATTACTTATTCCAACATATGTTTGTTTTAAAATTCTAATTTGAGCAGTAGTTTCATTTGGAAGCTGTATTGACTTAATCTTAATAACCATCTTTGTATTTGTTCCAAGATCTCTTGGCTTAATACGAGAACGGAAACTACCAAATACAGAAGGATTAGAAAAAACCCTAACCTTTTCCGCATCTTGTGGGTATGTTTTTGCATTGTAACCAGTAGAAGCATGAACAAATTGATTAATAAAATATTTTTTCATTAATTCATTACCTGTAAATTCTTCTACTGTCAATTGATCTACCACCGTTGGAATTCCGGTTTTCTCTTCAACCTCAATAACATATGGTTCCAAAGATTTTGAAGAAACAACATGATTTAAGAAAATCATACCAAAACTAACAGCAATTGTAGAAAATAGGGCAAAAATTAATAAAATATTTCTCTGCACTACAACAAATTGATATCTATTAGCATACCAACTTTTAACTCTAAACTTTTTTTGTTTTTTACCACCACCTTTATCTTGTCTTTTTCTTGTATCCTCTACCTTTTTCTTAGGAGTCTTTATTACTTTTGGCTTTGCCTTTGTACGCTCTAGCTCTATTGAACTAGCTGACTTTTTAGATATTGGTGATTTACCTGCAGAATCTCCTTCTTTTGCATCATCTTTTGATTTTTCTGTCTTTTTGCTATCTTCTTCTTTTAAATCTTGAGGTTTATCTAGCTCTTCCACTTCTTGCTTCTTTTCTAATTCTTCTGGTTGTTTTGCTGCTTTCTCGTCTGATGCCATAGTAAATAATTTTAAGAAATTAAAAAATTAAAGCCCTATATTCAAAGGCAACTTAAAAACTACTAATAGATACAAATTGTAATAGTGAAACTGACAAATATTTTTTGTTTATTAGACGTTCTATCAAAGAGTACACTGTAAATAATTTGATTATTAATATCAAGATGTTTATTGCCATTTTAACTTCAATATTTTACCTTTAATTCCAACAGTTTTAATTAACTAGTATCTGTTAAAAAAGTTACATTGTTAGTAAAACTAATCAATTACAACTTGCAGTAATGTCACTATTAGTAGAAAATAAAATATCAATATTACAAAAAATAATAAACTTAAATTGGGTATTAATTTTTTT
This sequence comes from Rickettsiales bacterium, assembly GCA_038123275.1. Classification (GTDB taxonomy): domain Bacteria; phylum Pseudomonadota; class Alphaproteobacteria; order Rickettsiales; family UBA1997; genus CAJQHT01. The sequence goes on along the minus strand of JAYORG010000001.1, from coordinate 165,604 downwards.
AATATTCATGTTATCAGTTACCGGAATATTAATGCTTTATTCTGCTGCTGGAGGGGTATTTAAACCATGGCTTATCAAGCAAATAGTTTATTTTCTTATTTTTTTCCCAGTAATGATAGCTATTGCTATAATAGATATTAGATTTTGGTTTAAAACCTCTTATTTAGCTTATATTTTAGGCATAACATTACTAATAATAGTTAGTGTTAAAGGCTATAATTCAATGGGGGCAACTAGATGGTTTAAAATTCTTGGCATTACCATTCAACCTTCAGAAACTACCAAACTTTTTACCATTATGGCTCTAGCAAAATATTTTTATAATATTGAAGCAGATAATATTCAAAAATCACGCTATATTATTGCCCCTATAATACTGATAGCTATTCCTGCCTTACTAATTATTGATCAACCAGATTTAGGAACTGCTATAATTTTGGTATTGGCTGGAGTTAGTGTTTTATTTATGGCTGGGGTTCGAGCCTGGAAGTTCATAGCTGGTGGTGTCTCAGCTTTAATAGCCATTCCATTTTTATGGTATTTTGTTCTTTATGATTACCAAAAAAGCAGAGTCCTAACATTTCTTAAGCCAGATAGCGATCCTACTGGTGCTGGCTATAATATTACTCAATCAAAAATTGCCATTGGCTCTGGAGGTCTAACTGGGAAAGGATATCTTAATGGAACCCAAGGACAATTAGATTTCTTGCCAGAACGACAAACCGACTTCATTTTTACAATGCTAACAGAAGAGCTAGGTTTTATTGGCGGTGTATCTACAATAATTTTATATGGAATAATTATATATTTTGGAACTAACGTAGCATTAAGATCAAAGCATCAATTTGGAAAATTATTAGCTATTGGGGTAGTAAATATTTTCTTTTTACACATGTTTATCAATATGGGCATGGTAATGGGCCTATTACCAGTTGTTGGTACTCCATTGCCCCTAATATCATATGGTGGAACTATTACAGCCACTATGTTAATTAGTTTTGGCCTATTGCTTAATGTAGATTTACACCGCAATACCGAAATTAAACTTAATATTTAATTAGGTTCTGTTGAAATTTGAGATAGTTTTCACTAAAAACCTTTAAATCTAATAGAAATATCAGAACCCTTTCTAGGACTAGATTTAACATTAATTTTTCCACCAATCATTGTTATTATCTTATACATATCTCCTTTATTAGAAATAATATTGTTTCCTAAAATTTTATTAATTTGATATATACTCATTCCAGAACTATAATCTAAAATACCTAAATGGATTATATTTTCTATTTTCTTGGCATATATTGTAATATGAGAATCAATAGAGTTACATTTTATGATATAATTAATAAGATTTGTTAATATTTGAATCAACCTATAAGAAATAGTATGTATTTCTGGTAAATTATCCTCAATATCAGTTTGAATATTAACTTTTGATGCAAGAGACAATGGCCTTGTTAAATCTAAAGATTTATTAATTATATCATTTAGACTAACCCACTTTTTTTCTAAAATAATTGATTGGGAAGATTTTAGATAAATTAAATCATCCAATAACCCCTTTAAAACTACACTATATTCACTAACCGCATCAATTAAATCATAAAATTCTTTTTTTCCCTCCCAAAAACCATTAATATCATCACTAATACGGTTAGAAACTCCAGATATTGAAAATATTGTACTTCTAACGTCATGAATGGCAAAAGGTGAGATGTTTTGTTCTTTATTATTTGCATTTAACATATCTTAAACATTAAATTATAAATAAAATATATATTTTATGTGGTTATTTTGAATTTTATAATTACTAATTATATTGATAATATCTCTAATTTAATAATCCTAAATTATATAATTCATTATCCTATTATATGGTATAATAATATAATTATGTAAATCAACTTAATTCAATATTTATGAAATATGATTTAAAAGATTTGGTTATTTTTATACATGTAGCTCAATTAAAAAGCTTTGTTAAAACCTCGCAAGTTCTAAAAATATCAAAGACTGTTGTTTCTTCTAGAATAATATCCCTAGAAAAAACACTAAAAATTAATCTTTTAGCAAGAACGACAAGAAGTGTTAATCTTACCGGAGATGGTATTATATTTTATGATTACTGTCAGTCAATTATCGAAAAAGTTGATAGCTTGGACGATTTTATGCAAACATACCGAGAAATTAATGGCACATTAAAAATAGCCCTTCCTCCTTATTTTAGTAGATATTACATAGTTCCCCACCTAGAAGAGTTTTGTGCAAAATACCCAGAATTAAAACTTGATATTTATGCAACAGAAAACCCTGTTGACATAATCACTGAAAGCTATGATCTTCAAGTTAGAATTCAAATTCCAGAAGAAGAAACCCTACAAGTTACAAAATTAATGGAAAATAAAAAAGTCCTCTGTGCTTCAAAGGAATATCTCACAAAACATCAAAAGCCAAAAAATTTAGAAGATCTAAAAGATCACAATTGTATAATTTTTGGAGAAAATAATATATGGAATTTCAGAAATAAAAAAAGTGGTAAAATCACTAGAATAAGTGATATGAAGGGAAATATCAAATGTAATAATGGCGAGATGATAAAAGAACTAATCTTAAATGGTAATGGCATTACTATCAAATCCATGGTTGATATTCAAGATGAGATAAAAAATGGCAAAATTATAACATTACTCAATGAATATGACATAATAAATAAAACGCAGTTTTACGCAACATATCCCAAGGCAAGATACACTTCACCAAGAGTTAAAGCTTTTATTGACTTCTTTCAAGAAAAATTAAAGAATTCTAGTTGGACTTGCTAAAGAATAGTTAAATTAGGTAATTGACTTAATCATTGGTTTATTCTAAATTGATCGTTCTTGTTTTTTATCGCAACTTATAAAAGCAATCAAAACAAGTTTTTATTATTTTTAAAGAGGTGGCCGAGGTAAAACCGTTAAAAAAACAATTATTAATTGTTTTTAGGTTTTACGCGCATAAATCTATGATTTATCGCAGAGTTACTTACTTTATATTAGGCAGTTAACGAGCCGTAATTTTTTTTATTATTTTGGAGAGGTGGCCGAGTGGTTAAAGGCAGCAGACTGTAAATCTGCCCGCATAGCGTACATAGGTTCGAATCCTATCCTCTCCACCAGCCTACGCTCTTATGAGCTTCGGCTGACAGGCTATCATTGGATGGGCTGTTAGCTGGAGATTATTAGAGCATAGACTACCCTTCTAAGCTCCATAAGGAGTGTAGTAGGACTATTAAAATTGAATCTTAATAATAACTATTTAAGATTAAGTCATATTTAATAATGACAAAATCACCAAAAGCTATTAGTTTTTGAGGAGTCTTTTTTGCGGGTGTAGCTCAATGGTAGAGCCCTAGCCTTCCAAGCTAGTCGTGAGGGTTCGATTCCCTTCACCCGCTCCAAAACATACTTCATTTTCTTATTTAATGACAAACAAACCCTTTAAACTCAACACTAAATTCTCCCCTTCTGGAGATCAACCAGAAGCAATAAAACGCCTAGTTGATGGCTTAAATAATAATGAAAAAGATCAAGTTTTACTTGGCGTCACAGGTTCTGGAAAAACATTTACCATGGCCAATATTATTGCCAAAACTAATCGCCCTACCTTAATAATGGCTCACAACAAAACCCTTGCTGCACAGCTTTATGGCGAAATGAAAGAGTTTTTTCCAGAAAATGAAATAGGTTATTTTGTTTCATTTTATGATTATTATCAACCAGAAGCATATATTGCTAAAACCGATACATTTATTGAAAAAGATAGCTCAATAAATGAACAAATAGACCGCTTAAGACATGCTGCAACCAGAGCTTTATTTGAGAGAAAAGATACTGTTATCATAGCCTCTATTTCTTGTATTTACGGTATTGGTTCACCAGAATTTTACTCTTCTATGACTGTAAAACTAAAAATTGGCGATGAAGTTGATCGCCAAACCTTACTAACAAGTCTAGTTGAGTTGCAATATAGCAGAAATGATATCACATTATCACGTAATGAATTTCAAGTTCGTGGTGATATTATTGATATTTTCCCATCACATTTGGAAGAATCCGCCTGGAGAATTTGCATGTTTGGCGACGAGGTTGAAGAAATCAAAGAGTTTGACCCACTAACTGGTGAAATTTATGATTCAATTGATGAAATCATAATTTACCCAAGTTCACATTATGTTACACCTGCTAATACTATTAAAAATGTCATTCCTAAAATTAAAGAAGAAATGATTAATAGAATTAAATATTTTGAAGATAACAACCAACTATTAGAAGCTAATCGTATTGAACAAAGAACAAATTACGATATGGAAATGATGCTTGAAACTGGAAGCTGCAAAGGTATAGAAAATTATTCACGCTATCTAACCGGCAGAAAACCAGGTGAAGCCCCTCCAACTCTTTTTGAATATTTACCTAAAGATGCCTTATTATTTATCGATGAAAGTCATGCCTCAGTACCACAAGTTGGCGGCATGTTTAAAGGTGACCAAGCCCGCAAAACCAACTTAATTAATCATGCATTTCGCTTACCAAGCGCAGCCGATAACAGACCTTTAAAATTTGAAGAATGGGAAAACTTACGACCACAAACAATATTTGTTTCAGCAACTCCAAAAGAATTTGAATTAGAAAAATCTAGCGGCGTAGTAGTTGAACAAATTATTAGACCAACAGGACTAATTGATCCACCTTGTGAAATTAGACCAGCCACAACTCAAATTGACGATCTGTTAGGAGAAATTAAAAAAACTAACGAGATGGGTTTTCGTACTTTAGTTACTACATTAACTAAAAAAATGGCCGAAGATCTAACTGATTATTTCAATGATTGTGGCCTAAAAGTAATTTACATGCATAGTGACATTGACACATTAGAACGTATAGAAATTATTCGCGACTTAAGACAAGGAACATATGATTGCTTAGTTGGTGTTAATCTACTTAGAGAAGGCTTAGACATTCCAGAATGTGCCTTAATGGCAATTTTAGATGCTGACAAAGAAGGCTTTCTTAGAAATACAACATCTTTAATTCAAACAATTGGTCGAGCTGCCAGAAACTCTGAAGCTAAAGTAATTCTTTATGCTGACAAAGACACAAAATCTATTAATAACGCCCTAAAGGAAACTAATCGCCGTCGCGAAATACAAATTGCACATAATAAAAAACACAACATAACCCCAAAAACCACCATTAAATCTTTTGCCTCACCACTTGATAATCTTTACTCCAAAAATAAAAGAACTAAAAAAGACAATCAAGAAAATGAAGAATATCACCAAATAGCTGACGATCTAAAAAGAGGAAGCTTTGCAACATTTGAGAAAAAAGTTACTAAAATGAAAAAAGAAATGATTGAATTTGCTACTAATCTAGATTTTGAGAAAGCGGCAAAATTAAGAGATCAAATTAAAAAATTAGAGGATTTAAGATTAAAATATTAGATAGTTTATGCACTGGTTAATATAGTTATCCACTTCTTTTAGATTCATATTTTAACTCCGCTCTTGCTGCTAAAAATATAAAAACACCCACCATAATCAAAATTATATTACTACTATTAAAACCCAAAATAACAAATATAACAGCAATAAACTGACCAATATTAGAAGCAATTTTAGTTGCCTTAGTTCTATTTAATTTTATAGCTAAAAGAGCCCTCAACATACGACCTCCATCCATTGGAAAAGCAGGAATAATATTAAATACCGCCAATATCACATTAATTACCAATAAATTAACCAAAAAACTACCATCAATAAGCCTATCTATGTTTTGAGCTTCTCTTGATAAACGCAAAAATTCTGACGATCCTAAAATAAAATAAATAATTACTGCAATTGCAACATTTACTAATGGCCCAGCAATAGCTACTAAAAATTCTTCCATTGGCTTTTGCGGCAATTGCTTCATTTGAGCCATACCTCCAATTGGCATTAAAACTATTTGCTCAGTTTGACATTTAAATTTTTGCGCTACCAAAGCATGCCCCAACTCATGTAAAGTAACACAGCCAAAAATAGCAAATATAAATAACACTCTATATATTGCCTCTGCTAAAACATGTCCTTGATAAAGGGCAGAAAAAAAGAACCAAAATACCAAAAGAAAAAAACTCCAATGTACTTTAATATCTATATTAAAAGCCTTACCTAAATATAATGATGATTTTAAATTCACTAGCTTCTTTATTTAATTTATGATATAATTCACTTAATTAAAACTATATCATAAAATACTAAAATATGCAATATTCTCAAAAACTTTTTTCCATAAATCAGACCAGAAAAATTGAGAAACATCTTATTAAAGAACAAAATATTCCTGAATTTAATTTAATGTTAGAAGCAGGAAAGGCCGTTTTTAATGTTTTAAAAAAGCATATAACAAATAAAGAAACTCCTATTTTTATATTATGTGGCCCAGGAAATAATGGTGGCGATGGCTATATAACAGCATCCCTTGCAGCCAAAGAGGATTTTAACATAACTTGCCTTGAAATAGGAGATTTTAGCAAACAATCCAAAGTTTCTAAAAAAGCCAAAGCATTGGCCACAAATAATAACGCTACTATTAGACCTTATAATAAAAATATTAGCTTTAGCAAAGAATGTGTTATAATTGACGGTATTCTAGGAATAGGAATTAAAGGTAAAGTAAGAATAAAAGAAAGCAATTTAATAGAAAAAGTTAATAATTCTAAAGCCTTTATTATTTCAATTGATAACCCATCTGGTCTTGACTGTGATAGCGGTGATATATTAGGAATAGCAATCAAAAGTAATATAACCGTAACATTCCTATCCTACAAACAAGGCCTTTATCTAAAATATGGCCCAAAACTAAGTGGCAAAATTGAATTTAGTAATTTAAAGACAAATTATATAAAATTTCTTGGCTCACTAACAGCAAAATATCATATTATACCAAATCAAAATTTAGATAATATTATCCCCAAAAGAAAAATAGATGACCATAAAGGTGTCTTTGGCAATATTTTAATTGTTGGTGGTAACTACAATATGGGAGGGGCTGTTATAATGACAGCTTTAGCAGCTTGTAAAGCCGGAGCTGGAAAAGTTACAGTATTAACCAGAAAGGAACATATATCACCTCTTATTTCTAGAATTCCTAATGTTATGACCATAACTTACGAATCAGAAAAAGATTTAGAAGATGCTATTGAAGATAAAACTCTATTAGCCATTGGCCCTGGCCTTGGAAAATCAAAATGGTCAAAAAAATTATTTGATTTCTTTATGCAATCTAACTTACCAAAAGTTATTGATGCTGATGCCTTAAATTTATTAAGTGAATCAAAAGAAAAATTTAATTTAAGTAATGCTATTCTAACTCCACATCCAAAAGAAGCAGCAAGATTAATTGGTAACGATGTTATAGAAATACAAAAAGATAGAAATTCTTCTATTAGAAAAATACAAGAAAAATATGGTGCAATTACAATATTAAAAGGAGCAAATAGTCTTATTTTAAACAATAAAAAAGAACTATATCTATGCCCTCATGGCAGTCCAGCAATGGCAGTTGCCGGAATGGGAGATATCTTAACTGGCCTAATATCTGGCCTAGCAACTCAAAATATCACTCTAAATGAAGCAGCAATTTTAGGAGTTTACTTCCACGCTTTAAAGGCCAATCAAATTACAAAAAAGTATGGAGAAATAGGCATGTTACCAACTGATATTTTATAAAATATAACCCTTCTTCTTTGACATTATGTCAAACTTATGATATACTGACATAAAGTTTCACTAACTTACTTAAATTATATATGCCAAAGGATACCAAGAAATTAATAAAAGCTAAAACTTACATAAAACTAAGAGACAAAACAATAGTAAATCTTGAGGGTCAAATTAGAAATCTTAATAGCTTAACCAATGAAGATAAGCATGGCACTAATACAAAGTTAATACAAAAACTAGAAGAAAATCTGCAAAAAGCCAGAAATAAAAAGGAAGCACTTGAAGAAGAATATCCACAATTTAAAAAACTAAAAAAAGAACTACAAAAACTAGAAAAAAAATACTAAAATTAACTCCTTTAAATAAACAAGATGAAAAACAAAGACAAGAACAGCTAGAAAAACTCTTAAAAGAACAAGAAAAAGAAACTAAACTAGCTGCGCAAAAAGCCAAAGAATCTATAGCTTTAGCAGATAAACTTTCCAATTCATTAGCAAGACCATTATCTGATAATCAACCAGAACCTATTCAAAAATCTATAGATAAGACAATGCGTGAGTTAAGAAGAACAATCTTTGGAGTAGATCATATAATGTCTAACATTAGAAAAAGAAACCCCACCAATAGAAAACCTTACTACACTATAACTATGACCAACTCTAAAAGTGGCCAAAGAGCAAAATTTTCTGATGTAATAGAATTTTATCTATCACAAAATAAGTCCTATTCCAATATATCCTTAACTACTCAAGGACGCCAAGGTATATGTGGAGGAAGTGGTACTATAGTTATTTCTAACATAAATACAAATCAAATGATCGATGTAATAGACATAATTAGAAATACAGAATCTTCAAAAGCAAAAAAACCAAGCAATAAGATTAATACTCTTGCCAGTGTAGCGCTGCAAAATAATAGTGAAAATAAATCTTTATCTTAAAACCTGTCTTAAATATCAGATTTTTAAACGCCTTAAAAAGACCTTTACAACTAACATCGTTCAATTTTAGTTGTGCAAAGGTCTTTTAAAATAACAAAAAAACCTATCACAAAAAATATCAAGGGTAATAGCCATAGTAACAAAGTGTGCTTATTTAAAGGTGGAGAAGTTAAAATTTCTGGTCCATAATTACTAACTAAATAATTTTTAATATCCTTATCACTAAGACCAGTTTGAATTTGCTCTCTAATTAATTTTCTTAATTCAAAAGCAACGCCACTATTAGAATTTTCAATAACCTGACCTTCACAAACCAAACATTTTACTTGCAGAAATAAATTTTGAGCTCTTTGTTCTTGCTCCTCTGGTAAAAATAGCTCCTCACCGGCAAAAGCCTTAAGCGCACTAATTAACAGGAAAGTTAAACTAATTAAGAAAATTCTCATCTATAATACCATAAAATATTGTCTGAACACCACCTTTCATAATTACTTCACCATTTTCATTTAAACTAATAAATATATCTCCACCTTTAAAGCTAGTTTTAACTTCTTTTGTAGAAATAATTTTCTTTTTAAAAGCAATAACTCCAACACTACAAGCACCACTACCACAAGCCAATGTTTCTCCAGCACCTCTTTCCCAAACTCTAACTTTTAGCTGGCTTTGGGATATTTTAGTAACAAATTCAATATTAATTCTTTTGGGAAAAAACTCATGATTTTCTAATTTAGGGCCCACTTTAAAAAACTCTTCATCGCTTAATTCTCTATCTAAAAAAGTAACAATATGCGGGTTACCCATATTTACAGCACTAAATTCAAAATTATCAATTTTAATCAAACTAGCATCCATTTCTTTTGATAAAGGAATTTGATCCCATTCAAATTTAGGAATTCCCATATTAACCAAAATAGAATCTTTGTCTCTTTTACAAGGCAAAATTCCAGCATACGTTTCAATATTAACCTCATTTAAGTTGCTTTCTTCCATAATAAGAAACGCAACACAACGCGTAGCATTGCCACAAGCTGACGAAGAACTGCCATCAGAATTATATATATCCATAAAAACATGGCTAGAAGAAGAGTTTTTTAAAAGAATAAATTGATCACAGCCAATATTATTTCTTTTAGAAATTGATGCTATTTGATTGGCGCTAAATTGGTGATTATTTTTTCTAACATCAATAATGACAAAGTCATTACCCGAACCACTCATTTTAACAAAACTAACCTGACTCATTATAATAAAAAAAAAGATTACAAGGCTAGAAAAGCGAAGAGAATTACCCTATCAAATAAATAGAGCAATAACAAGAAGGTGACTGAATTTAATTAAACATAAAAACAGTCAACTTTAGAAACTTTATAATAGTTTTAGCCTAAGAACCTGTTCAAGGTCTTTTTAAATGTCAGATTTTCTGCTATTTAAAAAGACCTTAAACAGGTTCTAAAAAGAAAAAACTTTATTCAGCTATTTTTACGTTAGTAACGGCAACTTTACCTCTATTGTCGCCTGTTTCATACTCAATTCTTTGTCCTTCGTTTAAAGTGCTTAAACCACAACTTTCAACTGTTGATATGTGAATAAAGATATCACGACCTTCACCACTATCTGGGGTAACGAAACCATAACCTTTAGTAACATTAAACCACTTAACTACTCCTGTTTCCATAAAAAAAAATAAAAAAAATAAAAAAAATAAAATAACTCTCCTTTAAATAAAGCTATTTAGGTAAATTGTAGATTTGCAAAAAAATAAAAACCCACAATGTAAGAATTTGACCCTAAAGCAAGTAATTGTCAAACTATTATTAAGAAATTTCTAGAAACTGAATAGTTTTTGATGATATATTGTCTAAATTAGGAAAAATATTACGGCTTGTCCCAGTAACAAATGCCTGAACATCCAACTTTTGCAGCTCCTTAAATAGCTCTGCTCTCTTTTTATTATCTAAATGAGATACTATTTCGTCAAGCAACAGAATAGCTTTTGGCAAATTAAAGAAAGAATTAATCCTAACCCTAGCAATAGTTATGGCAATTAAAATTGATTTTTGTTCTCCAGTTGAGCAAAAATTAGCAGCAAGATTTTTATCTAATAAAGTTGCAGTAAAATCACTTCTGTGAACCCCAAATAAATTTCTACCAGATAGCAAGTCAGTATCTCTATTATCTCTTAGTTTTTTAGAAAATATCTCTTCAACTTCTAAAGACTTTTTTGATTTTGCCAATTCTTCAATTTCACCAATAATACCAATCTTAGTTTTAATAAAGTCAGATTCATTTAATAAAATTGCTGAATTTAAATATTCAATAGCTTCATTCCTAGCAATTGCAATGGCCACACCCAATTCTGCTATATTTCTTTCTATTATTTCTAGCCATTTTTTATCTTTATTTTGCTGTAATAATATTATCCTTTCTCTTAAACATTTATCATAATCATTAATTCTACTAGAATGATTTTGATCAATATCAGTTACAATTTTATCTAAAAATTTACGTCTAGCTGATTTTGGATCAGTAAAAATGCTGTCCATTTTTGGAGTTAGCCAAATAATTGCTGGAAAATTCTTTAATGATCCAATTTTATTGCCATTAACTTGAAAAACCCTCTTATTATTAATTTTATCAAAAGAAGTAGCACAATTTGCTATTTCATCATGATTTTCTAACTCGCTATAAACGGTAAATTTTGAATCTTGAGACTCATTGCGTACCATCTCATCTAAATCAATAGATCTTAGTCCTTTACCCTTCCTAAATAGGCTAATAGACTCCAATATATTAGTCTTACCAACACCATTATTACCAAAAATAACAGTAATATCAGAATTAAACTCAAAATTTCTAGAATTGTAATTGCGAAAATTATTTAAAAATATCTTTGAAATCATGATAATTTTTTAAGCTAAAATTACTTTTTTCGTCTAACTGCATATCCAGCTATTTGGCCAAGCATTTGCTTCTCTTTGCAATCATCAAATATAGATATATTATCCAAAGCTTTTTGATAGTAAGACATTGCTTTTAAAATAGATTTCTCAGTTGCTTCATATTTTTTGGTCATTGCCATTATTTCTAAAAAAAGCTTTTCATCTTTATTATCAGAAATTAAATTCTCACTAAATATTTCTTTGATACGCTCTTTTTCTTCTTTATTTGCCTTATTGTAAGTAATAATTATTGGCAAAGTAATTTTTCCTTCATAAAAATCATCACCAACTTCTTTGCCAAAAACCTCCTTTGAAGAGGAATAATCAAGAACATCATCCATAATCTGAAAAGCAATTCCAAGATTAATTCCAAAATCATATAAAGCTTGTTCCTTCTTCTTATTAACTCCTGCAATAACAGCGCCAACACTAGTAGCAGCAGCAAATAAAATGGCTGTTTTTTGGGAAATAATTTGTATATATTTTTCCTCTTTAATATCAACATCAGTTGAATTCATCAACTGCATTACTTCACCATCAGACATAACTTGAGAAGTATAAGATAAAAGGTCTAATACTGGCAAAGAATTGCTTTTTACCATCAGTTGAAATGCTGTGGATAACAAATAATCACCAACTAAAATACTAGCTTTATTTCCCCAAATAGCATTGGAAGTTTTTTTACCCCTTCTTAAAACCCCTTCATCAACAACATCATCATGTAATAATGTTGCCGTATGTATCAATTCTACAGCTGCTGCTAAATTATGATGTTGATTGTCATTGGAATTATATCCACAAATCTTGGCACTAAGAATAGTTAAAATTGGTCTAACTCTTTTTCCACCAGATAGAATAATATGTTTAGAAATATCAGCAATTAATTCTGATTCACCTTTAGAATTATCAATAATTATTTGATCTACTTGCTTTAAATCATGTTTAAAATAGCTAGAGATCTCAGAAAAGGGATTATTTATTTGTGGTTGTTTTTGCGGTAAGGTAGACACTATTTTATTTAAGATTGATTATCATAAATCATAAATATTTTATTACGACATTCCTCTATTCCAGAAATAATAGCATTAAGAGCGTGACGAATATCATCAACAACCTCTTTAGAGCCTCCATTTTTAACAAATTCAACAAATTGACTACTTAATTGATCAGCATATTTTTCTAAATTTTCCACAACTTCTTCAACGGCCTTTATTTGTCCTTCAGGGATATTATCTTTACCATCCTCAATAGTATCAATCAGCTTATCAGCAAAGTTATAATATTCTACTATCTCGTTATAAAGATGTTCTTGTTTTGAAGTGGCCATATAACTTAAAGAATTAAGAAATTAAAAATAGATAAAATTACTTTATGAACTAAGCGCTAAAAGTCAATACTATTAGAACCCACATAAAACTCTAACCCTTTATATTGGTATTATGTACTAAATTGAGTAACTTGCTCTTGCTCAATTTAAAATTACTATCAATCCATAAATTTTGTAATTCTTTTAATATTATACCAATATTCTTTGCCTTTATACCAATTTCTTTTAAATCATGACCATTTATGATAAAATTTGGTAATTTTATCTCATTGATATAATCTCTTATTTCTAAAAACTTAGATAAATTGGGCTTATTATTCTTAAAATTAGTAATAATATTAATTTTCAAAGCACTAATCACTAGGTTTTTTTCAAAATTAAATAATATTTTTAATAAATCTGTCTTTTTAATATCCAAATCAACCTCTTTAGACAAATTTAAAACAGTATTAATATATTTTTTGTCTTTATTAGAAAATTCTAGATAATTGCTAATTTTTAAATTTTGTTTCTCTTGGGAAAAAATTAAAGCGCAAAATTTTATTAAAAAATCCTGCTCTTGTGATAAAAAATCTGAAAATTTAAATAAATTCTCCAAAAAAACCAAATCCAAATCATTAAATAACAAAATTTCTTGCAAAATTTCTTTATCCTTCATCAAGCTTAATATTTCTAAAAGACGCTTATTATTACTACATTGTATAATTTTAATGAGCTCACTTCTTATTCTATGAGATGAAAGGTCTGTTATGTTTTTTTTCAACTTAACAACTTCTTCTAAAGCTAATTTATCAACTTTGTTGGAATAATAACAAGAAAAACGAAAAAATCTTAAAATTCTTAAATAATCTTCTTCTATTCTTAATTTAGCATCTCCAATAAATTTAACTCTATTATTGCGCAAATCATCAAAACCACCAAAATAATCAAATAATTTTCCATCTTCATCAATTGACATGGCATTAATGGTAAAATCTCTTCTTTGAGCATCTTGTTTAAAATCATCAATAAATTCTACCTTGGCTTTGCGTCCATAATTTTCAACATCTTTTCTTAAAGTTGTAATTTCAAAAGTTTTACCATTAATAATGGCTGCAATAGTTCCATGCTTAATGCCTATGGGTACAATTTTTATTGTGCTATCTTTTTTTAAAAGACTCATGGTCTTTTGAGGGGTATATTTACAAGCCAAATCAATATCACAAATCTCTTTTCTGTGATAATTTTGATCTTTAGATTTAGAATTTTTATACAAGCTTGAAGTATTAGAATCTTGAGAAAGATCCTTACTTAAAAAATCACGCACACATCCACCAACAATCCTTATACTATCTTCTTTATTAACTAGCTTAAAGATAGTTTTTAACTCATTAGAAAAAGGAAATTTAACCAACATATTAATTAGCATTATAATATTATTCTCTAAGAACTTGTTTGTCTGGACTGTCTCAAATCAACTTTTAACTCACCTTATACAAGGTACCGTATTTATACTATGCTGCATTTTTTGCATAAGTCCTAACAAAAAAGGCCACATCTTTTTTAAAGATGCGGCCTTTTAATTTTTAAGAACTTAAAAATTTTATTATTTATTCTCAGCAATATACTTAACTGCACTACCAACAGTAGTGATATGCTCAGCTGCATCATCTGGAATTTCTATACCAAACTCCTCTTCAAAAGCCATTACTAACTCAACTTGATCAAGGCTATCAGCACCTAAATCATCAATGAAGCTAGCGCCTTCTACAACTTTAGCTTCACCAGAACCTAAATGATCAACGATAATCTTTTTTACTTTATCAAAAATTTCTTTATTTTCAGACATATTATAATTTCTATTAGTTAGTAAGTTAAATATTAAGTAAGGAGTTTAAAAAACTAAGAGGTTAGTTTTAAGTCTCCTATCAAATAAATCAAGTATTTAATTCAAGTAATAACTATATTACACAAATTATCATTAAATAATAACATACAGCCAAGATTGGTATTACTACCAAATAGCCATTAATTTCTTATTAGAAAAATTACCATTTAATAACTTTGTAATAGAATCTTTATCAAAAATTTTATCAATTAGCTTGTTACTTGTCTTTTGAAGTGATATATCCTTAATTTCAAGATCTATAATCTTATGATGTTCTTTTAAATATGCTAAAGCCTCTATCTCACCACCAATTTCGTCAATTAACCCTACTTTCAAAGCCTGTCTACCAGTAAATATTCTACCATCAGTAACTTTCTTAACATTATTTTTATCTATTTTAGATTTTCTGCTATTTAAGACTAAATCTACAAAAAATTGATAACTATCACTCACCGACTCATTAATAACTTTATCAATAACAGGATCCGTCTTTTCAAAAAGAGATGGCGTACCTTTTAGATGAGACGATTTATAATTTTGAAACTTAATGCCAATATTTTCAGCCATTTGAGTAACTTCACTTGACTGCATAATAACACCAATTGAACCAGTTAAAGTGCCATTATGAGCAATAATGTGCTGGGAGCCTAGCGCAACCATATAGCCACCAGAGGCAGCTAAAGCTCCTAAAGTTGCAACAACTGGTTTTCTCTTAGAAATCTCAATAATTTCACGATACAACATCTCACTACCAACAATACCACCTCCTGGACTATTAATATTAACTATAACAGCTTTAATATTATCTTTCTTGGCAATTTCCTTGAGTATTTTACTACGGTGTTTATCACTAAAAATAATACCGTTAACATCCACAGAGGCGATATAATCTTCTTTACCAGACAAGTTACTTTGATCTTCTTTGCTAAATGATAAAGCTTTAGATAAAATAACCAATAAAACAATAATTGAAATAAAAGTAATGTTTTTCCACTTTCTAGCCTGATCTCGCAAATGAATTAATGCTGTAAAATTATCAGACGATAGTGACATTATTTTTTATCTGTTTGTGTTGTATCTGTTTCAGTTTTAGTCTTAGCTTTAGCTGTTTCAGTTTTAGTCTTAGCTTTAGCTTTAGCTGTTTCAGTTTTAGATTTATCTTTTGATTCACTATCAGCAATTCTAGAACGAGACTCTTGTAGTACATCTCCAAGTATACTTCCTAAAGTAGATCCACTAGAACTATCCTTATTAGAATAAACATAAGATTCTTGTTGTTCAGCTTCTAAATCTTTAATTGAAAGAAGTATCTTACCAGTAACCTTATTAAATTGAACTATTTTTCCTTCAATTTTATCACCAGCTTCAAAGCTTTCAAAATTTTTATCCTTCTTATTTTTGCTAGTGTCAGACTTTTTAATCATAGCTTTTAGTCCAATATCTAATTCGGTTTCTAATTGATCCTTTTTAATATTAACTATAAATGCTGAAGCAACCTCACCAACTTTAATTTTATCTAGCTCAGATTTGAAATCTTTATTTTCTAGCTGTTTAATTCCAAGAGAAATTCTTTCTTTTTCATAATTACTACCAAGAACCATAACTTGAATTTTATCATCTTTCTTGAATTCTTTGATTTTTTCTTCAGGATTATCGTCCCATGTAATGTCAGAAATATGAACTAAGCCATCAACACCACTATCAAAACCAATAAATAATCCAAATTCTGTTGCATTTTTTACAGTACCTTCAACAATATCACCTACAGTTACTGAGTCAGAAAATACTTGCCACGGATTTTTATCACATTGCTTAATTCCAAGAGAAATTCTATGATTTTGCGGGTTAATATCAAGAATCATAACTTCTACCTCTTGGTCAACTTCAAGTACTTTATTTGGTGATAAGTTATTTTTAAACCAACTCATTTCCGAAACATGAACTAAGCCTTCAATACCATTTTCAATTTCAACAAAAGCACCATAGCTAGCAATATTTGTGACTTTACCTTTAACAACTGAGCCAACTGGATATCTTTTTTCAATTGAATCCCATGGATTATCTTGAAGCTGTTTCATGCCAAGAGAAATTCTCTTAGTTTTTTCATCATATTTAATAACTTGAACCTTAACTTCTTGGCCAACTTTTAATAGTTCAGATGGATGTCTAACTCGACACCAAGAAATATCTGTTAAATGTAATAATCCATCAAAGCTACCAAAGTCTATGAAAGCACCGTAATCAGTGATATTTTTAACAACACCATCTAAAGTGTCGCCTATTTTCATAGTTGCTAAAATTTTAGATTTTTCTTCTTCTCTTTGTTCTTCTAAGATAGCACGTCTTGAAACAACAACATTTCCTCTAACTTCATCAATTTTTAAAACCATTAATTTTTCGGTTTTGCCAATTAAAAAACTATCATCAGAAAGAAGCATTGTATCAACTTGGCTTCCTGGTAAGAAGGTTGTAATACCATTATAGTCAACAGCATAGCCACCTTTAACTCGCCCTAAAATAACACCTTCAATCACTGTTTTATCTTCTAAAGCATGCTTTAGAAAATTCCAATTATTGTATCTTCTGGCATTATCACGACCAATTTCTAATTCTCCTCTTTTATTTTCTAGTCTTTCAAGAAAAACATCAACAACATCACCTTCGTTAATTTCTCCATCAATTTTAAATTCACCTGCTTGAATATATCCTATTGATTTAGCACCAATATCAATAGCTACACCTTTATCACTAATGCCTACTATTACGCCTTTAACGACAGTACCTGGAATTAATTTTTGGCTATCTTTTTCATATTCTTCTAATAATGAAGCAAAATTTTCATTACTAAAGAAATCTTTTTCTTGAGATAGGTTATCATTTGTTATTGTGGATTGCTGTTCTAACGCTTTAGTCATCTTGATGGTGCAACGGTTGAGATTAATAAAATTTATAAAAAATACTTAACAAAAGGTTAAGGAGGGGGGATTCTAAGTAATTTATTTTAAATTACAAGGGTATTTTGAAGAAACATTTTTAAACAAAATGTTTCTTAGTAAAGGCTCTACCTGAATTAGATTTTAAATAATTCTCAAAATATAATGCTTTTTCTTTATTGTTAAACGCACAATAAAATTCTAAATTCCAAGGTTTGTATTTTGAAGTATAAAGTGACTTTCCTGAATTATGCTCTTTTAATCTTTTTCTTAGATTTGATGTGAAACCAATGTAGGTATGATATGGGGATGGTATAGATTTTAGGATATAAGTGTAGTACATAAGTTTTTTGGGTTGTGGTTTTGTGGTTAATTATACTTATGCCTTTAACAATTTACTATGTTAATAAAGCCCGTCTGCGCCCTAAAAGGGCTACGCCGGGCAGGCTTCGCTCTAATAATCTACTTTGTCAATCCAGACCTTCGGCCTGGCTTGCCAGGCGTAGCTCATAAGAGCGAAGCCTGGTAGCACAGGAGGGATTTGAACCCCCGACAAATGGATTATGATTCCACTGCTCTAACCAACTGAGCTACTGTGCCAAGAGAAAAATAGGTAAATGATTTAAGAACAGGTTCTAAGCAGATGCTTCTGCTGATACTGTTTCTCCTGTGGTTTTTGTTGTTTCTTCTTTATTATCTTGAGCTTCTACCTCTTTAGAAGATTCATCTTCCTTTGTAGATTCGTCTTTTTTAACAGCTTTTTCCTCTTCTTGTTCGCTTTTTTCTTGAGCAGCTTTTGCTTTAGATTGTTTTATCACAGCATCAATTTCAGATTCATTTCTAGAAACAATTAATCTTAATTTTGCACTTATATCAGCATATAGATTAACTTGAATAAAGTAAACCCCTGTATCCTTTATTGGCTTTTCTAAAATAACATCTGATCTTGAGGATTTTATAGATTTATCAATTTCATTAATTTTAGATGAAATAATAGTAGTATTAACAGCACCGTAAAGTCTACCATCATCAGAAGCATTTTCAATAATGATAACATCTTTACCATTAATTAACTTTTTAACTTCATTGGCAGTGTTTATTAATTCTTTATTTTTAGCTTCGAAATCTTTCTTTTTATCTTCAAAAGATTTATAGTTAGCTTTACTATAATGAATTGCTTTATTTTTAGGAATTAGAAAATTTCTGGCGTAACCATCTTTAACGTCAATTACATCACCAATATTTCCGCAATTAGCAACTTTAGAGATTAAAATAACTTTCATAAGATTATTTATTAGTTAGATTCATTAGAAATTGGAGACATTAAAGCAAGCTGACGTGCTCTTTTAATAGCTCTGGCTACTGCTTTTTGTTTCTTCATAGAAACATTAGTTACTCTACTTGGAATTATCTTACCTCTTTCAGAGATAAATTTATTCAATAAACTAAGGTTTTTATAATTAATTTCATTCAAAGGAATATTTTTTAAAGGGCAAGACTTCTTCTTTCTAAAGAAAACACCTTGATTAACCAAGGATATCTTTAAAAAACCATCTTCACTATCTTGAGCTTTTTTATCTATTACCATATTATCTTATATTATTTTAAGTATTTATAACAATTTTATCAATTTCTGCACCAATGCCCGTTCTAGCAGGCTTTTTCTTCTTGTCATCCTTTCTAGCTTCACTTGGTTTATAACTTTTAGCGTCATCACTAACTTTTAATTCAGACGGATCTTTAGCATGATTCTCAACTTTAAAAATGTTACTACGAACAATATCTTCATTCAAGCCAACAACCCTTTTAAATTCTTCTATACCTTCATTTTCTGATTCTACATTTAAAGAAACATAATGACCTCTAGAGCTTTTATTAATTTTGTAAGCTAAATTTCTTACGCCCCAATATTCTTTTGAAGGAACTTTTCCACCTTTATCTATAATAATTTGAGATAATTTATCTGATAAAGAATCAACATTTTCTGCTGTTAAATCTTGTCTAGCAATAAAAACTGCCTCATAAAGAGCCATATACAATATATAATTTATTATTAAAATTCACTAACCAATTGACGAAATGCCAAAAATTAAGAGCCGGGTATTGTAAAATGTTATTTTTTTATTTGCAACTAAAATTAGTTATGACATCTTTATACAACCTCAAATACAAATTATAAAGACCATGAGCCAGCTAGTTACACAAAATAAAAAAGCACGATATAACTACACCATAGAAGAAGAGTTCGAGGCTGGCATTGTCTTAATGGGTAGTGAGGTTAAGTCCATAAGAGATGGCAAGGTAAATATTAATGATGCTCACTGCGCCGAAATTGCTGGCAATATTTACTTAATTAATGCTTATATTAGTGAATATAAAGGTGCTATTATGTTTTGCCATAAACCAAGGCAAAATCGTAAATTGCTCTTACATAAGAGACAAATTAAAAAAATTATTGGCAAAATCAAAACTAAAGGAGCCACAATGGTGCCTTTGTCACTTTATTTTAACGATAGAAATATTGTTAAAGTTAAAATTGCCATTGTTAAAGGCAAGAAGCTACATGATAAGAGAAATGCCATAAAAGAACGCGACCAAAAACGTCAAATTCAAAGGGATATATCACAAGATTAATCACTATTCTCTTCCATCTACCATCCTAGCTTTAGCCTCTTTGCCAAGTAATGGTGCAATATCATCTCGCTCTATTTCAGTTGAAGTCTTAGGAGTAGGAGGAGCTGCTGACTTGTCAAAACTACCAAAACTTTTTCCTAGATTTTTAGTGTAATATGTTGAAGTAAAGCCTTTTTCAACAGAATGTTTTACAAGAGAAATAGTTACATTAAGGTTCTCCATAATATCTTGAGTATCTTCATCTAATTCATCATATGGCACTGGCTCCATTCTTCCTGTTACTCTATCTTTACGAACAACTGCTATTGAAGGCTGATCCATGCCAGCTTTATAAAAAAGCTTTACAATCTCAGTTGTACCAGGAGGGCTAAGTAAGACAGTTGATTTTATCCTTTTCTCACCAGCATCAAGAACCGACATCATAATATTATTACCATTCATAGCAACACCACAAGCATTTCTGTATGTAGTGGTACCATCTTTATTTTCATGCATAGGCAAATCAGGGCAATCTGACATATCAGTAACATCATCACGCAATGTTTTAATTTTCTCTTTTTTAACTACTTTTACATTTTCAAAATTATTATACCCAAAATATTTACCCAAAGCTGCTTTATCCAAATCTTTAGCCTTTTCAACGTCAGGATTTAAATCTTTCAAAAAGTCTTTAGGTTTAGCATGCACTGAAACAACCGACCTTACATCACTTCTTCCTTTATTGGCCTTTAAAATTATAGTATCATCTCTATTACCTGTAGGTTTAACCACAAAATCATGAGTTTTACTTAATTTTGCAATCTTAGCCAGCTCTTCAGCATCTACATCGCCATGAGCTGAAACCGGAGACAATGAATCCGCATCCCCTCCTAAACCACTAAAAGGAGTAATAATAAGAGCATCTGCTTTTGCTTTTTCTTCCTTCTCTTTCGCTAATCTATCTTTCTCCTCTTGCTCTTTTTGCTTTTTAAGAGCCTCTTTTTTCTTTTGCTCTTCCTCATCTAATTTTACCTTTTCTGCTGCAAATTTCTTGGCATTCTCTATTGCTTTATCTTTATTTGCCTTTTCTTCGTCCAATCTCTTAGTATATTCCTTTCTTGATTTATCTAAAACATCTCCTAACTCTTCATTGCGCTTTTGCGCCGCCTGCAATCTTGCATCATCCATCGCAAGTTTATATTTCTCATCTACCTCCTCTATCTCATCTAAATCATTACCCAACCCCTTATCAAGATCATTCTTCTGCTTCTGCAACCTTTGAGTTTTAGATTCCTCATTCCTTATATCCTCTTCCAACTTCTCTTGCTTTGCCTTCGCTGCTTTTTCTCTTTCTTCTTTTTCTTGTCTAGCTTTCTCCTCTTCTTGCTTTTTCTTAAGAGCCTCTGCTTCTGCTTTTGCTTTCTCTTCTTCTTGCTTTTTCTTAAGAGCCTCTGCTTTTGCTTTTGCTTTCTCTTCTTCTTGCTTTTTCTTAAGAGCCTCTGCTTCTGCTTTTGCCTTCTCCTCTTCTTGCTTTTTCTTAAGAGCCTCTGCTTTTGCTTTTTCTTCCTTCTCTTTCGCTAATCTATCTTTCTCCTCTTGCTCTTTTTGCTTTTTAAGAGCCTCTTTTTTCTTTTGCTCTTCCTCATCTAATTTTACCTTTTCTGCTGCAAATTTCTTGGCATTCTCTATTGCTTTATCTTTATTTGCCTTTTCTTCGTCCAATCTCTTAGTATATTCCTTTCTTGATTTATCTAAAACATCTCCTAACTCTTCATTGCGCTTTTGCGCCGCCTGCAATCTTGCATCATCCATCGCAAGTTTATATTTCTCATCTACCTCCTCTATCTCATCTAAATCATTACCCAACCCCTTATCAAGATCATTCTTCTGCTTCTGCAACCTTTGAGTTTTAGATTCCTCATTCCTTATATCCTCTTCCAACTTCTCTTGCTTTGCCTTCGCTGCTTTTTCTCTTTCTTCTTTTTCTTGTCTAGCTTTCTCCTCTTCTTGCTTTTTCTTAAGAGCCTCTGCTTCTGCTTTTGCTTTCTCTTCTAAATCTTTTAATTGTTCTTCTAATTTTTTTTGCATTCCTTGTAGGTCAGCTAAGTTAGAACCTTCTAAATCTTTATCATCTCTACCTCCTTCTTTTTTACCTGTTAAAGCATCTTGCCTATCTATTAGATCTTTTATTGCCTTTAATGTATCTTCTCTATTTTTCTTTAAAGTATCCTTTAAATTACTTTCTTGTCTTGATAGCTCTTTATTTTTGCGTTTTAAAGCATTAAATGTATCTAATGTTGTAGGAGGAGGGTCTGAAGCTTTAGTTTCTGGTTCTTTAGCCTTTTCTTCATTGCCTAAAAGCTTATTTAAAGCTGTTATACTTTTTTGAATTTCTTTTGTATTAGCTTGCTCTTTTTCTATTTTTCCTTGCAATTCTTTTCTTGCCTCTTCTAATATAGTACCTAGTGCTTTAAGGCCTGAATCACCTTGTAAATGCCTATTAAATTCTTGCAATTGTGTTAATTGCTGCCTTTTGCGAACTAAAACTGGCGTTGAGGTATCTTTTTTTATCGCGTTAAATTGTTTTTTATTTTTTGCTTCTTTATTTGAAATATCCTGGCTATGTTTTTTATAAAATTCTTTATTAACATCTTCTAACTCAGCTAATAACAACTTTTCTTTCTCAAGAAGATCTTTAGATAATTCTTTATTTTTATCTACCTTACCTTGTACATCCTTAATACTAGATTCTAACTCACTTTTTAAACCATCTCTTCTTTGAGCAAGACTCTCATTAGAGTCTATTATCTCACTTAATGATTCTGAAGTTACTACTGATACTGGATCTACTTCATCTTTTTCTTCTTGTGCTTCTGGTTGTTCACCTAATTGTTCATTTAAAGATGCTATTTCTTTTCTTAATAATGCTGTCTTTTTATTTGCTGCTACTATTTGATCTCTTAAACCATTTTTTTGTGTGTTTAATTCATCTGTTAACATAGTATTATTCTCACGAGTCAGTGAAATTCTTTGACTTAAAACTGCTAAATCTTTTTGAGCTATTTGAAGTGGAGTTTTTGCATTTTTATGCTGCTTGATAACCTTTGTTATTTTTTTAGACGTAATAGCCATTTTGGCTTGTAAACCTTCTATATCTTCTTTACTAGTAACAACAACTCGTAACCCGTCTATTAATTTTTTTTGTTGCTCATTTAATTCTTGAAGATCTCTACCCAATTCCTGTCTCCTTACATTTAAAGACTCTACTTTTTCTCTTTGTTTTGCAGCAGCTACTTGTAATTGCTTTTCTTTGGCTATTAGAGATTTATTTTGTATTGTTACTTTAGCTAATTGATCTAAAGTTATTTTAGGCTCTTCATCAACAACGCTGTCTTTTTCATCTTCTACTTCAGTTCCTAACTCTTCTTGTAAATGAGCAATCTCTACTTTTAATGTTTCTGTATGCTGCTCTAGGGCTGATATTTGCTTCTTTAGTAATTCTTTTTTATCAAATAATGTACCTTGTAAAAATTTTGTGGCGTTTAAATTGATATTATATTTTTTAGATAGCCTATCTAATTTAGTGTGAAGTTTTTCTAATTCTGGCCTATTATCATTTTCATCAAGCCTTTTTGGTGTTTCTTCTTTAACTTCCTGTGCACTTTCTCTCTTACGTTTTAAATTAGATATTTCTTCAAAAGATTTAATATTAACTTTTTCAAGCTCTGCAAGTGCTGTTATTTCTGCTTCTCTTAAAAACTCTATTTCATAACTTATAGCTTGTATTTCTTTTCTTAATTTTGCTTTTTCTTGTTCCTCTTTTGCTTTTCTTTCTGCACGCTCTCTTTTTAATTGAGGAGACTCATCATGCACATAATTAGATTTTGTAACTCCAAGAATATTGCCCGTTTGAGTGTCCTGCCTAGCAATTATTCTTTCAAATTGTTCTGTGGTAAATACTGATGGGTCTATTATTGATATTATGCCACCTTCAATAGCAAATAAAACTAACTCACCTTCTCTTATTTCCATTGTAACTCTTGTCGTTTTTGGATTTTTCTGTGCAATTTCTAGAACTTGCCTAACCAAAGCCTCATTTTCAGTTTGCAGTTGTTGTTTGTCAACAATACCAAGACGCTGTTGAACAGTATTAAGATTAACCTGTTGCATTTGTAGGTCTCTAAAATAAAAGGCAGCTTTTTTAAGTTGAGGTGGTAATAGGCTGTTACCTGTCGCTTCATTTAATCTTCTTATTAGATCTTTTGTGTTTAAAAACATTAAATCAGTATCTCGTGACAACTTCTGCAACGCTTCCATATTTCTTGTTGGATCATCTCCTAAATTATCTGCCAATTTTAACATATCCGCAGCAACAATGTCTTTGAATGTTTTTTCTAATGTTTTTTCTTGAGATATTGCAATTAATTTTTCTGCTAATGGGTTGTTTCTTCCTATTTTGCTATCCACTGATGGTAATGACTCTGCTAAACGCTTTCTATCTCTTTCTCCTGTCACATAAAAATTTCTCTTAGACTGAGCACCTCTATCTCTATTTGTGCCCTGCATATGGGTATTTTTATCTAAAATTTCATCGGAGAAAAAATGCTGCTCATAAATATCATCTATACCAACATCACCACCAACTAAAGCATCGTCGCCAAAAAGTATTGCTTTTGCTTTTCCAATACCACCATTTTCTTCAATAAATTTATTGATGCCTTCTTTGTCACCTTGTTCAAAAACTTCATATTTATTATCACTAACTACAACACATTTAACTTCACCTTTATAATTAAATAATCCAATAACTACTTGACCTGGCGCTATGCCTTGTAGTTCTTTCATAAAAGCTGGCGATGGTTTATCATCTGCAGTAAATTGAGCATTTTCAAAAAAATCAGCTCCTGAAACAATAAATTGATAGTTTTTACCTTTCTCAAACTTAACATTCTTATCTATTATAAAACCACCAACTTTATCAAGTGTGTCTGGAAGTTTTGTTCCCCCATCAATATGAACCTTAGTACCTCTAATTTTATCATTAGTGTCCTCCATTCTTTCAACAAAATCTTGAGCTTCTAATTCGCTTTTTCTTACTTTGCTTGCTTTTTTACTATATTCTTTTTCTAGCTCATCAACTTGACCTTGTATGCTTTTTATAACAGTTTTAACATTTACTGCTGCTACACTGTTACTTCTTACTTTACTTTCATTACCATACTTTTTTGCTACTTTAGCTATTTCAACTTCACGATATTTAGTCAGCTCTTCTTTTCTATGTTGAAATAAGTCATAAATTAACCCAATATTAACAGGTATCTTAGTACCTGGTTGAATATCAAAAGGCTCTGATCTGGAACTTAAGCCTCTTGTTCTTCTGACAAGCCCTGGACCGTTTTTTGCTTCAACATTACGAACCCTCTCTTTAGCTTCTTTAATTTTTTGTTTATGTGCTTCTTGTTCTTCTTCCTGATGTTGTTCTAAAAATTGAAGATTACTTACTTCTCGTGCATAATTTTGATAATCTTGCATAGCCTCAGGATCTAATCTTAATTTACTAAAATCAGCATATGACATTGTAAAATTAGGATTACCTTTTTCTTCTTGATTATCCTTTTTATTATTATCCTTTTCAAGATATCTAAAAATAATTCTCTTTTCTGCATCGTTAAACTGCATATCTTCAAGCATTTCACTAATATCTGTGCCTTTACCAACAAAACCTTTTAACGCTTCAAAGAGTTCTTTTTGTGGTCTCTTAAGATGAGATGTTACACCTTCCTCTTTTGTGTAATAAACTAAAGAACTTCCTGTATATTTACTTAGTCCATCTTTACTCTCACTACCTAAAAGAAGACCCTGGATATTATCTATATGAGTTTTAGCTCTACCTAAACCCTTTAAATGTGTTATTGCGCCTTGTAATTCACCTATTTTTTCTTCTATTTTTAAAGCTTTACCAACAAGACGGCTTCTTATCATTTTGTCTTTTGCTAAGCTAGTAGAAGCACTAATGGCAAATATAACATTACCATTTTGTTTTAATTGATGTAAAAATTGATTTTTTGCTGTTTGAGGATCATCCAATGGCGGATTTAAGCCTAACTTGCCAACATTAGCGAAAAGTCTTTCTATTTCGTCAATTACTATTATTTCATTTTTTGTTGGCGGCTTTGATGAATTGCTAAATGCTATATCCAAAACTTTTTGCAAAGGTGTTGCTAAAGTAATTTCTGTTAATAGATCTTCATCATTACCTGCCTTACTATCTTCCTCTACTACTTCCCCTTTTATTGACCTTATAAGACCTTCATTAAACTCTTTAAATCTATTTTTTATAGTGGTTTTACCAGCTCCATTTCTTAGAGCTATGCTAACTATTGCACCCTTACCGGATGCACCTTTGTTATTTACAACATTTTGTACAGAATCTTGTAAATCTTTATAAACTACAAGTTGGGGATAGGATACTATAACGTCATTAACCTCTTGACCCTTCTCATCTTTTAGTTTTTCAAGAGCTGGATTTGTTAAATAAGTTGCTACTGTGCCATTATTTTTTTTATGAAAGCTTTTAGCCTGTGTAGCAAATACCTTAACAACCCTATCAAGTTGGGGCTCCATTTTATCTTCCATTGCTACTACTGGAGTTACAAAAGCTTCTTTTAATGCTTTATCACTTAAGTGTCTGCCTTTCATTGTATTTAAACAAGATTCTTCAACAGTAGAATCTACCATATCCATAAAAGAATGAAAAACATGAGCACGAACAGATTGTGGTACTTTTTTACCACCAGTAATTTTACCTACTTGACCATTAGCAAAAAGATATATGTCTTTAAGAAGATTAGCTATTTGTTTTTTATGAGCTGAAAATTTACTTCTACCATAAACAGCGTTATCACGTGGTCCAGCATTTAGTTTCCTTCTTTGCATTGATACATAATCTTTATTTTGCACTATGCCATCAATAATCTCATCAATATTACTGCCATCTGGCAAAGGAATGGAACGCCTTAACTGATTAATGGCTTGTCTCATATTTTCTAATTCTACAACAACATGATTAATGGTTAATAAGCCAAATTTACCATGCCTTTCACGATATATTGCTGTCATTTGATCATTTAACGTAGACATTGTGACTTTACTGGCTAGTTTTTCATCAAGCAGTTCACTACGTCTTTGTACTTCACTATCACCAATTACAAATTTAGCTAATTCTTCTGCATATGAATCACGCCCGGAAGGATTATCATCATTAAGCCATAATAATTGATGATCTATGCCCGTATCCTTTGTTGCTTTTGCCTTTAATGCGCTGCGTCTAGATCCTGGAGCCTGTGGCAATGGCAATATTGATGATTTTCTTGATGTTGCTGGCCTTGAAGAGTTTGATGGAGGTGACATTTCATCTTGTAACCCTTGTAAATTTAATACTGGCACTTTTGATTTAGACTCAGAATTATCTAGTCTTGCCGCTGTTCTTGGTGATGTTGCCTGTTTTGATACAGCAGAAGACCTTACCGATCTTGAGAATTTTGTTGGTCTTGATGGTTTTGTCTGAACAGAAGAACCCCTTGCTGTTCTTGATAATATTGATGATGGAGTTTTTCTACTCATTATTGTCTAAAATAAATTTTTATTCTTAAAACACATACTATCACAATAAAACTTTAAATAGTTAAGCAGTCTGAATTATAACTTATTTTTTAACTTATATCAACTAAAATCTTAAATTGACTATTATAAAGCCCTATATAGAATCTAATTTATAATAATTTTTACTTAAAATTTCAATTCTTAATTTTACATAATACTAATGAAAGTCTATTACGATAAAGATGCAGATTTAAACATAATTAAATCTAAAAAAGTTGCTATCATTGGCTATGGCAGCCAGGCTCATGCTCATGCTTTAAACTTAAAAGAAAGTGGAGTGCAAAATATTAAAATTGCTCTAAGAGAAGGCTCTGCTAGTAAATTAAAAGCACAAAATGCTGGCTTTGAAGTTGTAAGCAATAAAGAAGCTGCTAAATGGGCTGATATTGTTATGGTTTTAGCACCTGATGAATTTCAATCTGATATATATACCCAAGACTTAAAAGATAACATGACTCAAGGCTCAGCTTTGGTTTTTGCCCATGGCCTTAATATTCACTTCAATTTAATTGAAGCAAGAGCTGACATGGACGTATTTATGGTAGCCCCGAAAGGTCCAGGTCACACTGTTAGAGGCGAATATCAAAAACAAGGTGGAGTACCTTGTTTAGTTGCTGTTGCTCAAGATAAAACAGGTGAAGCTTTAAAAATTGCCCTATCTTATGCTAGCGCTATTGGCGGTGGTAAGTCTGGAATAATTGAAACTACATTTAAAGAAGAATGTGAAACTGACTTATTTGGCGAGCAAGCCGTTTTATGTGGTGGTGTTACAGCATTAATTCAAGCTGGTTTTGAAACTTTAACCGAGGCAGGATATGCACCAGAAATGGCTTATTTTGAATGTTTACATGAGATGAAATTAATTGTTGATTTGCTTTATGAAGGTGGTATTGCCAATATGCGCTACTCCATTTCTAATACTGCAGAATATGGCGATTTTACTCGTGGACCAAGAGTTGTTGATGCTAAAGCTAAAGCAGAAATGAAAAAGATCTTGGAAGAAATTCAATCAGGTCAATTTGTTAAAGAATTTATGGCTGAATCTAAATCTGGTAATAAGGATTTTGATAAAATGAGAGCCAAAGCTAAATCTCATCAAATTGAAGCTGTTGGTGATAATTTACGTCAAATGATGCCATGGATTGCTAAGAATAAGCTTGTTAATAGAAAAACTGCTTAGACACTGCTGTTCAACATCCGCTTCTTTTTCGTGAGATCCTTTGTCAAGTAACTCTAGAATATCAAAGATATTCAAGAGTTACTAGCATTCAGGATGACAATTGAATAAAAAATGACAAACAAAAACCTTTCAATCATAATTCTAGCAGCTGGGAAAGGTACTAGAATGAAGTCTTCTACCCCTAAAACTCTTCATAAAATTGCTTCTTTTTCTATGCTGGATTTAGCAATTATTAATGCTAAATCACTTAATCCGGAAAATATTTGCATTGTAATTTCACGCGAAATGGAAAAATTTAGCCAAGAAATTAAGAAAAATCATGCCAATTTAAATATAGAATTTGCTATCCAAGAAGATAGACTTGGAACTGGTCATGGCGTTAAAATTGCTCTTAATAATATGAGTAAAATTAACAGTAATATTATTATTTTATACGGAGATACACCCCTAATTAAGGTTTCTACTTTAGAAGAAATGATTGTTAAATTAAATGATAACCAACTTTGTGTGCTTGGTTTTGATTGTTTTAATGAAAATAAATATGGTCGCTTAATTACTAAAGGAGAATATCTAAAAAAAATTATTGAATTTAAAGATGCTAGTGAAGAAGAGCGTAAAATTACCTTGTGCAATTCTGGAGTAATTGCAATAAATCATCAAAATAGTCTAGATTTAATTAATAAAATTGATAATAATAATGCTGCAAAAGAATATTATTTAACTGATATTGTGCAAATTATGAAAAAAGATGAATTAAAAACTACCTTTATTAAAGCAAGTGAAGAGGAGGTATTAGGTGTTAACTCTAAGGTTGAATTAGCTAGGGTAGAAAAATTAAAACAAGATGAAATGAGACAAAAATTCATGGAAAATGGAGTTACTTTAATTGACCCAAATACTATTTATTTTGCTGCTGACACAAAAATAGAAAATGATGTTATCATTCACCCAAATGTTGTTATTGGTCCAAATGTTGAAATTAGAAAAGGGTCAGAGATTAAATCATTTAGTCACATAGAAGGAGCAATAATTGATAATGGTGCTATTATTGGACCATTTGCTAGAATTAGACCGGGAAGCAAAATAGGTAAAAAATCTAAAATTGGTAATTTTGTTGAAATTAAAAAATCAGAAATTGAAAATGATGCCAAAATAAGTCATTTAAGCTATGTTGGTGACAGCAAAGTTGGTAAAAATGCTAATATTGGAGCTGGTACAATTACTTGTAATTATGATGGTTACAATAAATTTAAAACTAATATTGGTGAAAATGTCTTTATTGGCTCAAATAGCTCTTTAATTGCCCCGGTGGATATTGAAAAAAATGCTGTAATTGGCGCAGGAAGTGTTATCACAAAAAATGTACAAGCGGATGATTTAGCAGTTTCTCGACCAAAACAAGTTAACATAAATAATGGTGCAAAACAGTATCATGCAAAGAAAAAATAGTTTTGTGAAGATATTCTTTATTGTGTTTTTTCTATCAAACCCATCTTTGGCTTTGAATTTAGAAGAAAGAAACTATTTTGCTTCAATTAAAGCCACCAAAGCCAATGTTAGGGCTGGTCCTGGCAAGAATTATCATATAAAATTCACTTACCATATGCGCGGCATGCCAATTAAAGTTATTGGTAAATATGACAATTGGAACGAAATTGAAGACTTTGAAGGTGAGAGAGGTTGGATTAGTCAAAATTTACTATCTAGAAAAAGATCAGTAATTATTAAAACCACCAAAGACTTTGTTAACATGTATTCAGCCTCTACAACTAAATCCCGTATTTTACTAAAATTAGAAAATAAAGTAATCGCAAAACTAATAGGCTGCAAAAAAAGCTGGTGCAAAATTGAACTACACAACAAAAAAGGCTGGATCCAGAAGGATAGTATTTGGGGGTAAATCCGTTAAAAAAACAACCGCTGGTTGTTTTTAGGATTTACCGGCATGAGCGCAAGCGAATCCGTGGGATCCGTTAAAAAAACAACCGCTGGTTGTTTTTAGGATTTACCGGCATGAGCGCAA
>JAYORG010000001.1:0-134267 GCA_038123275.1 Rickettsiales bacterium | reverse complement strand
AGCGAATCCGTGGGATCCGTTAAAAAAACAACCGCTGGTTGTTTTTAGGATTTACTCACCATAAATTATATGATTCATGCCTGAGTTTTAAGTAAAGGCTAAAGCCCTAACTTATTCTAAATTCAGGATGACAGGTAGCTTTAAACACCCTAATTTACTCTAAACTCAGGATAATAAATAATTTATAGCAGATGGCTACCCATTCTCACGTAAAAACTCGCTCACCAAGTAAAGAGAGCCACAAATAATAACTCGAGCTGGATTTTTTACAGCTTCTTTAATAACAAGTTTTCTAAAAATATTTTTATCTTGATCTTCTTCATGAAGAGCTTGTATATATTTAAAAGCTTGCTGAAAATCATCACTGTAGGTTGCTTTAATTCCATTAGCCGCCGCACGACGTGCAATTACAGAAGCTTTTTCTACTCTTGATTCATGCTCCATTGGCACACCAACTACAAAATCAACAGCTCCGGAAAGATATTTAAAAAAACCTTTACTATCTTTATCTTGCAACATTGCACAAATTACGTAAGTTCTTGGCTTTCTTTTTTTATTATTAATTAAATTCATGTTATCCCTTAAGATCCATGAAGAAAGAGCTTTAGAAGCATCGGCATTATGACCACCGTCAATATATAGCTCATAATCTTTTGATAATAATTCTCGTAATTTACCTTTGTTAACTTTTTCTATTCTACCTCTCCATTTAGTCTTTTTTAAACCATATTTAATATTGTTGGCATTAATCTTGAAATGATTCTGAATATATAAGGCTGATATTGCTAAACAGGCATTTTTTACTTGATGATGACCAATTAAAGATGGTAATGGTAATTTAAAAACTGTATTATCAATTGAAAACTTCATTTTATCTTGAAGAATTTTTACATCAAAATGTTTACCAAAATAAAGAACCGGAGAATTTTTAAAAGTTTCTGATTTGCGATGGATAACATCCATTACATCACTATCTTGATTAGATACTATTACTGGGCAATTTTCTTTAATAATGCCAGCCTTTTCAAAAGCAATTTGTTCTAAAGTATCCCCTAAAAATTCGGTATGATCTTTAAAGATAGAGGTAATAATTGTTACTATTGGCTTAGTAATAACATTAGTAGCATCAAGCCTGCCTCCCATGCCAGTTTCTAGAAGCAAAACATCTGCTTTAACTTTACTAAATGCCAAGAAGGCTGCAGCCGTGATTCCTTCAAAAAAAGTAACATCAATTTTGGGACGAATATTCGCCGCCCTTTCACATTCATTAATAATTTCTTTTAAAAACTTATCACTAATAGGCTCGCCATCTAAAATTATCCTCTCATTAAACTTAACCAAATGTGGGGAGGTATATTTATGAACTTTATAGCAAGCATCTTGTAGTATTGAATCTAAATAAGCTAAGGTAGATCCCTTTCCGTTAGTTCCAGCAACATGAATTGTTGGTGGTAATTTTTTATGTGGGTTTCCAAGTCTATCAAGCAGAGCTAAAACTCTATCTAATCCTAGCTTAATATCTCTTAAACCCTTCATTTGTGGCCAATGTGGTATGTTCATGATTTAATGCTTCTAATAAATTTAAATTCTCTACGATATGCTCTTTTAAAATTGTAATTAAATTCAGCACCAATAATAAAACCTAAACTAACTAAATAGAAAAATATTAATGCACCAATAATACCTGCTAAACTACCATAAATTAGATTAAATTGATTAAAATTCTCAAGATAAATATAAAATAATTTTAAAATTATGGACCAAGATATAATGCAAACTATGGATCCTGGCATTGTATTATCTAGCTTTTGATTGGTATTTGGAATAAAATAATAAAGAGCACAAACTGAAAATATTAAAATAATAAATATTACCAAAGATCTCATATAAAATAGATCATAATTTATATCCATTACTATTTCTAATTTTCTTAAAATTGCTGGAATAACTATTAAGAGAACCGATGTGGCTAAAATAATAACAGCAATTAGAAAAAATTGTAAAATACTTAAAAATCTACGCCAAATATATGGAGGCGGACTAAAAACTCGATAAGATCTATTTAAAATTGTACGCATACCTTCTACCATGGAAGATGCTGTCCAAATAATTCCGATAACAGCAACTGTTAACAAGCTTTGTGGTGGACCAGTAATAATTTCAGCAATTCGCGGTTCCAAAGAATCAGCAATATTACTTGGTATACTACTTAAAATAAAGTGAACTAATTCTAGACCATCATCAGTACCGCCAAAATTAGCAGCAATTGAAACTAAAAATATTAAAAAGGGAAATAAAGATAAAACTGATAAAAAAGCTAAATATCCAGCATGTTCGATACCATCTTTACGAATTGCACTAGAAACTGATGCTTTAATAATCATGTAAGGCAGCTTGATATATTTTTTTATTAAAAATTTTAAATATTCTTTAACCATTAGATTCTATTGCTTACAAAATTTAAAACCCTCAAGAGTAAATTGCTCGCGTGACAATATTTTGTGAGATTCAAGTCTTTTACTATCTAAATTGCAAATTATCCTACTGCAATCAAAGTTCATTGCTTGCCATTCAATCCATCTGATTAACATTTTTCCAACTCCAATACCTCTTTTTTCACGACAAATCATAAAATCTTCTATTTCTAAGATTTTTCCATATTGTAATCTTTTTGAAACTTTTACACCTACAACTCCAATACATTTACCATCTTGATCTTTTTCTCCTTCAAAGACGGCTGCCATTTTGTAGCCCCTTTGCATCATGTTAAAAATATCTTTATCATAAGATGTTTTCTTCAAATTTTTATAAATTTGAGAAAGAACTTCAAAAGTTTTAAGAATTTCTTCTTTGCTATTTAATTCTTTTATTTGCATTTTATGTTCTAGAATGGATTATTAAATCTTCTTTAAATAATTGAAGTTAAAAAGTAACTTACTTTGTGCACTATAAAGATTATGAATTTTAAGTAAAATTGCAAATGAAAAATGAAATTAAAAAAGTTGTTTTAGCTTATTCTGGAGGTTTAGATACCTCGGTGATTTTAGCTTGGCTTAAGGATACTTATAATTGTGAAGTTATTACATTTACTGCTGATTTAGGACAAGGCGAAGAGCTAGAACCGGCACGTAAAAAGGCAGAAAAATTTGGTGTAAAACAAATATTTATAGAAGATTTAAAAGAAGAATTTGTTCGTGATTATGTTTTTCCTATGTTTCGTGCAAATACGGTTTATGAAGGCATCTACTTACTTGGAACTTCAATTGCTAGGCCATTAATTGCAAAAAAACAAATAGAAATTGCTAAAGCAGTAGGAGCTGATGGCGTTGCTCATGGCGCTACTGGAAAAGGTAATGATCAAATCAGATTTGAATTAGGATATTATGCTAATAATCCTGATATTAAGGTTATTTCACCATGGCGAGAATGGGACTTAAATTCTCGTAGTAAATTAATTAAATATGCACAATCAAAAAATATTGAGGTAGCTAAAGATAAAATGGGTGAATCTCCATTTTCAGTTGATGCCAACTTATTACATACCTCATCTGAAGGAAAGATTTTAGAAGATCCTTGGAATCAAGCTCCAGAATATGTTTATCAACGTAGTATATCACCTAAAAATGCACCAGATAAAGAAACTATTATTGAAATTGAATTTGAAAAAGGAGACCCAATAGCTATCGATGGCAAAAAACTATCTCCTGCTAATTTATTAGCCAAATTAAATGAACTAGGCGGTAAAAACGGTATTGGTAGAATTGATATTGTTGAAAATCGTTTTATTGGTATGAAATCGCGTGGGGTTTATGAAACTCCGGGTGGCACAATATTACTTAGCGCACATCGAGGCATTGAAAGTATCACACTGGATCGTGAAGCAACTCATTTAAAAGATGAAATCATGCCAAAATATGCTAAATTAATTTACAATGGATTCTGGTTTTCTCCAGAAAGAGAGATGTTACAAGCTTTAATAGATAAATCTCAGGAAAATGTTTGTGGTACTGTTAAATTAAGCCTTTATAAGGGCACTGTTACAGTAATTGGTCGCAAATCACCAAAAAGTCTTTACAGTGAAAAACATGTAACCTTTGAAGAAGATAATGTTTATGACCAAAAAGACGCTGCCGGATTTATTAAATTAAATGCATTAAGACTTAAAATTGGGAATAAAGTGTTATCTTAAATGGGCGTAAGCAGAGAAAATCAAATCAAAAATTTTCTAACAAGTAGCAATATTAGCAATTATAACATAAAAAAAATTGCTGGAGATGCCTCATTTCGTAGCTATTATCGTATTTCTAGAAATGATCAATTAAACCTAATTTTAATGGATGCTCCAGTAGAATATGAAGATATAAGACCATTTGTTAAAATTGATAATATTTTGATAGATAATGGTTTCTTAGCTCCAAAAATATTTGCTACTGATTATGAAAATGGCTTTCTTTTATTACAAGATTTTGGTGATGTTAGCTATTCAAATGCTTTGAAGAACTTAGGAAATACTCAGCTAGAAAGTAAAGAATTAGAACTTTATGAAAAAGCCTGCGATGTTTTGGTTGATATACACAAAATAAAATCTTTAAAAGATATTCCTGATTATGATGAAACACTACTTATGAGTGAAGTAATGCTTTTTATTGATTGGTATCTACCTCATATTGCTAAAAAACCAGCTTCAAAAGAACAAATATTAGAATTTCAGAAATTATTTAAAAACCTATTTAAAAAATTAAGTAATGATAAAAAATTGGTTTTGCGCGACTTTCATGCCGATAATTTATTTTTATTTGAAGAAAAGGTTGCTTTGCTTGATTTTCAAGATGCAGTTTTAGGATCAAGCGCTTATGATCTAGTTTCTTTACTAGAAGATGCCAGAAGAGATGTTGGTGAAAACACTGTAAATTTAGTAATAGAGCGTTATTTAGAAAGTTCTAACTGTGATAAAAAACAATTTTTAATTGATTATCAAATATTATCCTTACAAAGAAATATAAAGATAATTGGCATATTTTCTAGACTTGCTATTAGAGATAAAAAAGAAAATTATTTAAATTTCTTGCCAAAAATGTTTAATTATGTTAGTATAAGACTTCGCGATAATTTGTTTATAGACTTAAAAAGTCTTTTTAATAATTTTTTGTAAAATAATAATGAGTGAAAATTCTCGTTTATTAGAGATTGAAAAACTTCTAGAACTAGAAAAACGTGAACTAGAAGAAACAAGGAAAATGGCTGAAGAAATCATGCCAATTCTTGAATCTCTAACTAGAAAAGATATTTATAATCCGGTAATTTTAAAAACTAAATTATCAAAGTTGGATAAAAAATATCGCTCAGTAATTTATACTTTATTTAGAATTGCAATTTTAGCAGGACCAGAAGGTTCTTTTATGATTTTAAGTCCAGCAAAAGTATTATCTTTTATTAAAGAAAATGAATTAAAATAAATATGGCAACAATATCAGGAATTAAAAAAGGAGCTGAAGAATTTCAGAATTTTTCAGAAGATCAACAAGCAACTTTATGCAGCTTTATAACGCAAGCATGCGAAAGAACTGCAAATGAACCAGTTGGATTGTTGGTTACCAATAGAGAAGTTACTAAATTACAAGAAACTGATAAAGACCGTTCTAGATAAATCTAGAAACTGTTATCTAAAGCATTTCTTTATATTCCCTGGCTAAGTCGATGTAGTTTTCTTCTGAAACTTTGATGTAATCTTTTTCCTCTTTAGTTAAATCGCGCATATATTTTGCTGGGCTTCCTGCCCAAATTTGTCCAGATTTTACTATTTTACCAGGAGTTAAAACAGCACCAGCAGCAAGCATTCCATAAGATTCGACTTTTGCTAAATCCATTACAATGCATCCCATACCAATAAAGGCATAATCTTCAATAATACAAGCATGAATAATAGCATTGTGACCAATTGTAACTCCTTTACCAATAATTGTTGGTCCACCCTCATCTCCTGTTTTATTTTGAGCATGATTAGCTCTTGTTACATGAACGACACTATTATCTTGAATGTTGGTGCCATCTCCTATTCTAATTTTAGCAACATCACCTCTAATAACTGTCCCAAACCAAATTCCTACATCTTTTCCAATAACTGTATCACCACTAACAATAGCAGTTGATGCAATAAAGGCTGATTTATCAATTTTTGGAGTTATTCCTTGATAAGTTAAGATATTTTTTGTCATAGTTAATTTTTATGTTAATGTAACCAAAAAATGCTATCTGCTTTTAATTAACTATCATTTTCCTAAATAACTAGTCAAGTGATTTGCCAAAAATTTGCAAAATGATCAAAGTTATGATATACTAGTTAGGTACTATAAAGTGATTTAGTAATTAACTTTAGTGGAGGTAAAAATGAGTAAATCAAGCGCAGATAATCAAGACATATATACTAGAATTATTAACTTATTATTAAAAGGTAGATTAATAAATGGACATATTCCACAAACAGCTAAAGAAAAATCACAATATATGGATCAACTTGATGACCTTGAAGTTGAAATTAGTACCAGTGTACCTAAAAGAAACCCCAAAGATGAAAAGTTACCTGAGTCACTAACACCATCTGTTCTTGACTTTGGACATGAATATAATGGCATAACTTTAATAAATTGCTTAGTACTACAAGATAATCACCGATTTATTGAAATATTAATCAATAGATATGATGCTCTATATAAAGAAGCAAATCCATCACAAAATCCACATGGCACGCTATTAAATACATCATTTAATGATAAACCACTACCTGCTCACTATGCTGCTTATCATGGTAACAAGAAAATGCTTTCATACCTACGTGGTTTAGGAGCAGATCTAAGCCTATATGATGTAGTTGGGAAAAATAATATTGCTCATTTTGCTGCCAAAAATAATCATAATCTATCAGAATTTTGTCGAACAAATGGACTATTAGATATATTGCAACAACAAAATAAAAAAGGGGAAATTCCAGATAATATACTATATCCCTCATTGGATGCAAAAAATGAAGAAGTTTCAAAGTCAAAAAGTAGCTCTTCAATTAGTGATCAAGTTAAAAAGAAAAAAAGAAAAGCAGAATCAGTCCTGGACAATAAATCAAAAAATGAAGAATTTGCTATGCCAGAACCAAGAAAATCTCGCAAAAAATTAAAAACTAAAGGAAATAATCCTAAAACAAATATACAAGCTCCTGAGGCTTCTCAAACAGATAATAAACCTCTTTCGAAGCTGACAAGATAAATATTATTTCAAGTCTCAACAGAACCTAATAATAAAAAATTATATAAAAATATTGTAAGGTAACAATTTACCTTTAAAATATGGATAGTGACCTTAATTTTTTATTATAGAGCTTAATGTCAAAAAAGAGAAAAATACTTGAAGAAAAAAGTAACACAACTAACAAAAGGCCAAAAAATCTTGGTACAAAAGATGCTATATGTGATATTATCATGGATCAAGAAGATCACAAAATATCAAGAATATCAGGATTATTAAGGAATGATTTTGATATTAACTCCGACAGTCAAAGCTTACAAATTGCCTTAAAATATGCACTGGATAATGAGGATAATTCAATAGCATATTTTCTTTTACAACAAGGAATAAACACCAATAGATACTTGCTTGAAAGTAAATATACAGATTTGCTAGATAAGCTTGAAAACCAACTTAAACAAGAACAAAAAGAAACTAGCTCTATAATAGAAAGTATAGATGAGCTATTAAATCAAAACCTTCAAGATGATGAAATAACATCTCCAATTGCAACATTTCGCCCAATATCTGCTCAAAATTCAGGAAATTTTAGACATTATTCTAGATAAATTAAACTTTGTAGGTACGTTTAGATTTTTTTATCTTCTTACATAAAATTATTTGTTAATTTAAAAAAATTTATTTACTACAATTATTCTATTAAATTATGATATTCATCAATGGCAAAACGATCTGTCATGCCAGCAATATATTCACATACCAACATAGCTAACTCATTTTGATTAGTTAAATTATCATATTTTATTTTCCAACTATCTGGAAGGCAGTCTGGATTTTTCATAAAATAGTCAAATAATCCACCAACAATTTTCTTAGCATTGGCAGACATGCGGTTTACCGTGTAATGATGATACATATTTGTTTGCAAAAATTTTTTAACTGCCCTATGTGCAACTTCTAACTCTTTTGAAAAATGCACTAAAGATTTACCTAAATTTCTAATATCTTCATCATTCTTAATATTTTCTTTCTCTATTTTTCTTAAAGTATTTTCTACAACATCACTAATCATTTCATTGATTATTTCCCTTTTAGCTTCGGAAACTATTAAAAATCTTTCTAAGTTTTTATTCCTATCATAAACATCTTTAAATTTGCATCCAATAATTGGTAGATCAAATAGATCTTCTATTTTAAATAAATTGGCTCTAATACCATCTTCAATATCATGATTATTGTAGGCAATATCATCTGAAATTGCTGAAATTTGAGCCTCAATTGATGGATAGCGCTCTAAATCTAAATTATGAATTTCATTGTAACTTCTAATATAGTCCTCACCTTCATTTATTTTTAAAATTGGACCATTATGTTTTACTACACCTTCTAGCATTTCCCAAGATAAATTAAGGCCATCAAAGTCAACATATCTCTTTTCTAATTTTGTAACTATTTTTAAATTATGAGCATTGTGAGAAAACCCACCATAATCAATCATTTTAGCATTTAGGGCATTTTCTCCAGCATGACCAAAGGGAGTATGACCAAGATCGTGAGCCAAAGATACAATCTCAGCTAAATCTTTACTAACTTTAAGACCAGTTGCAATCCAACGAGCTATTTGAGCAACTTCTAATGAGTGAGTTAAACGAGTACGATAATGATCTCCGGTGTGATTTACAAAAACTTGGGTCTTATATTGCAAACGACGAAAAGACCTAGAATTAATCATACGATCGCGAT
Organism: Rickettsiales bacterium; assembly: GCA_038123275.1. Lineage (GTDB taxonomy): Bacteria > Pseudomonadota > Alphaproteobacteria > Rickettsiales > UBA1997 > CAJQHT01. The sequence goes on along the minus strand of JAYORG010000001.1, from coordinate 125,288 downwards.
CGCGACCAAAAACTGAACGATACTTACAATCTTTTTCCTTATAAAGTCGCCCTTTTGATTTTGATTCAAAAGTAGCATATGGTGCTAGCTCGTAAATAGGCATTTAATAAAGTTAATTACTTAATTTTTAATTGAATCCTATTTATTAGTAGACCACATTTTTTATCTAAAGTCAATAATTCCTGTTTCTTGTGTTTTGCCTTTGTTAAAAGAATCACTTCTTTCCTTGAATCCATTACCTTTATAACTTCACTATCAATAACAATTTCTTGATTTTGTTCACAGTCAATTACAACTTTGTCCTGACTTTTATTTTGATTAATTTTTAAAATAATTAGCACAGCTAGTAAAACTAAAAATATAATTCCAAGAACAATTGTAGTAGCTTTTAGAAAAATTAGATTTTTATTTATTTTCTTACTCATCACCTTAATATATTAGATATATTATTATTTGAAACAGGACCTTGTACAGACGGCCTTGGCAATTCCTTTTCTTCTAATACAGAATCTAATTGTGCAGCTATTTCATTTAATGCTCTTAATATTAGATTACTTATCTCGTCTGAATTTAAACCATCTTGATAAATAATTGCATTACCTCCTAACTTAGTAATTGTATCATTTAATATCTCTAATTCCCCAATAGGTGTCATAGGAATACTAGGACTTGTATCTTTTTGATCAAATTCTTGAGAAGATGTTACTAAAACATCAGAAGCTCTTGAACTTTTTCCTATTCTATCTTCAAGATTTGACCTAAGTCTACCATCAGATGATGGCAATTCTGCACGTAAATGGGGATTTCTTTTTACTAATAAAGGATTTATAGCATTTTCAGGATTTTTACGTCTTGAATGACATTGATTACTACTACTTTTTGTCATAATATTATATTTTTATATAAGAATTTGTTGTAAATCTCTTTAGATTTACTTTAAGTTTTCTCTAGTGATATAGCTATCTTTATTATCAATAATTAAATTACCTTATATTTCTTTCCAACCTTAATAAAGGCAGCAATTGCCTTGTCTAAATGCTCACGCGTGTGAGAAGCAGAGAGTTGAACTCTAATTCTAGCTTCATTTTTTGGTACCACTGGAAAAGAAAAGGCAATAACATATATACCCTCTTGTTCAATTAAATCTTTAGCCATATCTGCTGCTAACTTGGCATCGCCTAGCATTACTGGTGCTACAGGGTGAATTCCAGGCCTAATATCAAAACCTGCCTCAACCATTTTTGTTCTAAAATAATTAGTATTATCAGCTAATGTCTTTATTAAATCTGGTGATTTTTTAATCATATTTAAAATTTCGATAGCAACTGCTGCAACACTTGGAAGCATATTATTGGAAAATAAATATGGACGTGATTTATTTCTAAGCTTATCGACTATTTCTTTTTTTGAAGCAATAAAACCACCTCCAGCTCCTCCAATTGCCTTACCAAGAGTACTTGATAAAATATCAATTCTGCCTTCAACTTCACAAAACTCAGGAGTTCCACGGCCATTTTTACCAGTAAAACCAGTTGCATGAGAATCATCTACCATCACCATACAATCATATTTATCAGCTAAATCACAAATTTCTTCTAACTTAGCAATATCTCCATCCATTGAAAATACACCATCAGTAACAATAACTCTATTATTTGATTTGGCTGCAATTGCTTCTTTTATTTTTACTTCCAAGTCAGACATATCATCAAACTCATAAAAAAATCTTTTAGCCTTACACAACCTAATTCCGTCAATCAAGCTAGCATGGTTTAAATTAGCTGTAATAATAGCATCATCCTTATCAAAAAGCGCTTGAAATACACCATTATTAGCAGCAAAGCAAGAAGAATAGGAAATAACATCTTCATACCCTAGAAAATCTGCCATTTTTTGTTCAAACTCTTGATGAACATCCATTGTTCCACAAATAAAGCGTACTGATGCTGTACCAAAACCATATTTATCAATCGAATTTTTAGCCACATTCCTAAGATGTTTATCATTAGCTAAACCAAGATAATTATTGGCACATAAATTAATTACCCTTTTATTTTCACCACCATGATTAATTTCAATATCAGCTGATTGTGAGGAAATAATTGAATATTCTTGCTTGTAAAGACCCTCTTTTTTTAAGTCTTCTAATTCTTTTTGAATATTGTTTAAAAAGTTTTTATTAATCATTTTAATTATACAGTTTTTTCTTGTTGAGATAATTGTTTAAATAATTCGCCAATCATCAAGGCGAAGTTTTTAGTGCCATAAAGAGCAGCAAAAGAACCCATTCTTGGCCCTGTTTCTTGACCCATTAGAATTTGATAAAGAGCAGAAAACCAATCTTTCATATTTTGTTCATAGCCATATTTTCTGCCAATTGCAAAAATTTCATTTTGAATTTCTTTTGCTTCTAAATTCTCATCTAAACCTAGTAACACTTCTTTTAATTCAAGTAAAGCTTTGGCTTCATTCTCATTTGGACTACGATATTTTTTATTAGCTTTAATAAAATCATTGTAATAAGCAATGGCTCTGTATACCATTTTAGCTAAAAGAGGTGAGTTTTCTTTATTTAAACCAGATTGATATTTGTTAATAAAACCCCATAAAATATCATCATTTTCTGGGTTGCAAGCACTGGCTAAATTAAGTAATAAAGAATAGCTTAAGCCAGAAAATTCTAACTTGGGCACATCACCAAAATGAACATGAAAGGCTGGGTTTTCAATTTGTTTATTTGGCTCTTGGTTAGGATATGATCCTAAAAATGCTAAATATTCGTCCATAGCTTTTGGAATTACATCAAAATGTAGTCTTTTAGCAGTTTTTGGTTTTTGATACATGTAAAGAGACATTGACTCTGATGGGGCATATTTTAACCAATCTTCCACAGAAATTCCATTACCTGCTGATTTAGATATTTTAGAACCATCTTCACTTAAGAACATCTCATAAGTAAAGTTTACTGGCGGCTTGCCACCAAGAATTTGACATATTTTTTTATAGATATGCTCGTTTGGTTGGTGATCTTTGCCATAAATCTCATAATCAACTCCTAAGGTAAACCAACGTGCACCAAAATCTACTTTCCACTGTAATTTACAACTACCTCCTGTTACTGGAACTTCTTTTTCTTGTCCATTTTGGTCTTTATATTTAACCGTTCCTTGTTCTTTATTAACACCAATTACACCTTTATCAATGACAATGCCAGAATTAATGTCGATTGGCATGAAAGGAGAATAGGTTTTTTGCCTTTCACTACCCAAAGTTGGAAGCATTACAGCCATTATTTCATCATATTTTTCCAATACTTTGAGCATTGTATCATCAAAATCTCCATTCTTATATTTTTTGGCAGCGCTAATAAATTCATACTCAAAACCAAATGAATCAAGAAAACCTTGTAAACGATTATTCATATGATCCCCAAAGGAATCATGAGTACCATAAGGATCAGGAACACTGGTTAAAGGTTTTCCTAAATTTGCTGTGATCAATTCTTGATTAGGCAAATTTTCTGGAACTTTTCTTAAGCCATCAATATCATCGGAAATGCAAATTAATTTTGTTGGAATAGATGGTGCTAATAATTCAAATGCTTTTTTAACGAAGCTTGTTCTAACAACTTCACCAAAAGTACCGATATGTGGTAAACCAGATGGTCCATATCCTGTTTCAAATAAAACAAATCCCTTCTTGGGAGTTTGATTGTTAATCTTCTTTAAAATTCTCTTAGCTTCAATAAAAGGCCATGAATTGCTATTTTTGTAAATATCTTGTAAATTATTTTGCATTTAAGTAAGTTTTAATTTCATATTAACCTGAAGATTAATATTAATTTTACGCCGAATTATTGGCGTCCCACCTTGTACTTGATAATTTTATTTACCAATTGACAAATTACTCAGAAATTGTAAACAACTTCCTGCGTCATTTGTGGGTATACCATAAAAAATTATAGTATTTTTAAATCTAATAGAATAATTTTTTAATTACTAGAATAAACAAGTTTGTTTTTAAAAAGAAATATAATGTTAACAAATCAAATAAGAGAAAAATTTTTAGATTATTTTAAAAATAATGACCACCATATTTTACCTTCTTCCCCTCTAATTCCACATAAAGACCCAACATTAATGTTTGTTAATGCTGGAATGGTGCCTTTTAAAAACTATTTTACCGGATTAGAAAAACCAGAATTTAAACGTGTTGCCACCTCCCAAAAATGTGTTAGAGCTGGAGGAAAACATAATGATCTTGATAATGTTGGCTTTACTGCTCGGCATCACACCTTCTTTGAAATGCTTGGTAACTTTTCTTTTGGTGATTATTTTAAAGAAGAAGCTATTTATTATGCTTGGCAATTTTTGAATAAAGAATTAGCACTACCACAAGATAAATTATTAATTACTGTTTATCATGAAGACTTTGAGTCTTCCAAGTTATGGCAAAAAATTGCTGGCTTTAAAGAAGATAAAATAATTCAAATTAAAACCCATGACAACTTTTGGTCCATGGGTAAAACTGGCCCTTGTGGCCCTTGTAGCGAAATTTTCTATGATTATGGTGATAAAGTTCAAGGAGGACCTCCAGGAAGTAAAGATGAAGATGGAGACAGGTTTGTTGAAATATGGAATTTAGTCTTTATGCAATTTGAAAAAGACGAGAAAGGTAATATGAATAATTTACCAAAACCATGCATTGATACAGGAATGGGGCTAGAAAGAATTGCCAGCGTTATTCAAGGTAAAACTGATAATTATGAAACTGATATCTTTGAGAAAATTATTAAAGATATTGAGAAATCATCAAATAATTAAAATTTAACCAAAATTAACCTTAACATCTTCAAAATTTTGAACTGACTTGGAGCTAACATCTTGGCAAGTTCTGGATACTAAACCAGATAAAACTTTACCTGATCCAATTTCAATTATCTCCTTAATTCCTAACTCTTCCATTGATAACATTGTTTCTCTCCATCTTACAGAACCAGTTATTTGCTTAACTAATAAATCTTTTATTTCACTTGGATTTGTAACTTTTTTAGCCGTAACATTGGCAATTAATGGTAAAATAGGCTTCTTAATATCAGTATTATCTAGAGCTTCTTTCATTTGAATCGCAGCATCTTGCATTAATTTAGAGTGAAAAGCACCGCTAACTGGAAGTGGTAAAGCTCTTTTAACACCTTTTTCTTTGGCAATTTCAATTGCTTCATCAATGGCTGCTTTTGAACCACTAATAACTATTTGACCAACTGAATTATCATTGGCAATTTGACAAATTTCTCCACTACTTGCTGCTAAGTTAGTAATATCTTCGACTAATCCTAGCTGTGACCCAATAATTGCTGCCATTGCTCCTTGTGTCTTTTTGCCACAATCAGCCATTGCATTACCTCTAACTTGTAATAATTTTGCTGTATCCTCTAAAGAAATAGCACCAGCAGCACATAAAGCTGAATATTCTCCTAAAGAATGACCTGCCACTAAGGATCCTAGATCTGTTATTTTTTTACCAAACTCCTCTTCTAAAACTCTAACAATAGCAATAGAAACTGCCATTAACGCTGGTTGAGTATTTTGTGTTGCCATTAAATCCTCACCGGGACCTTCAAATATTATTTTTGATAGATTAACTTTTAATATATCGTCTACCGTTTGGAAAACTTGTTTAGCAACTGCAAAATTATCATATAAATCTTTTCCCATGCCAATTTTTTGTGAACCTTGTCCTGGAAAAACTAATGCTGTATTATTTGTCATAATCATTTAAATATTTTTTAAGTAATGGTATTAATTTGTTTCTTAAATTTTTATCCTCTAGGCTGTGAACAATATTAGCTTCTATATAGCCTAAAACACTTCCACAATCAAAACGAGTTCCTTCATATTTTTTTGCATAGATTGGAAAATCTTTTGACATTTCTTTCATGGCATCAGTTAATTGAATTTCGCCACCACTTCCTATTTTTCCAGCTTCTAAATATTTAAAAATATCTGGCTGCAAAATATAACGTCCATTAATTGCCAAATTTGAAGGGGCATCTTTGAGTGATGGCTTTTCAACCATATCTTTTATTCTATTATTTTCATCAATATCGACAATACCATATTTATGAACATCTTCTTTTTGTACCTCATTGACCGCAACAATACTTGCCTTATTAGAACTATTACTATAAAGATCCATCATTGACTTTAGAAAATTATTTTTATCTAAAATTATCTCATCAGCTAAAATAACTACAAATGGCTCGTCTCCAATAAAATTGCGAGCACACCATATTGCATGTCCAAGGCCAAGTGGCTTTTGCTGACGCACAAAAGCAATTTGCCCAGCATCAGGAAGCCATCCTATAATGTTTTTTAATTCTTGTGATTTTTGCTTCTGGTCTAAAGCTGATTCCAGCTCATAAGCATGATCAAAATGATTATTAATGGCATTTTTATTTCTACCAGTTACAAAGATAAATTCTTCTATTCCAGCTTTTTTAGCTTCCTCAAATGCATATTGAATTATTGGCTTATTAACAACTGGAAGCATTTCCTTTGGCATAGATTTAGTTGCTGGCAAAAACCTAGTGCCAAGCCCTCCAACTGGGAAAACTGCTTTTCTAATAATTTTATTATTAGCCTTCTGCTTCATCCTGTTCTGGATTTTTGTTAACTAAATCTAGTTTTCTATAAATTGTTGACCTACTAACTTTTAATTGCTTAGAAATTTCTGATAAATTACCTTCATAAAGTTGGTGCAACCTTTGTACAACTTCATACTCAATGTCTTCTAAACTTTTACATTGACCATCTTCATCAAAAATATCGAACATCTCACTATCTTTTGTACGTGGTTTTTTAATAATTGCTGATAATTTTGAAACAGAAATTGGCTGATTATCTATCATCATAATTTGTGGGAAATGCCTTGTTTCTAGATATTCATCATCACATAAAACAACCGCTCTAAAAATATAATTTTTTAACTGTCTTACGTTATCTTCCCATTCATATGTTATTAAAAGCTTCATGGCATTATCGCTAATACCTTTAATTTTTTTATTTTCATTAACACTAGAATTATAACAAAAACTTTCAGATAGTAACTGAATATCCTCTGGCCCTCTATCCATTAAAGAAGGTAATCTGATTGGAAAAATGTTCAAACGATAGAAAAGATCTTCTCTAAACTTCTTTTTCTTAACTAACGCCGTTAAATCTTGATAAGAAGATGATATTATTCTAGCACTACTCTTATAAATTGTTTTAGAACCATTTGGCTGAAACTGACCTTCTTGTAAAAATCTTAGTAATTTTACCTGAACATCTAATTTTAGCTCACTGATATTATTTAAAAATAAAGTTCCATCAGTTGCTTCCCTAACCTTTCCGATACTTCTTTCAACTAAACCATCATCAGATTTTTTTTCATAGCCAAATAAAACTTCTGAAGCATTACTAGATCTTAAACCAGCACAATCCACTGCAATGAATGGTCTACCTGATCTAATTCCTGAACCATGAATAGCACGAGCGAATAATTCTTTTCCCGTGCCACTTTGCCCCTCAATTAACACTGGAACCGCAGAATTAGTAACTTTTTTTGCTAAATTAATAGATTCAAGCAAATTTCTATCTCTACCAATTATGTCTGAGAAAATAACTTGATCCTTGCTCTTTCTTTCTAGATTATAAACTTGATATTTAAGGTTTCTTTTTTCAACAGCATTATTAATTGAGGCAATAACACGGGCAAATACATCTTTTTCACCTTTAACTATATAATCAACTGCACCTAAATTAATAGCATTTATAGCTAAAGAAATATCATTTGTTGCAGTTAAAACTATTACTTGTAGATCACCTCTAACAGCAGAAATTTGTTTTAAAACCTCTAATCCACTCATATGAGGCATTAAAAGATCTAAAAGCATAACATCAATATCATACGGCATTAGGTGATTAATGTTATTTTTTTTCTCTAAGAAAAAATCCACAACTTCTTTTCCATCATTCATGATCATAATATTATGACTCATGTCTTTAATAAATTTACCGAGCATCTTGGCCTGAACTGGCTCATCATCAACAATTAATATATTTCTACTCACAGTTAAATTACGTTTTTAGTTTTAAAATTATAATTAAGCTACATAGTATATTAATTTTCTTATTAGAAAATTAAAGTTTTTTCTAATAAAAAATATACTAAAGTACTAAGAAGGCCTAATCTATTGACTATAAAAGACCTTTACACAACTAAAATTTTAATGTGTTTTTTTATTAAAAATCGTTCAATTTTTCTCTATTTTTGGTGTAAATTAACTGATTTTAGTTGTGTAAAGGTCTTTATAAAGCTTTTTTATTTATCTAGGGATTTTATATGTGCTTGATGAAGTTGTATTATTTTAGCAGCAGTCTCTTCTACAGACCTCTTAGTGACATCTATTACTTTACAATTAAGTTTTGAAAACAACTTCCTAGACTCAGATACCTCTTTCTTAATAACATCTAGATCAATATAATCCGTTTTTAATTCTTGACCCAAAGATAGCATTCTATTTTTTCTAATTTGTATTAACTTTTCTGGGTTAATAGTAAAACCAACAATGAATGGTTTTTTTAGATCTGCAAGATTATCTGGCATTGTTTCAATAGTAACAAATGGAATATTTGCTGCTTTGTAGCCTCGACAAGACAAGTAAACACTTGTTGGTGACTTAGAGGTTCTAGAGACTCCAATAATAACTATATCAGCATCATATAAATCCCAACTTGATTGTCCATCATCATGATTAATAGTATAATTTATTGCCTCTACTCGAGAAAAATATTCTTCATCTAGAATATGCTGACGACCAATAGAATTATTAACATTTACACCTAGATAATTGGAAAATTCAGTGACAATTCTTGATAGCACTGGAATACAAGGAATTTGTAGTTTATAACAATGATTTTTTAGATTATTGACCAAATTATCTTCTAATATGGTATATAAAACTACTCCAGGATTTTTAGAGATTGATTCTATAACCTTATCAATTTGTGACTGAGTTCTAACTAATGGCCATACAAAATCATTTGATTCTACATCCTCAAATTGAGATAAAACAGCCCTTGAAACTGAACTAAGAGTTTCTCCTGTTGAGTCTGATATTAAATGTAAATTTATTTTCTTTGTCATATAATTCTTGTTAAGAATATTTTCCCTCTTGGTAAAAGTAAAGTAAGGTTTAAATCTAATTATACAAAGATATTTCAACGAAAATGATTGATAGAAAATTTTAATTTACTTTTTGGTAAATGAATTTTGTATCAATCATTTTCGTTGAAATATCGAAGTAGAATCGAATTTAAACCCTAATTTTTGAATTCTGGCAGACTCATGTCGCTGTTTACTACAATAGTTATTTTTGTTCCCTGTGGTACCCTAATAACAGGATCTACATTAATGGCATTAGTAGCAATTGTACCAACAGTATCAATAATAGTTTCACTAACATCTGCAATTGCCTGAGCAGAAGCACTTCCAGTAGTTGTACTTGTACCAGTGGTTGGATCTGTTGTAGTTGTAGAACTAGCATCTTCTGCTAATTTTTCAGCAGCAATAGCACCACCAACAGCTAAAACACTGGTTAAAATAGAATTAGTGATAATCGACCCATATTTATTATCTACGTCACCTTGAATTCCAGCTCTACCAAATTGATCAGAAGCATTTAGCGAAACTGAAGCATCAACACCATCTGGCCTAATTAATCTACTCCAACTAATTGTTACTCGAGCCTGACCTCTGATAACTGTACTAGAATATGATCCATAAATTCTTGATCCTCTTGGTATCAAAATATTATTACCAGACTCTGCATAAACATGTCTACTAATAATACCTCTGACCTCACCGGGAAACTCTGTATTAATTGCTGTTTCTAAAACTGCTGTTATAATTTTACCCTGTATTAAAGTTGTTGTTCTATCGCTAATATATTGTGAGGTTATTTGTGGAGCTGTAACTTCTAAATCTGCAATTGGATCTTTATTTAAATTAATAATATTATTTTCATAGCCAATACTATTGGTTGGCCCTGGAGCTCCAGCAACAACAATAATTGAAGAAGGTGTCATGGTATTAAGCTGAGGATCAACAACACCTCCAGGAGAAACACCAGCAGCACTTGGCACCCCTGGAGCGCCTGGAACTCCTGCAGGATTGGGTAGGCCAGGAGCTCCTGGAACAACCTGCTGTCCAGGCAAAACACCTAGGCCAGATTGGTCAATAGAGCCAGCAACTAAATTTTGTGGCAACAAACCATCAGCAAAGTCCAATTGAGATGACCCTGAAAGACCAGGCGTTATTGGACGACCTTTACTGTCAAATTGTTGTTGCTCTTTAGGTAAATCTAAAAAAGCTGGTAAAATATCATCTGAAGCATCATTTTCAAATACATCAGGTAATTGTGGAATGGATGGAATATCAGGAGTTTCTAATATTACATCTTCACGTGTATCTTCTACAGTTTTACCAAAAATGGAGTCAAAATCTTCTAAATCTGTTGCATCGGCGGGTGTCTCACTTGAAAAATCGGAATCTGGTGTTACTAAATCTAAATTATCGCCATCTGATGATTGTTCACTGCCTTTAAAAAATAGAAAATAAAATACAACAGCCATTAATACTGCTGAAAAAGCAATAAGAGTCATTTTACTACCTTTTCCACTAGCAACATCAGGCCCCCCAGCATCTACCGAATCATCATCATAGTCGTATTCTTCTTCTTCGTAATCTTCTTCTTCGACTTCAGCTTCAGCTTCTATTTCCTTATCTTTTATATTATTTTCATCCTTCATGAAATATAAAATTATATAATTAAATTGCTTAATTTGCTGCTAATAGTATCTAGAAATATTATTATTTCAATATTATTTACTTAATCTTTACTAAAATAGAACTTATACAAAATTAACTAAGAAATCTACATCTAGTAAATTTAAATTACTAGAGCTACTAACAGGACCAGGCTCAAATAAGTTTTTCTTTACGGGAATTATCATGAGTATTTTATTTTGATCTAACTTGCAAGTAATTTAAAGATAAACTTTTCAATAACATCGAAAACTTTTTTGTTATTATCTCCAAAAATAATAATATGATTATCCATATCAAATTCTTTTAACTCTTTAATATCAGACTTAATTTCTTTTTGAATAATTTTACTACTATCTGGCTTTACTATTGGATCATTTTTAGAGTAAATTATTAATGCTGGATTACTTACCTTGCTTAAATTACTAGAACATTCACTCATTAATTTGCCAAGCTCTCCAACTCCAGATAAATAGTTTCTAGGGTAATTAACTAATGGATTCTCAGAATTATTTTCAATATATTCTAAAGTGGCTTTCTTGATTTTAAACTTATTTAGTAAATCATTCCAAATAGTAATTCCTGGCACTATATATCTAGCCCTAATGTCTTGTAATTTTAAAGCAGCATTAATAGTGATAACTGCAAAAATACTATTTTGTGGCTTTTTGGCGCAGGATAATAATGATAATAAACCGCCAGTTGAAAAACCAATTATTATTATTTTAGAACATATTCTACTAAGGGCACTATATCCTCTGCTTATATCATTATACCAGTCATGATAGGAAACATCTTGTATATTTTGAGGTGATGTTCCATGACCTTTAAGACGCACCGCATAAACTCTAAAACCTAATCCGTTTAAATGAATAGCTAATTGCCTAACTTCTTCTGGAGCTGATTGATAGCCATGACATAAAACAATACCAACATCTTTATTTTTACTATTACTATTTAAAAAAAATGGTGACCCAATCTCTGCTTGTTTAGATAAGTTATCATCGTAATAATCGTGATAATCCTTTAGGAAATTTTGAATATCTGCTTTAAGAATTTTCTGAAAAACTTCCTTTTTTAACTTAATGTCACTCATTATCATACTTCTTTTTACTGCTAAATTTGCAGTTTTAAGTAAAGCAAACTCATTAAATATTACCTGTAAGGTATTTTCCTTTCTAATATCATGAAAATCGTGTTTTTGATTTATTTTTGATTTATTAATCACTAAAAATTGACCATCAGCACTTTCCTTAACAATTTTTAAAGATTTAGCCAATGCAATAACTCCATCTAATTCTTTATGAGGTTCGTCATTAAAAATTTTAATTAAGTTATGCTCCAAAATAGAATGGCTCAGGCGGTATTTATTGGTCTTTTGGATATTAACAGCAGCAGAGTATATAATATTTTTCAAATGGTTAATGCTAATTGACTCTTCTTTATATTTAAAAAGTACTGCCGTAAATAAATGATCTAAATTAATCTTGGTATCAAAATAAATTTCTTCCATGATTTTACTAGTAAGGCGATATTTTAAATAGCTAATTACTAAGTTACTTTTAGATTTATTTTTCATTAAAGGGATTTTCCTAACTAAACTACGTGCCTTTCTACTATAATCAGCAACTCTAATAGCCTCACCAAAACTTACATTAATATTTGCTGATAAAATAAGATTTCCTTCAATTTCTAATTCTTCAGCAATTTTTCTTGGCAATCTTTTTAATACACTTTGAGCAACTTTTTTAATAATATTTTCTCCAGGCCTAATTGGATAATAGGTAATATTTATTGGAACAATATGAGTATCCACCTCTTTTAACCTATCCTTATATTTAACATCATAGGATTTTTCGTAAAAATCGATAATTTCTTGATTATTTTCTTTTTTTGCCCTTATTAACTCTTGGCGATAAAGTTCTGATTTTAATGCCAGGACTGTGGCTCCTGTTTTAGCTCGACTAACTCCATAAGGAGTATGGGAAATAAAGCCACCTTTAGAATAAATCTCTTTGCTCTTGACCATAGCACCCTCAGGATATATCATCCAATCATAATCTCCTGACATTAAATCTGAAATTATAGTCTTATTCCTATCTGGGTCTGTGGTTGATAATGTTCCAACATTTGTTAGAAAATCTCCGAATCCTCCTTTAAACAAACCACTATCAGCCAAACACCTAACTTGACGATGAGTATATTTATGAATTATATAAGGAATAATAAAGGTTTCAAAACGAGTAAAATGGTTAGCAACAAATAAAACCGGCTTTTGAGGTATCTTTTCAACACCATCAACATTAAACTTTGGATTAATTAATTTCTCCAAAAGATTTATAGCTAATGATGTATAATGAAAAGTTTTTCCCTTTTTTGTCATGAATTCAGACTCTATTAATAAACATAAAAATAAGTGTATAAAATATCCCTAACAAAGTAGATCCCTAAAAATAAAATAAGAACTGAAATATCAATACCGTGAATATTTGGAACATGATTTCTGATTTTTGATAAAACTGGCTCAAAAATTCTTATTAAAAAACGATGTACTTGTTGCACAAATTGATTGTAGGGATTAATTATTTTGAACAAAAATAAATAATGCAAAACTACATATGCAATTAAACAAAATGAATAAATTGATAGAATCGAAGAAATAAGATTAATGAAAGGATTGAGATTTATCATTTTATGTTTTATAAATTAAACAGTTAAGAACTGAATTAAAGCACCTAAAAATAACGAAAGTGAATAATAAAATCAACTCATCTTATAAAGTTATCGCCGATCACTTACGCTCAAGTGCCTTTTTAATAGCTGATGGCATACTTCCAAGCAATGAAGGCAGGGGATATGTTTTAAGAAGAATAATGAGAAGAGCCATGTTACATTCTCATAAATTAAACGAAAAAGAAGCCTTTATCTATAAATTAGTGCCAACTTTAGTTAATAAAATGTCGGATGCTTTTCCTGAATTAAAGGAAGCTCAAGATTTAATTATCAATAGTTTAAAAATTGAAGAAGAAAGATTTAGAAAAAACCTAGCTAAAGGTATTGAAGTTTTGGAAAAAGAATCAAAAAACATTAAAAATAATAAATTTAATGGCCAAACTGCTTTTAAACTTTATGACACTTATGGATTTCCACTGGATTTAACTCAAACCATTTTAAAAGAAAGAAATATTGAAGTTAATATTTCTAGCTTTGAAAATGAAATGCAAAAACAAAGAGATAGAGCAAGAAAAAATTGGTCAGGTAGTGGTAGTATAGCTGATGATTCAATTTATTTTAATTTAAAAGAAAAGCTTGGAGTAACTGATACAAATTTAATATATGAAGCCAAAGACAATGAAGGAGTTAGCGCAAATATTATAGCAATTATTAAGGATGGCAAAGAAGTTGGAAATATTAAAGAAGGTGACAAAAATGTTGAGATTATTCTTAATCAAACTCCATTTTATGCAACTTCTGGTGGGCAAAGAGGTGATGAAGGGCAAATACAAAGTTCATCAAAAGATATAATTGAGATTAAGGAAACGGTAAAAAAAGCTGAAAAGTTATTTGTTCATATAGTTAGTAAAATCCAAGGAGAATTTAAAGTTGGAGATGAGATTGAAGCACAAGTAAATAGAAGGTCAGGCAAAAAGAGGGCTCATAGTGCAACACATTTATTACATTATATTTTAAGAAAAAATTTTGGTAAACAGCTAACTCAAAAAGGTTCTGATGTTGCTAATAATTCTTTTACTTTTGACTTTAACCATAATGAAAAAATCCTAGAATCTGACCTAGAAAGAATTGAAGATGAGGTTAATCAATTAATTACCCAAAAAACCAACACGACAGTTGAAACAATAAGATTAGAAGAAGCAAAAAAGAAAGGGGCAGTTGCTTTATTTGGTGAAAAATATGGTGAAGTTGTAAGAGTTTTAAGTATGGGAAAAGATAAAAATAATAAATATTTATCAGTTGAATTTTGTGGTGGAACTCATGTTGAAAATTTAGGTGATATTGAATGTTTTAAAATTATTTCTGAAAAATCAATAGCTGCGGGAATTAGAAGAATTACAGCTAAAACCAGTATATCAGCTATTAAGGATATGGAAGATAACTTAACTAAACTTAACAATAAATGGTTTGAATTACGAGATAGATTAATTCAAAAATGTCAAGAAGGTAACATTAGCGGCTTTGAAATAGAGTTTGACCCACCCTTAAAAACATTTGAAAATAATGATGATATTGGAAAGATTGATGAATTTAGGAAAAAGATAAAAGAATTTGATTTACAAATTTTAAATCTTCAAGAAAAACTAAAAAAAGTTAATAAAGAAATAGAAAAAAAGAAAAAGGAACAACTTAGCTTATCTACAGATTTTGAAAATGAGAAAATTAATAACATTAATTTAATTCACCATTATTTTGAAGATACAAATGCTAAAGATTTAAGAGATGCAATTACGCAAATTAAATCTAAAAAAGAAAATAATGAAAATACAATAATTTGCTTTTTTAGTAGCCTTGAAGGTAAAGTTGCAGTTGCCATAGCAATTAGCCAGGATTTATGTTTAAAATTTAATGCTGGTAAATTAATCCCTGTAATAGTAGAAAATATTGGTGGTAAAGGTGGTGGCGGAAAACCAGATCTTGCGTTTGGTGGTGGAAATAATAAAGATGGAATTAAGAATGCAATTGAAGTTTTAAAAACTCAATTATTATCTTAAATACTAAAAATTAATACCTAGTATGTTAGAACTTTGCATTCTCCCTATAATAAGGGGTCAAAGCAAAAAAGTCATGAACCTATGGTTCATGACTTTTTAGACACTGACCCCGATCGAATATGTGGTAAGAATTAATAAAATTTTAATATTATGACAAAAAAATATTTTGGAACAGATGGCATAAGGGGAACTGCTAATCAGTTTCCAATGACTCCTGAAATTGCCTTAAAAGTTGGCATGGTAGTTGGTAAGAAATTTACTGATGGTGATCATCGTCATCGTGTTGTTATTGGTAAAGATACTCGTATTTCAGGATATGTTATTGAGCCAGCTTTAACCGCTGGATTTGCTGCTGCTGGTATGGATGTATTTTTGGTTGGACCAGTTCCAACTCCTGCTGTTTCTATGATAACAAGATCTTTGCGTGCTGACATTGGCATTATGATTTCAGCATCACATAACCCATACACTGATAATGGTATTAAAATTTTTGATAAAAATGGCCACAAGCTAAATGATAAGATTGAAAAGGAAATTGAAGAAATGCTAGATCAAGATATGTCGCAATTTTATGCTAAAGCTTCTAATCTTGGCAAGGTAACAAGGCTAGAAAATCCACGTGGAAGATATATAGAATTTGTAAAAAATACTTTTCCTAAAGATAAAAGCTTAAATAATTTAAAAATTGTAGTTGATAGTGCCAATGGAGCAGCTTACTCAATTGCTGGCACAATATTATGGGAATTAGGAGCGCAAGTAATTGAAATTGGCAATAATCCAAATGGTTTTAATATTAATAAGAATTGTGGATCTACCAACCCTGAATTAATTAAAAAAACCGTAATTGAACAAAAGGCTGATATTGGAATAGCTCTTGATGGCGATGCTGATCGCTTGCTTGTTATTGATGAAAAAGGCAATGAAATTCCAGGAGATATTTTAATTGCCTTAATTGCTGAAAAACTACACCAAGAAGGAAAACTAAAAAGAGATACTGTAGCTATTACCCAAATGTCAAATTTAGCTTTAGAAAATTACCTTTCTTATATGGGAATTTCTACCATTAGAACACAAGTTGGCGATCGCTATGTTTTGGAAGCAATGAAGAAAAATAAATGTAATTTTGGTGGAGAACAATCTGGTCATTTGGTTCTTGGAGATTACTCTACAACAGGTGATGGCTTAATTGCAGCTTTGCAAATTTTATCATCAATTTGTGAAGGAAATAAACCTATTAGCCAAATTGCTAATATTTTTGAATTAATGCCTCAAATTTTAGTAAATGTTAAATTTGATGGTAAAGATCCTTTGGAAAATAAAGATATTTTAGATCTTATTAAAAATGAAGAGGGAAATTTGACGAATGGCAGGGTTTTTGTACGTAAATCTGGAACAGAAAAATTAGTTAGAGTAATGGTTGAAGGTGAAGATCAAAAGAAAATTAAAGAAGTTGCTAATAAAATTGCTAAAAAAATTCAAGAATCACTGTAACTAAAAAGACTTATAGGGTAATAAAGCAATTCCAGACCCTGAATAAACAGCCTGAATTAAAACATAAAAATGTTCAAAATAAAGGTAGTTTTCTTTATTATAACCTAAACCTTCTAAGTTTAGAAACTCAGGCCATATAGCAGGATAAAACTGGTCTAATAAATTATATTTTACAATATCTTTGACAGATTTAATAGGTCCATTCTTATCAAGAAATTTAGGGCTACATACCATGTAAAAAACTTCATCCATTAATAGTTCGCTACATAAAAACTTAGATGGCTTATTGCTATACCGTATAGCCATGTCAGCATCAATATCATTAATATCAGAATTATTACTGTTAGATGAAATAACATTAATTATAAAATTAGGATATTTGCTTTTGAAATCTTCTAATTTTGGTGCTAGCCAGTAACTAGCCGATGAGCTAGTAGAGACTCATGCCCCTGGAGTAAATGGACTACCAGGAGGTTATCCAGTTTATATTAATAAAGATGGAGTGAAATTAGCTTTACCAGAATATATAAAAACCCCGACAGCTATCAAAACTAATGAAGAAGCGCAAAAATATGATGGTATTAAGAAAATTGACAAAGATGGCACTGTTCACTTTATGCCTTATACTATAAAAATAATGAAAGATGTTTTAGGGTTTGAATGTGAATCATTTAAGCCAGATGAATGTGCTAAATTGGCAAAGGAGCAAATTTCTTTATTTGAAAAATTAAAAAGGAAGCACAATGTAATAAAAAAAGCTGTAGAAAATTAAAGTAATAATTTACTCATCATCTTCATCATCTTCATCATCTTCATCATCAAATTCATCGTCAAAACCATCATCTAAATCATCTTTTTTGTCAGATTGAGACTCGCCCTCTTCAAGTAATTTATTTTTAGCAATTGTAATTATTTCCTCCTGAGCCTTTTCCAAGGTGATGCCTGCAATAACACTATATTCACCAGCTAAACGGTATATAGCGGTTTCATAAATAACTCTTTCCGAGTAAGAACGATCAGCATCTTCAATGTCTCTGGTTAAATCTCTTAAAACTTCAGCTAAAAGCATAATGTCTCCAGAATTGATTTTACTTTCATATTCTTGGGCTCTTCTACTCCACATACCCTTTAACTTTTTAACTCCTCCTCTTAAAGTTTCGAAAACTTCTTCGATTTTTTCTTTTGAAACTAAATGTCTAATACCAATTTTTTCAACTTGTGAAACTGGAATTTTGATAGTTAATTTTTCTTTCTCAAAGAAAATAATTAAAGTATTGAACTCTTTTCCATCTACTTTGATAGTTTCAATATCAAGTAACTTTCCAGCCCCATGTGAAGGATAGATTAGATATTGTCCAACTTTAAAATTTTTACCTTTTTGATTTGCTTTTTTGGCCATAAATTAATTCTTCATTTAATATTAAAAATATACGTCAAAGCATCATATCATAGTGATTAAAGAGTTACAAGAAAAAATTACAAATTTTTAATAATATAGTGTTGAAATAGTTGCATATTGTTAATAGAGAATTAATCTGTTAGTCTCAAATATTTCTAGAATATATTGGAACTTACGCAAGGGCAACAAATTAATGCTACATCTAGCACGATTATTCCCTAAAACCTACTAAATGTAGTTTTTAATAACTTTTTTAAGTAAGTCTTATGTATAATTCTAATTTTAGATACTGTTAACATTAGCAAAAATTGAAAAAAAATAAATTTAATAAAAAAAATATTCTAAAGCTAATAGACATAATACTAGATCATAATTATTTCAAAATGGTCTGTATATCAATTATTACCTCATTTATTTTATTTAATGGTATTTCTTATCTAAGAAATAGTCTTCTTGAAAGTAACTTATCTGATGAATCAGATAAAATTAGAATAAATATTGGTGGTTTTAAAGAAAAATTAGATCAAATTGAAGATCAGATATTAGAACATACGGTTAGACCTAATGAAACTTTAAGTGAGATCTTATTTGACCTAGGATCAAATGAATTTGATGTTGCAAATATTTTATCTGCTACTAAAAAGATCTTTGATCCAAGAGATATATTTCAAGGACAAAAACTAATAATTCATTATAAAACCATCATTAATTATGAAAATAATGATCCAAAACAAAATCTAGTTAGAAAATCTATTATTAGCAAAATTTCTTTATCTCCTGACCCGGAAATTAGCATGATTGTGGAACGTCTAGAAGATGGCTCTTACAAATCTAAAAAGCATAAAAAAGAATTAATAAAACATATTGTTAAATATTCTGGGCAGATAGAAACCAGTCTTTTTGTAGATGGCACAAAAATTGGTATTTCACCAAGAATAATGATTGAAATGATTAATCTTTATGGTTTTGCTGTTGATTTTCAAAGAGATTTAAGAAAGGGAGATAAATTTGAAATCTTATTTGAAGATTATTTTGATAAAGAAGGCAATAAAATTAAGAATGGCAATATTCTATTCTCTTCTTTAGAGTTGAAAACAAGAAAAAATAAATTTGAAGCTTATTTGCATGAATATAAAAAAAGAGCAGAATATTTTAACCATGTTGGAAAAAGTATTAAAAGATCACTATTGGTAACTCCAGTAAATGGAGCTAGAATATCTTCAAGATTTGGCATGAGAAGACATCCTATTTTAGGATATAGAAAAAAACATAAAGGTCTTGATTTTGCTGCACCAAGAGGAACTCCAATATTGGCAGCTGGTAATGGGGTTATTAGCAAAATTGGTTATACAAAGTTTAATGGAAATTTTATTTTTATTAAACATAATAAAACCTATGAAACAGTTTATATTCATATGAGCAAATTTGCTCGCAATATGAAAAAAGGCAAAACAATAAGACAAGGTCAAACAATAGGCTATGTTGGATCAACTGGAATGGCAAAAGGTCCTCATTTACATTATGAAGTTCGTAAAAAGGGTGTGAGTATTAATCCAGCTAAATTTAAAGGAACGGCAAATATTAAACTAACTGGCTCTAAATTGACTAAATTTAAGGCTAAAAGAGATGAAATTAAAAATTTATTAAAAAATACAAAAAACAAGAATCAAATTTAATTATGAGTGAACCAGAAATTACTAAAAAATTAGTTGAAGAACATAATTTAAGCGAGTCAGAATATGAAAAAATTCTAGAAATACTAGGTAGAGTCCCTACATTTACTGAACTTGGCTTATTTAGTGCAATGTGGAGTGAGCATTGCTCTTATAAATCTACTAAAAAATGGCTTAAAACCATGCATACCAGAGAGCCCTGGGTTATTTGTGGCCCTGGTGAAAATGCTGGAATTATTGATATTGGCGATGGTCAGGCGGCAATTTTTAAAATGGAAAGTCATAATCACCCTTCTTTTATTGAACCATATCAAGGTGCTGCCACTGGTGTTGGTGGAATTTTAAGAGATGTATTTACCATGGGTGCCAGACCAGTTGCAAACTTAAATGCACTTAGATTTGGTGAAATTGATCATAAAAAAACTAAACATTTAGTTAACGGGGTAGTTAGTGGAATTGGTGGATATGGCAACTGTATTGGAGTTCCAACGGTTGGCGGTGAAGTAAATTTTGACAAAAGTTACAATGGTAATATCTTGGTTAATGCCATGACAGTTGGCATTGCTGATAAGAATAAAATATTTTATTCAGCTGCCAGTGAAGTTGGGGCATCGGTAGTTTATGTTGGTTCTAAAACTGGTCGAGATGGTATTAATGGTGCCGTTATGGCCTCGGATGAATTTAAAGAAGGTGATGAAGATAAAAGACCAACAGTACAAGTTGGAGATCCATTTACTGAAAAGTTATTATTAGAAGCCTGCTTAGAATTAATGCAAAGTGATGCTATTTTATCAATTCAAGATATGGGAGCTGCTGGCTTAACTTCTTCTAGCTTTGAAATGTCCGGAAAAGGTAGAACTGGAGTTGAGTTAAACTTAGAGAAAGTTCCACAAAGAGAAGAAAATATGACTCCTTATGAAATTATGTTATCAGAAAGCCAAGAAAGAATGTTAATGGTGATAAAACCAGAAAAAGAGGTTTTTGCCAAAGAAGTTTTTGACCGCTGGGGTTTAGACTTTGCTGTAATTGGTAGTGTAACTGATACTGGAAAGGTAGTTATTAAAATGGATGGTAAAATTTATGCACAAATTCCAAGCGAAGATTTATCTGAAAATTCACCAGAATATGATAGGGAGTGGAAATAATGAAACAAAATTTAGAAAAAGACCAAAATAATATGACAAATACAATATTAGAAAACTTAAAAGAGTTAGTACAAAACCCTAACTTAGCTTCAAAGAGGTGGATTTATGAGCAATATGATAGTCAGGTAATGAATGATACTATTGAAATTACAGGAGATGCTGCAATAACTAGAGTTCGTGGTACCAATAAAGCTTTGGCTACCACTTCTGATTGCACGCCAAGATATGTACTAGCTGATCCTTTTATTGGAGGAATGCAAGCTGTTGTTGAAACTTATCGTAATATCTCGGCCGTTGGCGCAACGCCAAAAGCAATTACTAACTGCTTAAATTTTGGCAACCCAGAAAAACCAGAAATTATGGGGCAAATTGTTAAAGCTATTAAAGGTATTAATGAAGCTTGTAAGGCACTAAATTATCCTGTAGTTTCTGGAAATGTTTCTCTTTACAATGAAACAAATGGTCAAGCTATTTTGCCAACTCCAACTATTGGAGGCGTTGGTTTGTTAAAAGATTTAAATTTAAGATGTAATACAAAATTAAAAAATGAGGGAGATGTAATTTTGGTTGTTGGAGAAACAAAAGGACATTTAGATTGCTCAATATTTCAAAGGGATATTTTGAGGATAGAGAATAAATCTAATCCGCCAAAAATTAATTTAGAAAGTGAGAGAAAAAATTCTGAGCTTATTAGAAAATTAATTACATCCAAAAAAATAAATGCTTGTCATGATGTTAGTGATGGTGGCTTGTTAATTGCTATTTTTGAGATGTTTAATAAAAATCTTGGCGCGCAAATTAAAACTAATCACAATATTGAATCAGAAAATTATTTCTTTGGAGAAGATCAAGCAAGGTATGTAATTAGCACTCAAAAAGAAAATTTAGATGAAGTTAAAAATCTAGCAAAATCACAAAATATTGATTTAGAAGAAGTTGGAATTGTCATTTTGGACAAAATAAAAATTGAAAATTCTACAATAGAAATATCTGAATTATTTAAATTAAACGAAGATTTATTTCCAGAAAAATTCTCCTGATTACATCCATTAGTAAGAACATACAATATTCATAATTTATATACTAACTAACAACTGCATTGACTTCATGTCATTTTTATGATACAATAGTTATTACTATATAAAAAAATAGGGGGCTTGTTTTAAATAATGACCAAAAGAAACAAAAAAAAACTCACCTTAATAAATCAATTAATAATAGTAGTAACTGTTGTTTTATTACTTAGCGGATTAGCTTCTGGCTTTTCAATATTTAAATCAGCACAATTGACCAAGGCTAGATCTCTAACCTCTACCTCTCCTATTTTGTCAATGAAAAACTTAATAAGTTGGTTTGAAACCACTTCAAAAAGAAGCTTTATTAATAATGAAAATGTAGATAATAATATTGTTACCTCTTGGAAAAATATTTATCATCCAGGGTTAAAAGTAAGTGCAAAATCACATGGTGATCCATCTTACATTAGCAATGCCATTAACTACCTACCAGCAATTGAGTTTGACGGTAATGATTATTACTCTATTAATGACTTATCTTCAATTTTTAATGGAAAAAATAAAGAAATAACAATATTTACTGTTTCTCAAGATACTAGATCTAATTTATTAAGTGAAACTACGCTACTTTCCCTTGGTTTATCAACAGATGAAAATTCTAGACTTTACATAGACAATAATTTGGAAGCTAATTACAGAATTTTAAAAATAAATGATTCTGGTACAGTTATTAAAAAAATATCTGGAGGAAAAGTAACCAACTTACCTGAAATTAGAACTTCAATAATTAACCATACTGCTAGTGTAAGAGTTAATGGTAAAGTTGTATTTTATAATGAAGATATCAATGTGGGTAATGCCAATTTTAACCTAGGAACAATAGGTGCATTAAGACATTTTTCTACTACTAGCTCGCTGTGGAAAGGGTATATTGGAGAAGTAATTATTTTTAATAAAATTCTTGATCAAAATCAAATAATTAAGGTAGAAAATTACTTATCAAAAAAATGGAGAATTAAAATTGATAATTAGACATGTCTAAGAAAATTTTTTAACCTGATTTTCTATGTAAGAATTTTCATAATTCTCTCCTACTGAGTAAGCAGCTATTTTATTAAATGACAATAAGATAAATTAGTTTCTTTATGCCACTTATTAAAAGCCTCTTGTATTAATCTTAACTCTCTTTGGCTAGTAGGAGACTCACTAATATCAATATTAGCATTTTTTAAAGCCAAGCAAACATCTTTAGTAATTACAAAAGAATCTTTACCAACGTAACGCAAAAACCACTGACCAGTTTTACCCCCCAAACGAGAACCATGTTTTTTTAAATAAAGCATTAAGCCAACCTGATCACTTTGTGGCCAGGAAGCAATAAAATTAGCGAAGGACCCATGTTTTTGTGCTTCGTTTTTTACAAAAGCAACATTTTCCATTATGGCTTTTATTTTAATCCAATTGCGCACTACTCTTTTATCAACAGTGTATTCATCCCAGTCTTCTAAAGAAAGTTTTGATAGTTTTTCTACATCAAAATTAAAAAATGCCTCTTCAAATTGTGGCCATTTATTAGCAATAACAGACCAATTAAAACCAGCTTGATTAATGGCTCTAATCATCATTGCTAAGAATCTATCATCACCAACTTTGGATAATTCATCGTTTGATAAGATATTTGGTAATAATGCTTCAAGGCTGCTTTTTCCACCTTTTCTTGTTTTGGCTAAATTGTAGATATCTTTAAATTTTTGCATTTTAATTTTAGTGTTACTTATTGGTAAATATTAAGGAAAATAATTATGCTTAAGTAAAGTAAAACCGTTAAGAAAACAATTATTAATTGTTTTTAGGTTTTACTGACCATAAATCTATGATTTATGCCTGAGTTTTTTAACAAAAAAATAATTGTGCTCACTGAGCACAATTATTTTTATATTCATATTAAACTCACTTTTGATTAGGAAACTTATCTGCCTTGTTCAACTTCACGACTTCCACGACTTCCAATTTGTTTATCATGAAGTTGAGCCGATTTAGGGCTTGGTGATGGCGAATCCCTCCTTGAAATTGGCGGTAATTTTGCTCTCCTTTTTATTAAAGGTTGCTCTTCTATAGAAGATCCATTTCCAGATTGACTACCTAGAACCACTTTGTCAATGGGATTAGACTGATCTTGTTCACTTATATTTTTCCTTGTTTCTTTAAGTTCTTGATTAGGGTTTGGACTAATTCTATTATCTTTCTTTTTCTTCTTTTTTCTCTTTTCTTTTTTAGGTTTATCACTCTTTAATTTATCTTCTTCCTGCTCATTAATTTCTGATGACTTTCCTTTATTTTTTGGTTGTTGTTGTGTAGATTTACTTTCTTTATTAACAGAAGAAGACTCTGCCTCC
This sequence comes from Rickettsiales bacterium, assembly GCA_038123275.1. GTDB lineage: Bacteria > Pseudomonadota > Alphaproteobacteria > Rickettsiales > UBA1997 > CAJQHT01. Next base: position 100,572 of record JAYORG010000001.1, on the reverse strand, counting down.
ATATTTTGTTGTTTTGATTCAAAGTGACTCAGGTTAACTGCCTGTTGTTCATGCTTTGTTTCCATAAAATCTTCCTGCTGAAGGGGATTAAATCCTCTTGCTTCCCTTTTCATTTGGGAATAAATATCTTTATTACGCAAATTTTCAAAACCATCAAAAAAATTTCCAAGAAAGTTTTTTAATTGAGAGCGTTTAACATTTACTTGCCAAGATCCATCAAGATTTCGAGATACGTCGCACGGTAATTTTGCATTAGATTGAACATTATTATCAACAAGTCTTTGTATTTCAGGGGAATCTACTTTAAATGTAAGCCAACTGGTATGATGTTTTCCACTAAGACGACTACCCCCAACTTTTATTGCTGTTAGTCCTAATTTTTGATCCATCTTCTTTAAGATAGAGTTATTATTAAAATTACTTAAAGAATTTTCATTAAATCTTTCTATGGCGTCATTACATTTATCAAAAAGTTTTTTCTTTTCACTGTTTGTTTTAGTGGATAAAAATTGTTTACATCTTTTACTTGTATTATCCCAAGGATATATTGCTGCACTGTTTCTAAAAACTGATTTATCCATAATATTGTCAGCATTACGTTCTAATCCGTTTTGCAAAACAGTTGACATCATATAGTTATCTCTTGTTGCTGATGCCAGTCCATCTCTTTGACTTTGATTAGCGTTTACCATTTCTAAGAGTGGTATTAAATTGGCACATTCTTTGGTATATTGCAAAAGTAAGTCAACTTGATTCTCGCTTAAATTATTACTGTTTAAATGTAGCTTTGTAAGTCTCCCACTATTTTTTATTGATTCTAATATTATTTTAAAAGCATCTTCTGTTATTGTATTAGATACTAAGTTAATCTGAACAGGTAATGACATTTGATTTTTTGTTACTACTGAATGATTTTTTTGTTGAATCATGTTTGCTATTTCTTCAGATCTAGCCTTATCTATAGCTTCTCCTATTACAAAAATAGATTGTTTATCTTTTCTTTTAATTTTATCTGCAGGAACACTAGGTTTTATAGGCCTATTATCAATAGAAATTTCTTTTACAGTTCTTTCCAAGATAGTAGCAAGTTCTGTCCTTTTTTCTTGACTTAATTCAGTAACCAAACTAGTAAATTTTTCAATCTCAGACTCTATTAGTCTCCTATCTTCCCTAGATTTTACTTTTGATTTTAATGCATTTTTAAGATCTTGCGTTGAAGCATATATTCCCCATGGAACTATTGCAGGAGAAAGTATAGAAAGCGCTATCATATTAATGGAATAAGCAACAGTTAGTATTGGTACTTTTGCATATATTGGATATATTTTTCCCCTATTTTCCTTTGTTATTTTATCCATATTACTCCAACCAGATACACCAGTTTTGTGACCCTTAACGTCTGTATGATCCAATATCTCGAACGCCGCACGAGCAACCTTAGTAATTTTATATTTTCTTTTATTGTTAAAAAGATCCGGATTTCTATCAATAATTTCAGGATTTTTATTAGCAAAAGTATAAAAAAATATTTTACTAACTAGATTTTGCACTTCCAATTCATTAGGTATAGGATTTTTTGATCCATTATTATTACTACGTGACATGATATATTACCCTTAATTTATTTTTCTCCCTAAGGCATTGTATCATAAATTATACCATATGTCAAATTTAACTAATTATTATTAATTTAAATTACATCAAAATACAAAAATTTAAGAAATAAATAACCACGAAAAAGATTTAAAACCAGAAATTGTTTTTTAAAGAAATTATCTTCTAACCCTAAGCGAATTTAACGTCACAAGAATTGAAGAAAAAGACATGCTAAGCGCTGCAATAAGAGGTGTTACATATCCTAAAACTGCAAATGGCACAGCAATAATATTGTAAGCAAAAGATAAGGCAAAGTTTTCTTTAATTAATCTATGAGACTTTTTACTAATTGTTAAAATTTTTAATAATGGCTCTAATTTATTACCCTGAATAATAATATCAGCACAATTTTTTGCAATATCACTAGCCAAAGCAAAAGAAACACCAATATCACTAGCAATTAACACAGGAGCATCATTTATACCATCTCCAACCATCATGATATTTTTATTTTGTGCTTTTAAAACCTCAATAATTTTTGCTTTTTGAATTGGGTCTTTGTCATAATAAAATTCTTTTATTTTGAGTTTTTTAGAAATATCAGTTACAACTTCTTTCTTATCTCCTGACAGTAGAATAACTTCTTTTCCTAAAAATTTTAACTCATTAATCATCTCTTTTGCATCAATTTTTAAAGAATCTAAAAAACTAAAAACAGCAATTTCTTTACCAAATTTAATAAATATTTGTGAGTTATTATTGGGCTTAACCAAATTTTCTTCATTTTTATTTAAAACAAACTCTTTCTTTCCTAATTTAATTTCTTTGCCCTTAAATTTTGATTTCAAACCATTTCCTGCAACTTCCTTAATTTTAAGATCAACTAACTCACCCTTAAAAGAATTAGATAGAGATTTTGATAAAGGATGGTTGCTTAAAGCAGACATTGAAGCTGCTAAAATAAATAATTGATGATTTTTACTTAATGTTTTTTCTTTGCTACCATCAATTAATTTTGCTGATTTTAAAATTGGTTTTCCATGAGTTAATGTACCAGTTTTATCACAAATAATTGTATCAACCTTGTTTAATTTTTCTAAAGCTTCACCAGATTTAATAATTATCCCTTGTTTTAATAATTTAGAATTAGCCAAAACACTTACTATTGGTACTGCTAACGCTAATGCGCAAGGGCAAGTTATTATCAAAACTGCCACAGCATTTATTAATGAAACTTTAAAAGGAGATTGAAAATAAAAATACCATCCAATAAAAGTTAGCAACGCTAAAATATGTACAATTGGGGTGTAATATTTGGATATTTGATCAGCAATTTTAACAAATTTACCTTTTTGCTTTTCTAAATTTGCTACTAAATTACTTATTTTGGCAATAAGGCTATTATTTTGATTTTGAGTAACTTTAACTTTAACAGGGCGATCAAGATTAATCATGCCAGCAAAAACTTTAGCATTTTTTGCTATTTTTTGTGGCAATGACTCACCAGTTATTAAAGAAGCATCAACCTCACTTTTACCAGAAATTACCACCCCATCAGCAGCAATCTTGTCACCAACAGCTACATTTAAAATCATATTTTTCTTGATATTTTTAGCTAAAATAACTTTGTTTTTGCCATATTTATCAATAATTACGGCACTAATTGCATTTAAAAGAGAAAAATCATAAGCAATAGATAGAGCTTTATTTCTAGTTAAAAAGTCTAAATAACGACCAATCAGCAAGAAAAATAACAACATTAAAGCAGAATCAAAATAAGCATGCTGCGCTTTATTTGCCACTTCAAAAACACTAACAATTGTGGTAATAATAATAGCAACACTAATAGCAACATCCATATTGCCAAAGCCAAATTTTAAAGATTTTAAAGCAGATTTAAAAAAGATGCGCCCTGAGTAAATAATAACCGGAAGCGCAATAAGAGCACTCAACCAATAAAGAAAATTATGAGTTGCTAAACCCATCTTATCCTGACTACTACTCCAAATAGCAACTGACATTAACATAACATTTCCAGCACCAAAACCAGCAATACAAAGTGCTTTTAAAAGATCATTACTGTATTTTTTTTCTTCATTTTTAAGCTCGCAGTAATCATAAGGTATAAGTCGATAACCTAAATTATTAATAATTTGCACTAACTTATTGCCATAAGTCTTATCACCAACCCATGATAAATGTAGCCTTTTATTGCTCATATTAATACGAGCAATTTTAACATTACTTTGCCTCTTTAAAATATTTTCAATCAACCAGATGCAAGCTCCACAATGCAAACCTTTAACAAAAAAATAGGCTGAAAAACTATTATCTTCATTTTTATGCAAAAAATCTGTAATATCTGATTCGCTTTTACTAAGATTTATTTGAGGCTTTAAACTAATTTCATCATTTACCAAAATACGATTTTGGTAATAACTTTGCATTCCTAATGAGTGAATAGTTTTGTAAGCAACCCTACATCCAGGACAGCAAAAATCTTGATTCTTTTTAGCTGGCAACTCACAGTGAAGACATGTCTTAATCATAACTAATCAATTACGATTCTCTTAACATATTGAAAAACCTCATCTTTTACAAAAGCTTGTACTTCAACTTTCCACAAACCTATTAAGGGAAAATTAATTGTTTTTTGGTAATTATTTTTGTTTAAATTAAAAATTAATTCCTCATCAAAATCATATCCTGTTTGTGTTGGTCTCACTAATTTTAGTTTAATTTTAGCGTTCTTAATAATTTTATTATTTTGATCTTTTAAATCAAAAATTATTAAAGATTTCTTAGTGGAAATTGCCTTGTAATTAATTTTACCACTCCATCCTAAATCTTTTTGCTTCTGATTATTAAGCAAAATTTTATTGTATTTTCTACCTTTCTCGTAAGAATCTTCAGTTACAGTGCCACGCCATGTCTTATTGGCAATATATATAAAACATATGTCAGCAATAATAAAAGTAGCAAAAAAAGCTACAAATATGTAGGGAATCTTGGATTTTTTTGGCTTATTGTTATTTTGACTCATTAGGATTTTTTATTTTTCTTTTAATACCTTTAAGGCAAAATTCTACATCTGCTTTTATTTTACTAAAATCTTTATTTAATATCTCTTTTCGTGCTAAAAAAGAGTAATCAAAATTATTTTGAGCTAATTTTGGAGCAAGTTCACGAAAAATTTCACGATATCTTCTTTTGCATTTATTTCTTACAACAGCATTTCCTATTTTCTTGGTAACTGTGTAGCCAACACGACAAAAATCTTTATGTTGATCTTCTAAATAAATTTCTGGAGTTTCTTTAGCTAAAATAAGGGTAGATTTTGAGTAATAAGAAATATTCTTTTTAAAAATAGCTAAAAATTCTGATCTTTTTTTAATAGTTTGAATCTTCATAAGCTTTTAAATTACCTAATATTGGAAAAGCTGGTCGGGGCGAGAGGATTCGAACCTCCGGCCCCCTGGTCCCAAACCAGGTGCGCTACCAGACTGCGCCACGCCCCGAGTGAAACAGAACTCTAAATTAATTTGACATTAATTCAATATTAGCTAGTTTCTTAAAAAAGGAAGATATTACTAACCAATAATTAAGGTTAATAACCCACGCATATCAAACCACAAACTTAAAAAATGTCAATGTTTTTCTCAAAATCCAAACTAGCAACCATATTACTATTATTAGTTCTATTAACCACAAATGCTTTTGCCTGGAGTGGTTTTGATTATGATAATAATACCTCAATTGATATTGGTGATGGTAATTTAGTTAGAGAAAATTTAGAAATTACTATTTTTGATTGGAGTACAGATAGCTATCATGATGTTGAAGTGTTAGAAATTGAAAGTTCTTTTAATGGAACTAGATTGGAAGTTCTAGATTTAGAAACCAATAAAAAACGCATCTTTGAAATGGAGTAAAATCGTTAAAAAAACAATTATTAATTGTTTTTAGATTTTACCTTACATAAGCATAAAAGAATCCGTAAAGTAAAAGAAAACAACCATTTAATAAAATCCCCTTGTATTTTTTAATAAAACTTTCAAAATGACACAATTTAAGGCTATGTTATTGATATGGTTTGACTTAGAACTATTTTCAATTTTAGCTTATTAATGGATTTAACGAGTCCACAAACCGCCTTGGCATAGCGTTATAAAGTGCTTACATATTCTTGATTATGTTTAATCTAGTTATGTCAAGGGGAAGGGCTGCGCTGTAATGACGCAGTTAGTCTAGTTTGTAGATTCGTTACTTTCCCTTGGCACCAATTTTAATAACTAGAATTCACAAAATCATGTCACAAAATATATCATCACTTGAAAAATCCGCTTATAAATTTATTGAAGAATTACATAAAATATCAATAGAAACTAAATTATTGCATCCTAGTGAGCTTGAAAAAACTGACAAGCTTATATCTTGTATTAAAGATATTATGATCCATACTAAACAAGAGGTTGAAGCAGTTGAAAAAAGATTTAAGACATAATTAATGAAAGAAGAACTAAAAAAACAAATCTCTAAAGCACCAAATTCTCCAGGAGTTTATCAGTTCTTTGATAAAAATCACAAAGCCCTTTATGTGGGAAAAGCTAAAAATTTAAGAAAAAGGTTATCAAGTTACACGAAGGAAAATCTTCTTAATATCAGAATTAAGAAAATGACTTCTTTGGCTGATTCTATCGAAATAATTCAAACCCTAAAAGAATCAGAAGCCTTATTACTTGAATGTAATGTAATTAAAAAATTAATGCCACGTTACAACATATTACTTCGCGACGGCAAAACATTTCCTTACATTGAAGTTAGCAGAGAAGATTTTGGTAAAATTTCCAAACATCGTGGTAAAAAAAATAAACAAAACTACTACTTTGGACCATTTGCTAGTGGCTATCATGTTGATCAAACTATTGATGTGCTAAAAAAGAGTTTTTTACTTAGAAGCTGCTCAAATAGCGAATTTAAAAATAGAAATAAACCTTGCCTAGAATATCAAATTAAAAGATGTAGCGCACCATGCGTTAACTTTATTTCCAAAAGCAAATATCAAGAATTAATTAATGAGGCTCTTAATTTTTTAAGAGGTAAAAATAATAAGATCCAAGAAGAATTGGCCAAAAAAATGGATCACTTAAGTAAAAAATTTGATTATGAAAAAGCTGCAATTATAAGAGATAGAATTAAAGCTATTTCCTCAATTCAAAATAAACAAAATATTAATATTCAAGAATTAGGAAATAGTGACATAATAACCTTAACTCGCAAAAATAATTTAGCCTGCGCTTATATTTCATTTTATAGATCTGGATATAATTATGGCTCAAAACCATATTTTATTAATATTAATAAGGACGATTTAGACAAAGATATTATCTCTAATTTTATGTCACAATTTTATCTAAATGAAATACCCCCAACCAATATTATTTTAAATATTAATATTGATAAAAAAGACGTAATTGAAGAATTTTTAAAAGATTTAAGCCAAAATAATGTTACTATTACTACGCCACAAAAAGGAATAAAATTTAACCTTACAAAAGACCAACTTAAAATTGCCAATCAAGAATTACAAACTCGTATTAATCAAAATATGAGCAATAAATCTAGGCTAGTCGAATTAAAAAACTTATTTAATTTAAGTGAAATACCCAAAAGAATAGAAGTTTACGACAATAGCCATATTAGTGGCACCAATATGATTGGCGCCATGATTACAGCCGGAATAGATGGATTTATTAAAAATTCTTATCGTAAATTTAATATTTCCAATAAAGATGTTACACCCGGAGATGATTTAAGCATGATGAAGCAAGTTTTAACAAGACGCTTCAAAAGATTAAAAGACAGCAATAATATTAAACCTGACTTAGTAATATTAGATGGAGGAAAAACACAATTAAATATAGCCAAAGAGGTTTTTTATCAATTGGGAATTAAAAACCAAGAATATGTCTGTATCTCAAAAGGTAAAAAAAGAAATGCTGGAGAAGAGTATTTTCACCAAGTTGGTAAAAAAAGTTTTACCCTAAAAAAAGATGACCCAATAATGTATTATTTACAAAATTTAAGAGATGAAGCACATCGTTTTGCCATAACAACTCACAGACAAAAAAGAGCTAAATCAATTAGTAAATCACGCTTAGATACAATTTTAGATATTGGTAAGGAAAGGAAAAAACTTCTTTTAAATCACTTTGGATCAATTGAAGCGATTAAAGATGCTTCCATTAAAGATTTATGTAGGATTGATGGTATTGGGGAAAAAATTGCTCAAAAGATTAAAGACTCCGTCTAATTAAGACAAAATTTTTAAAAAATCCAAAATGATAAATAAAACTGGTAAATATTATTATTTAACCTTTACCTAAACTAGATGACTTAGCACTACTTAATGCCTTTGTTTCTTTTGCCTCAATTGATTGAGACGGAATTATATTATGTTTTATATTATCTTCTTGCATGCCAGGAAATAAATCAACTTCGCCATTTCTTGTTATGCAAATTTTACCATGTTTTTGTATTTCAATTATTGGATCCGCGCCATTATAATCTTCCATTAACTCCTCCAATTCATCAACTCTCTCTTGCATTTCTTCTTCAATTTCTTGCATCCATTTATCATTTTTTAATAGTTCTTCTGCAGTCACATTATACTCTCTAGCTGCCTCTTCAACTTTATTTCTCCTCTCCTCAGCTAAATTAGCAGCAACTTTAAAAATTACGACATCTTGATTACTTAAATCTTTTATCCTATTAATCCCTGCCTCTATTTCATCATCACCAACTTCTGAATCATGAGACATAGATATATATATCTGTTATCAGGGCTGCTTAATATTACAACTGTGCATCCATCAACTCCAGTTGTAAATAAACCCAAAACTTCTTCTGGAGTATCTGGAGTAATACAACCCCATCCAGTATCCATATCCACCCCAATTACATTACTGTACAGGGTTTCTCCTTTATGAATAATAGCTAAGGATTTATCTTGTATATTGCCTTTATTTTCATCATCAAATAATTTCCACATATTTTGCTTTTGCTCTTTTTCATCACTGATATTTGTCTGACTTCCTATATCTGAATCACTAACAACTTCTACAGAATCTGAATCCTTCTTTAAATCTATTTTACTTTTCTTGTTTGAATGCTCTAATTCTTCTGATATTGATCTTTTTGACATATTGTAATTTCTTAATGGATGTTATTGAAGGGTTGAAGCTAAATATCTACTAACTAAAAGTTAGTAGATATTTAGTCATTAATCTCGAACTGTCAAAAACTAACCTTCGGCAGCAACTAGATACTCTTCTTTTGGAGCTTCTGGCTCTTTACTTATCATACCAAGAGCTTCTTTGTAAGTTTCTAGCAAATATTCTTCTTCTTGTAATTTTTCTTGATCGGCTTTTCTAATTTTAATTAAAGTACGAATAGTTTTCAGATCAAAACCAGTTGATTTAGCCTCATCATAAACCTCTTTTAATCTTTCAGAAATTTCTTTTTTTTCAGCTTCATAATTTTCAATTGTTTCAACATATCTTTTTAATTGATCGGCAGTTTCTTGATTTACGATATCAGTCATTTTAGTTTTATTTAAAGTTAATAATTAGTTAAAGAGCCCTGTAATGTCATTGTAAGTAGTAAATAGCATTAAGGTTAAAATAAGGGCAAACCCTACTTGAAAACCATATTGCTGTATTTTTTCAGGTAGTGGTTTGCCTTTAATGGCTTCAATTACATAATAAAAGAAATGACCACCATCTAAAATAGGCAAAGGAAGAAGATTGAGCACGCCAAGATTAATAGAGATCATAGCCATAAACCACAAAACTACAATGAATCCTTTCTCTACTGATTTACCTGAATACTCAGCAATTTTAACTGGCCCCCCTAATTCTTTTACACTTCTTTTGCCAATGATAAGGTCACCAATAGCATCTAAAATTGCAATTGATAAATTGTAAGTTTCTTTATTGGCTCTTAAAAAAGACTGAGTTAAATTTAGTTTCTCATATTTATACTGACCAGCCTGAACACCAATCATGCCAACTTTAATTTCTTTACCAAAAAAATCTTTAGAAATTGAAGCTTTTGGAGTTAAATTAAATAGAATTTCTTCCTCACCTCTTTTAATTAAAATTTCTAATTCTTTATCAGCACTGCGATAAATTATTTCTTGAATTTGATAAAAATTAGAAATTTTCTTATCTTGTATTTTAATAATTTCATCACCCTTTTTTAACCCAACCTCTATTGCTGCACCATCTTTAACCAACTCATCTACTATTGGCAAAACAGTCGTAACACCTTGAATTCTAAAGATAATAGCGAAAAGAAAAACTGCTAAAATAAAATTAGCAATAGGTCCAGCCAAAACTATGGCCATTCTTTTGTAAACATTTTGAAAATAAAAAGAAACTTTCTTTTCTTTTTGTGTCATCTTTTTTATCTTTTGCCCATCAGCAATTGATGCAGGATTGCGGTCGCCAAACATCTTAACATAACCACCAAATGGTAATAAACAAAATTTCCATCTAGTACCATTTTTGTCATTAAAACCAAATAATTCTTTGCCAAAACCAATAGCAAATTCGTCAATTTTAACACCACATTTACGTGCAACAAAGTAATGCCCAAATTCATGAACAAATACGATTACCGTTAAAATTAGAATAAAAGAAATTAGGTTATGGCTAATTAGTGATAGTAGTTCCATCTTTTTTTAATAGATTTTGAGCCATTACTCTGGCCTCTTGATCAAATTGCAAAACATCCTCTAAAGAATGAATGTCATAATAGGGAACTTTTTTCAAAACTTCCATATTTATTTTAAGAATATCTGTAAATAATATTTCACCATTTAAAAACCTTGCAACTGCAACCTCATTAGCAGCATTTAAAACTGCTGGAGCATTACCACCAATTTTTAAAGCCCTTCTAGCTAATTTTAAAGCAGTAAATTTTTCTTCCCTAGCTTTAAAAAAATTAAGTGATCTTATTTTTGCTAAATCTAACTTTTGATATTTAATTTTAATCCTTTTAGGGTACCCAATTGCATAAGAAATAGGCACTTTCATATCAGGAATACTCATCATAGATAATGTCGAGCCATCTTGGTAGTCAACTAAACCATGAATTATTGACTCCGGATGTATTACTACTTTAATTTGATCTATATTAACTGGAAATAATCGATAAGCCTCAATCATCTCTAACGCCTTATTCATAATAGTAGCACTATCAACTGATATTTTGGCTCCCATTGACCAATTTGGATGTTTAATTGCCTGTTCTTTGGTAATATTTTTTAGATTTTTTTTAGCCATTCTAAAAAATGGACCACCAGAAGCAGTTAAGGTAATACTATCTATTAATTTGAGATTCTTACGTTCATAAATTTGGAAAATAGCATTATGTTCTGAATCAATTGGAATTAATTTAACCTTATTTCTTTTAGCTTCTCTTATCATTATATCTCCAGCAGCAACTAAACATTCTTTATTAGCAAGACCAATATTAGACCCTACTTTAATAGCGTTGATAGTTGGTTTTAAAGCCGATAAACCGACAATTGCACAAATAAATAAATCGCACTTAACTCGAGCTATTTTATTAATTGCCTCTTGTCCGCTTTTAACTTCAATTGTTGGATAATCTTTTAAAGCTTCTTTAACTTCTTCATAATAAGATTCATTTCTTATAATAGCATAAGTTGGAATTAGTAATTTCGCCTGTGAAATTAAGGCCTCAACGTTATTATTTACTACTAAAGCCACTATCTCATAAGCATCTAAGTTATTTTTTAAAACCTCAATAGTACTTTTACCAATACTACCACTTGATCCAAAAATTGATATTTTCTTCCTTTTCATATCCCTTAAAAAGATGAGTTTGGTTGTTTTAAAAATTCTAATTCTGCAGCAGTTGACTTTCTTTGCAATATTTTGTTTCTGTGCGGAAAACGACCAAATTCTTCAATAATAACTTTATGCCTAATTGCATAATCCTCTGACTGTTTATCACCTAATTTTTTAAATAAATCTATACATAATTCTTGATCTGCCAAATTTTCACTATGCATTAAAGGCATATAAATAAACCTCATTTCATTATTGGTTATGTCTTTATCCATGTTGTTATTAAGAATAAATTTAGTTAGGGATAAAGCTTTATTGTCAGTAGCAAAGGCTTGAGGGGAACCGCGAAACATATTTCTTGAAAATTGATCTAAGATAATAATACGAGCTAAAATTTGACCAACTTTTTTATCCTTAGTAAGCTCATCAATTGACTGATTTTTAACAAAATTATAGTCATCTAAAAATTTTAATTTTATTTCTTCATCAAAATCTGCACTACCAGAAAACCATTTTGATTTTATCTCATCACTAAACCAAAATTCTAAAATTGAATTTGTTAAATTTTTCATTTTATAAATTTTATTTTGATTATTAACAATAGACTTCTTTCGAAACTGACAAGATAAAACTGTAGCAGCTTGCTTTTGATTAAATTTTGGCATAAATTTAATAAAAATCAAACTACTACAGTTTTGAAAGAAGTCTAATAATTACTAAACCACTTTGACAATAACTTGTAATACTGGCTTTTTACCCAAAAGATCTCTAAAAAATTTATTGAGAGTGGTTCTGATATTTTTATCCATGGTGTGGGAAATTTTATCTTTGGACGCCATCTTCTTATTACCCTTCTTACCAAAAAACTTACCTTGTTTTTTATCTAAACCCATATCTTTAGCAGTAGATTTAACTAGCCTTTCAAGCTCTCTTTCTAGCATTTCAAGGGCTAAATCATCAGCTTTAAAGTCGTAAGCACCTAAAGATAAAACCTCTATTGGATCTAATAATGTACCTTGTTTATTAACAGTCACACAAACCGTAACAACTCCAGCATAGGAAAGTTTGCGTCTTGCTTTAACTATATCACCATTAATTGGCACTAATTGTTTACCATCAACACCAAAATATCCAGTTGGTACAAAACCAACTATTTTACTGTCTTTTTCATTTAAGCAAACAACAGCTCCGTTAGATACTTCTACTACCTTTTTAGTGCCAGCTTCTCTAGCTATTTCACAATGCTGCCTAATATGAACAAATTCACCATGAACAGGAATAGCAATTTTTGGTTGTGCTAATTCATACATTTCCTTTAATTCATCTTGATTAGGATGTCCTGAAACATGAACAAAATGATCCTTTTCTGTAAGAATATTAACTCTTTTTTTAGCAAAAAGATTAAATAAGTTAAAGATGCTTTTCTCATTTCCTGGAATAATTTTAGAAGAGAAAATAACCGTATCACCCTCACCAAATTTAATAAAACGATGATTATCAGTAGCAAGTTTCATAGTTGAAGCTAACTCTTCACCTTGGCAACCAGTTGAAATAACTAAAATTTCATGAGGTTTATAAAGGCTGATTTCTTTGTCGGAAATAAAATCTGGAAGATCTTTAAAATAACCTGATTTTTTACCAACTTCCATTAATCGTCTAAGAGAAAAACCAGCTAATATTACTTTTCTACCACACTCGGCTGCTACTTGGCTAATAGTTTGTATTCTAGCTAAATTAGAAGCAAAAGTTGTTACTGCAACTTTTTGTTTTTCTTTAATAATCAACTCTTTTAGACTTTTATGTAAATCTCCTTCTGACTTTGATCTTCCAGGGCTCATAGAATTAGTTGAGTCACAAACTAATGCTAAAACTTCACCTTTATCACCATAAGATTTAATTTTTTCTTTTTCTGATACCTTGCCAACAACCGGATTATCATCAAACTTCCAGTCACCACTATGAAATACATTACCATGTCTTGTCTTAATTAAAAGAGCATTCATTTCTGGAACAGAGTGAGTTAGGCCAATAAACTTCATTTTAAAAGGCCCTAATTCTAACTCTTTATCTGGGTTAATTTCATTTATTTTAACATTGCGAGCAAATGGATATTCTTCTAACTTGGCACGCAAAAAATTAGCCGTTAATTTTGATGTATAAATTGGAACTTCCAACTCTTCCCATAAATATTGAACTGATCCTAAATGATCTTCATGAATGTGGGTTATTACAAGGCCAACTAGATTTTTCTTTTGTGCTTTAATAAAGGAAATATCGGGAGCTAACATATCAATTCCTGGCACGCCATTAGCAAAGCCAAGACCTAGATCAATCATTAACCACTTGCCATCTAAATGATACAGATTTACATTCATGCCAATTTCACTTGCACCTCCTAAGGGCGCAAATAATAGGTCTTCTTTATGCTTTTTTAGATTGATGTCCATTGACAATAATTTTAATTGGAAAATTTATGAAAAAGATAGTGTAGAATAAAAGGATAAAATGTCAAAGATCTTTAGCTATTTGTTAATAGCGTCTAAAAATCGTGAGATAATTTTATAGTAAATAAATTGGCATCATATTTAAATAACTCCATGTTAGAATCATTTTGTACATATCGATGATTAATACTTAAATCAAAATCTTTATCATCATATTTGAAACTATAAATTAAACCATTAATCATTTTTGTTGAATCATCTTCTCGAGCATAAGAATTCCAAGAATAATTACCAGAATATTGCTTATCAGTTTTAGATATTGATAGATAATATTTAACCTTCTTATTAACGATGGCATATAAAGTTGCTATTATAGAATCAGAATCAAAACTTAAGGCTGCATTATCTCTTCTATTGCCATTATCTTCCATTTTATAAGTCATTATTAAAAATAACTTAGAAATTACATCACCATCATCAAATATCCTATATAAAGCAGAACTAGAATATTTATCAGAAATATTATTTAACCCCTTATCGTCAGATTTTTGATAAATACTATGAGTTTGATCATATTTGAATGTAAGTTTAAGTTTGCTATTCATAGCTAAACTAGCTGCTAACCCTAAAGAATAAGAATCACGATATGGATTATAGTCTAACCTTGTTTTACTAAGTATCAAAGGAGTTGAAAGGGTAAGCATTTTGTTGGAAATATATTTTGAATAAACTGGAGATACCTTTAACAAAAGATCTCTACTAGAATATTCATTTTCACTAGAATAATCTATATTGCTAAATAATATTTTATTTTCAAAACGAAAATCTTCATTAATTACAGGGTTATAATCCAAAGAAGCAGCAGTAATTATACCATGATCTTCTTTTTTGCCAATTCCAAGCTCATAAGGGTTAAATACCCCTGTTAAACCTGTATCAGACCTAGTATAACTAACTGAATCAGAAGCAGATATTCCAGTAATATTATCATTAAATGTATACCCCAAAGCAACTGTTCCTTTCCAATCTTTATGATTTTTAAGTTTTTTTAATAAAGAATCCAAACCATTTCTAATTTTCTTTGGTGGCTTTGATTTTATTAAATAATTAATATGCCTTTGTGCCCTCTTACTATCATTAACAAATAACAAGGATTGTGCTAATTTCAATCTAATCCTGTTAGCATCAGGTCTTTCTTCTAATAATTTATTGTAATAATAGATGGCATCATAATATTCTTTTAATTCAAATGATACATCACCTAAATTCATTATATTTTCAACATTATTTAGACCTTCTTTTTCTTTATCCAAATAATCTTGCATAAAATATTTGTAAGATTCGTGATAATCTTTGGCAAAGAAATATTTATATCCAAGCTGTTGTTTGGAAGTTAGTATTTGCGGCTTATAAGTAAGATTGTCACTTTCTTTAATATCATCAACCTTAATATCAACTACAAATCTTTTAACATATTTATCCAAAGGAATAAAATATAAAGACTTTTTAATCTTAAATGATTTCTTCATCTTAAGAAATAAAATTACACCTGATTTTAATCCAGATTTATAGCTAACACTAGATATAAGGTCATTATTGAATGATTCTAAATCATCAATATTGTCAATATTAGTATTATTTATTTCTATGATTAATAGATTAGTGTCATTGCTAGCAAAAGATTTGAATGTAGCGCTAACATCAGTTACATCAAAGATAAGTCTGTCATGATCTTGGTATTTTTGCGTTATAATCTCTATTTCTCCTGAAGAGCCTTCTACCAAATCTCTACCGCTTTTAAATATAAATGATTGAGAATCATCATTAGCATAAATCTTATTAGAGGATAAAGAAAAAATAACCAGAAATATAAAGATAAAATACTTACTCATTACCAAGCCTTCAATCTATTCTCAACATAAGATCTGAACTGATTTTTAACACCTCCTATTTGCATGTTAACACTCCTTAATTGAACAGGAGAACTATCAAAATTCCCAGATTCTACATTATTCATTGAAAATTTTTCTGTTTTAAAATTATCTGCACTTATACTATTAGAGTCAGGGTTAATTTCGTAATCCATGACAATACCATCATCTTCTAAATCATTAACTACTAAATCACCAGACTCACTATTAAGTGCCAATGAAGAATCAACATCCATAAAATCACCCTCTACGTTAATAGCATCATCAATACTAGCAACCTCTTGTATATCCGACTCTATCTGCAAAACATCTTCACTGGCAATATCTGGTAAATCCGTAATTATA
Organism: Rickettsiales bacterium; assembly: GCA_038123275.1. GTDB lineage: Bacteria > Pseudomonadota > Alphaproteobacteria > Rickettsiales > UBA1997 > CAJQHT01. Next base: position 84,378 of record JAYORG010000001.1, on the reverse strand, counting down.
TCAACATTATCAATAGCTATATCAATGTCAGGAACATCTGTTATTGGTAAGATAGAAATAAGATAAGTTTGAGCAACAGCAATATCTGATTGCCAAGAAGAAATTAAATTTAAACTATCACCTAAAGTAGAAACCAAACCATCAATTAAGTGATTATTATCATTAAGGTCACTATCATTAACTAAAGTGTCAACATCAGAATAATCACCTACCAAGGTAGCTATTTCACTACCAAAAGATGAAGTGCTATCAAGAACGGTTCCTTCTAAACTAGCTGGTAAATTATTAAGATCTATATCTGTAAATGTTGCCCCATTACTAGCAAAATCTGCAAGATCAGTAGTAATAGTAGTTGCAGCCGTTAAGTCACTACTAACATTTACATCATAGCCCTCTAATGTGGTAATCATAGAACTTGTAAACGAAGAAAGAGAATCGATATCAGAACTTAAAGAATCTACATCTGTGTAGCTATGAGCAGCAAAATTATTATGCCAAAATGCCAGATTAAAAATGAATATAAATAATAGCGACTTTTGCATAAAGAAAATATTTATCTTAAAATGTAATGGTGCTTACATAAAGGCAACTAATTAATACTAATACAGCATAATTATCCATTTATAACTACTAAATTTAGCTTTTAGTTTACCTTTTTTGTAAGTTACAATAATTTAACATAACATTACATAGTAATATTAACTTTGCAATAGATTATTGTTAATAAATACTAAATTTAATCCATTCAATATCAAGTCAGACTCCACATGATCTATCTCTTTAATTGCATCACTAAATAATATTGATAAGCCACCTGTAACAATAACCTTCATTTTATTTTTATGTTCTTTCTTGATTCTTTTAATTAAACCTTCAATTAGACTAATATAACCAAAATAAATTCCAGAATTCATAGCCTCTTTGGTTGATTTGCCAATAACATTTTTTTGATATCTAACCTTAATATTTGGCAATTTTGCTGTCATATCATGTAAGGCTTTTATGGATAAATTAACTCCCGGCGCAATAACTCCACCTAGATATTCTCCTTTATTGCCAACTATATCAAAAGTTGTTGCCGTGCCAAAATCAATAACTATTAAATTACCACCATATTTCTTATAAGCAGCCTTTGCATTAACTAAACGATCTATTCCAACTTCTTCCTTATTTTTTAAATTAATATTAATATCAATATTAAAACCATTTTCACCAATAACTAAAATTTTATTTTGATAAAATTTTAGCAGAGCTAATTTAATAATTTTTGTTAAATTGGGTGAAACAGAAGCAATAATAACATCTGTAATTTTAAGGCAGTCAATATTGTCATTTAAGAGCAACTCTACAATATCAAGAGCGTATGATTCATGATCTTTACTCAAATCACTAACAATACGATATTGATTAGTTAAGTTATTACCCTCAAATAAACCAAAGGTTATATTACTGTTACCAATATCTATTGCTAATAACATTGTAGATAATTGAAATTAAGCAGAAGCTCTAGCTTCTCCTTCTAAAATCTGACAAGCTTTTGTAATTCTTTGCATAGCATTGTTTAAAAATTCTTCTGAAGCAGCATAAGAAATTCTAAAGAAACCAGGTGCACCAAAAGCAATTCCAGGAACAACAGCAACTAATGCTTCTTCTAATAAGTAAGTAGCAAAATCTGTACAGCTATTAATTATTTGACCAGACTTGGTTTTTTTACCAAAAATATCTTGGCAAGATGGGAAAACATAAAAAGCACCATTTGGAGTATTACACTCAATGCCATCAATATTATTAAGCAAGTTAACCACCATATCTCTTCTTCCTTGAAATATTTCAACATTACCTTTTAGATAATCTTGAGTACCAGTTAAAGCTTCTACACTGGCTGCTTGGCTAATTGAAGAAGGGCTAGAAGTACTTTGAGACTGAATTTTAGCAATTGCTTTAATTAAAGAAGGCTCTCCTGCGGCAAAACCAATTCTCCAACCAGTCATTGCATAAGCTTTGGAAACACCATTAACAGTTAATGTTCTATTTTTTAACTTTGGCTCTACACTAGCAATTGTAGCAAATTTTAAATTATCAAAAATTAAATGCTCATACATGTCATCGACCAAAATATGTACATGTGGATATTCTAAAAGTACATTAGCTAAATCTTGCAACTCATCTGCCGTATAGCAAGATCCAGTTGGATTACTTGGTGAGTTTAAAAGCAGCCATTTGGTTTTATCAGTAATTTTCTCTTTTAACGCTTGAGGAGTAATTTTAAAATTATTCTGTGATTTACCATCAACAATAACCGGTGTTCCTCCAGCCAAAAGAACCATATCAGGATAAGAAACCCAATAAGGCGCTGGTATAATAACTTCATCACCTTCATTTAAAGTAGCCATAAAAGCATTATATAAAACCTGTTTGGCACCAGTTCCAACGGTAATTTGGTTTAATTCATAATCAAGGTTATTATCTCTTTTAAACTTTTGAATAATAGCTTTTTTCAAAGCAACAGTACCATCAACAGCTGTATATTTAGTATCTCCTTCATTAATAGCCTTAATTGCAGCTTGTTTAATATTATTTGGAGTATCGAAGTCTGGCTCTCCCATACCAAGACCTATAATGTCTTTACCTTGTGCTTTTAACTCTGCAGCTTTAGTGCTAACAGCAATAGTTGGAGATGGCTTAATATTAGATAAATTATTTGATAAAAAAGACATTATTGTTTTTAAATTATTAGTAAATTTGTAAAATTATAAACTTATTATTAATTATCATTTTAAAGTGACAATTAGATATGCAGGCAGTCTTTTATAGATTGACTTTTAAGCGTAACCATTATATAATTTGAATGTAACAAATTGTCAATTTAAAATAGATTTTTATTAAAAATGGCTGATGGAAAAATATCCAGTGATTCACTATTTTTAGGCTTAACTCGTCCACCAATGATGTTTGGTGTTACCTATAATTTTGCTTCAATAAATGGCTTGGTTTCATTGCTTGTTTTTATTATTACTGAGCAATTTGTATATCTTTTGGTAATGATGCCTGTTATTCATGGCCTATGTTATCTTCTATGCTTAAAAGAACCCAGAGCATTAGAGTTATTCTTAATGAAATATTCTAAATTTAATATTTGTGGTAATAGAATGTATTACTCTGGCACCAACTCTTATGATGTTTATTAACCAACTACCTTAAACCAACAAATGTACAAATACAGAACCCATAATTGTGGGCAATTAAATAAAAAAAATGTTAACAATAAAGTAAAATTATCTGGATGGGTACACTCTAAGAGAGACCATGGTGGATTAATTTTTATTGATTTAAGAGATCATTTTGGCATTACCCAGCTAGTAATTGATGAAGAAAATACCTCTCTTAACTTAGATGAAATTTCTCATATCAAACTTGAATCCGTTATTACAATACAAGGTAGTGTTTTAAAAAGAGAAGATGAATTAATTAATAAAAATATTTCAACTGGAGAAATAGAAGTTAAAATTGAAGAACTATTAATTGAATCAGCTGCAAAACAAATTCCTTTTCAGGTTAGTGATTCACACGAAAATTATCCGGAAGATTTAAGATTAAAATATCGTTTTTTAGATCTTAGACGCGAAAAATCTCATAAAAATATCATACTTAGAAGCGAAGTTATCAGCTTTATCAGACAAGAAATGGTGAAAAAAGGATTCTTAGAAATCCAAACTCCAATTCTTACAGCATCTTCTCCTGAAGGAGCTCGTGACTATTTAGTTCCTAGCCGCTTACATGCTGGCAAATTTTATGCTCTACCTCAAGCGCCACAACAATTTAAACAATTATTAATGGTTTCTGGGTTTGATAAATATTTTCAAATTGCCCCTTGTTTTAGAGATGAAGATTTAAGAGCTGATCGCGCACCAGAATTTTACCAGCTAGACATGGAAATGTCATTTGTAACTCAAGAAGAAATTTTTGAAGTAATTGAACCACTTTTAAAAGATATTTTTGATAAATTTGGCACTAAAAAAATAGCAAAAGAAGATTTTCCTCAAATTGATTATGAAACTGCTATGCTTAAATACGGTAACGACAAACCAGATTTAAGAAACCCAATAGAAATATCAGATGGCACTGAAATTTTTGAGTCATCAGGGTTTGGTATATTTGCTGGCGCCATTAAAAAAGGCGCTGTAATTAGAGCAATTCCAACTCCAAAATGCCATGATAAAGCACGCTCTTTTTATGATAAAACCATAGAATTTGCTCAAAATAATGGTGCCAAAGGCTTGGCTTACATTATTTTTGATGAACAAGGGGTTGCTAAAGGACCAATTGCTAAATTATTAGATCAAGATCGCTTAGATAAATTGAAAAAAAGTGCTAATTTAAATAATGGTGATGCTGTTTTCTTCTCTTGTGGAAGTAAGAAAGAAGCTGCAAAAATTGCTGGGTTGGTACGTGATAAGCTTGGAAATGATTTAGAGTTAATTGACCAAAATATTTATAAATTTTGCTGGGTTGTAGACTTCCCTATGTATGAAATAGACGAAGAAACCAATAAAATAGATTTCTCTCATAATCCATTTTCAATGCCACAAGGTGGAATTGACGACTTAAATAATAAAGACCCTCTAGATATTAAAGCTTTCCAATATGATATTGTTTGTAATGGCGTAGAATTATCAAGTGGTGCTATTAGAAATCACCAGCCAGAAATTATGTATAAAGCCTTTAAAATTGCTGGTTATGATAAAAAAGTGGTTGAAGAAGAATTTGGTGCAATGTTAAATGCTTTTGCTTATGGTGCCCCCCCTCATGGTGGAATTGCTCCTGGAATTGATCGTATTATTATGCTTCTCCAAGATGAGCCAAATATACGTGAAGTTACACCTTTTCCTATGAATGGCAAAGCTCAAGATTTAATGATGGATGCTCCAGCAAATGTAGATGCAAAACAATTAAAAGAACTTAACATACAACTTAGCCAAAAAGCTAAGGAAATATTAGAAGATTCACAAGATCAAAATATTAAAGCCGTAAAATAATGAGTGAGTTTCATTTAACCAATATATTACCTGCTTATATTTTTGCTGAAATTGATCAATTAAAAATTGATGCTAAAAATAGAGGTTTAGACATTATTGATTATGGCATGGGAAATCCAGACTTACCACCACCAGATCACGTAATAGAAAAATTAACAGAATTATCAAAAGATCCAAGCTTATATGGATATTCAGTAAGTGGTGGCATGGAAAGACTTAAAAAAGGGCTTTGTGACTATTATTTAAGAAGATTCCATGTTGAATTAGACTATAAAACACAAAGCTTAGTTACAATTGGCGCCAAAGAAGGTTTAACTAGCTTAGCAACTGCTATTAGTGATCATACTAATCATATTGCTGTACCAAACCCAAGCTATCCAATTCATACTTTTGCCTTTATTATTGCTAAAAGTAAAACAGTCAGCATAAATAACCCAAACCCACAACAATTTTTTGAAAATTTTAAAAAACATGTAGAAACTTCAAGAGAAAAACCAATAGCTGTCATTGTTAATTTCCCTTGTAACCCAACAACAGACATAGTTGGATTAGATTTTTATGAACAATTAGTCGATTTTTGCATTAGACATCAAATTTACATAATATCTGATCTTGCTTATTGTGAAATTTACTATAGCGAAGAAAATAAACCACCTTCAGTTTTAGAAGTAAAAAATGCTAAAGAAATAGCTATTGAGTTTACTTCTACAAGCAAAAGCTATTCCATGGCAGGATGTCGGGTTGGATTTGCTGCTGGAAATAAAAAATTAATTGCCGCTTTGAAAAAAATTAAATCATATCTTGATTATGGCTCATTTATGCCTTTGCAACTTGTATCTATTGATGCTATGAGTGAAAAAAGTGATGATTATTTAATAAATATTAGATCAATTTATTTTAAAAGAGCTCAATTTTTAGCAAAAGAATTAAAGAAAGAATTAAATTGGGAGGTTAATTTACCAAAAGCTACCATGTTTTTATGGGCTAAAATTCCAGATCAATTTAAACATATGAATTCTTTTGAATTTTGTGACAATCTAATAAAACAATCTGGCGTTGCATTATCACCAGGAAGCAGCTTTGGTAGCAATGGTGAGGGATATGTTAGATTTTCTTTAATTCATGACAAAGAAAAAACTGTTGAAACAGTAAAAAGAATAAAAGAGTTTTTTAATAAAAATTAAAGCTCTTTTAAAATTATCTCTTTGCTTTACTACTAACACTAACAACAGCTCCAAATTTTTCTAGAGCCTCAGGCTTGTGAATTGTAACTTTAGCTTCTTTTACTAAATTTATTTTCATAATAGCCCTTAGGACAAAATCTAATAATTTCTCTAATAATTCAAAATGAGAATTCTCAACTTTACTTTTAATTAATTTTGTCAATTCAAAATAATCAATTGTATCTTTTATATTGTCACTATTCATTGATTTAGAAGCATCAAACTTAATTTTAACATCAATAAATAAAGTTTGAGCATTTTGCCGCTCTTCATCTAAAACACCAATAATAGTTTTTACTTTTATATCCTTAATATTAATTTTTATATCTTTTTCAATATGTGTCATAAACTTTGTCCTCCATCAATAAATAAAGTTTGACCTGTTAATGAGTCATTATTAATTAAAATTTCTACTGCCTTGTTAATTTCATCAATTTGAGCAATTTTCTTTAAAGGAAGTGAGTCCACTATTTCAGCAAGATAAGCTTTGTTCTCAATATCAAGAGAAAATGTAGTAATACCAGGAGCAATACCATTAACCCTAATATCAGGACCAAGTTCAATGGCTGACATATGAGTAAAATCATCTAAAACTTTCTTGGTTAGTAAGTAAGAAAAATAATTCTTTGAAGTTTTCCTAATTCTACTATCCAAGAAATTAATAATTACTCCTTTTTTTTGTATTTTTGCAAAATTTTGTGTTAGAAAAAATGGTGCCTTAAAATTAATATTTAAATGACGATCTAACTGATCTTGATTAGTATCTAATATAGAAGTTTTTTCAAAGATTGAAGCATTGTTAATTAAAATATCTAAATTAGGAAATATCTTAGAAACATTTTTTATTAATTCTTCATAGCAATCTTGATTTAAGTCAGCTTGAAAAATCTCCGCCCTAATACCTAATTTCTTAATCTCTGATTGTAACTCTACAGCTTGAATTTTGCTTTTATTGTAATGAATGGCAATATCAATATTCTTTTTTGCTAGGTTAATTGCAATTTCTCTACCTATTCTTTTGGCTGATCCAGTAATTAAAGCGACTCTATTTGCCACTGATAACTCCATCTTTAATTTTAATAATTTTATCAGTTTTTTTGGCTAACTCAATATTATGTGTTACAATGAGTGTAGCAATCTTATATTGTCTGGTTAACTCTATCAATAATTCAAAAATATTTTTAGCATTGTCAGAATCTAAATTACCAGTTGGTTCGTCCGCAAGTAAAATAGAAGGTTGGCAAGCAATTGCCCTACCTACTGCCACTCTTTGTTGCTGCCCTCCAGAAAGCTCGCTTGGACGGTGGGTTTTTCTATCTTCTAAATCAATATCATGTAAAATTAATTCTGCTTTTTGAAAAGCTTCAATTTTACTAACTCCTTTAATAAGTAATGGCATAGCAATATTCTCAATTGCACTAAATTCAGGTAATAAATTGTGAGATTGATAAACAAAACCTAAATTATTTCTACGAACTAATGTTCTTTCTTTGTCATTAGATTTTAAATCATCAACTGATAAATGGTGACTATCGATATTAACATTGCCACTATCAGGGCTATCAAGTAAACCAGCAATTTGTAATAATGTAGTTTTTCCAGAACCAGAAGGGCCAATTAAAGCTGCTATCTGGCCTCTATTAACCTGAAGATTAATGTTTTTTAAAACCTGTAAGGACTGCTTTCCTTGAATAAAAGATTTATTGATATCCTGTAAAACTAACCCGGTCATTATTTGAATATTTAAATTTGCTACCAACTAACTCACCTATGATTTTTTACAAGTAAAGTGAATATTAGGTAATAAAAAACCCTCTTATCAAAGAATAAGAGGGTTTTTTATTAAACTAAACTAAAATCTTTAAAAAGATTTAATTATGCTGCATCAACTACATTGATAAAAACTCTGTTATTTTTACCAGCTTTGATAAATTTAACTACACCTGCAATTTTAGCAAAGATAGTATGATCTTTACCAATACCAACTCCAGCACCTGGGTGCCATTTAGTACCTCTTTGACGGGCAATGATATTACCAGCAATTACAGTTTCTCCACCAAATTTTTTGATACCAAGTCTTCTACCTGCCGAATCTCTACCGTTTCTGGAACTACCGCCAGCTTTCTTATGTGCCATATCTTATTTTGCTTTAATGTTAAGAATTTTCAACTCAGTTTTATACTGACGATGACCGTTTTTTGTACGAGAATTTTGTCTTCTTCTTTTTTTGAAAATGATGATTTTTTTATCACGATAATTTCTTAAAACTTCTGCTTCAACCTTAGCACCCTTCACCAAAGGATCACCAAAAGTAGCTTCACCTTTGTCATCACTAATAAATAAAACACTATCTAGAGTGATTTTATCACCCTCTTTAGCTTCTATTTTTTCAACATTAATTTTGTCATCTTTAGCAACCTTATACTGCTTAGAGCCTGTTTTTACTACTGCAAACATCTTTTATGAAATATTAATTTAATTAATTATCCTGTTTAAACCAGCTACCTTAAATAGGTAAGGAGGGAATAATTTATTGATTTATTTAAATTTGTCAAGACAATTAGTAAAGTAATTAAAACTATAAGCAAAATATGAAAAAAATTAAAGAAGAAATAAATAAAAATATCTCAAAAAGATCATTATCAAGATTAATGGCTGTACAAACCTTATATCAATATCAATATCATGGTGAAGAAAATGATATATTAAAAATTATGGACGAAGTTATTGATAATTATGCAATTGATCCAAATAAAGAAGATGCTAGCTCTTATCGTAAAAAAATAGATATTACTTTTTTGCGCAATTTAATTAGTGGCATTACATTAGTTTTAGATAAAATTGACAAAAAAATTGCCGAATCTTTGGAAGAAAACCATAATTTTAAGGATATACCAGATGTGATGTTGCAGATATTACGCTTTGGTACTTTTGAATTGCAATTTATGAAAGAAAATCCATTTAAGGTTATTATTAATGAATATGTTGATATAACAAACTCCTTTTATGATAAAAATAAAATTAATTTTGTTAATGCCATCTTGGATAAGATTGCCAAAGACAGTAAGGCATGAAAAATAAAATTCTAATTGGAAAAATAACTAGTGTCCATGGCTTAAAGGGGCAAGTAAAAATTATGAGCTTTAGTGACAACCCCAAAGATATACAAAATTACAAACCACTTTTTGACAAAGATGGTAAAGAATTTATAATTAAAATTACCAGTAAATCTCAGGGTAAAAATAATGATATTTTTATTGCTAATATTAATGATATTAATAATAGAAATGATGCTCAAAACCTTATTAATAAGGAAATTTTTATTAGTAGAGATCAACTAGAAGATGAAGGTGATAATGAATTTTATCATGTTGATTTGATTAATCTTGACGTAATTGATGAAAAAAATACCAAAATTGGCAAGATATTAAATGTAATGAATTATGGAGCCGGAGACATTATTGAAATTGAGTTTAATAAGGCATCAAAACAAAAAGAGAAAATACAGATGTTTTCTTTTATAGATGAAATTTTTCCAGAAATTGACCTAAAAAAAGGTTTTATTAAAATGGATTTTCCTACAATTAATGAAATCAAATGATAAATTTTAAAATTTTTACTCTATTCCCAGAAATGTTCCCTGGATATTTGAATTATTCTATTATTGGAGATGCTTTAAAGAAAAATTTATGGTCTTTTGATTGCTACAATATTAGAGATTATGCTTTTGATAATAGAAAAACTGTTGATGATTATCCTTGCGGCGGTGGAGCCGGAATGGTAATAAAACCAGATGTTCTTGGTAATGCTATTGATAAAAATATTAAAAATAAAAAAACTAAAATTATTTATTTGTCACCTCGTGGTAAACTTCTAAATCAACAAATTGCCATAGATTTAAGTAAAGAAAAAGAACTATCTTTAATTTGTGGAAGATATGAAGGAATTGATCAAAGAGTTTTAGAAGAATATGAAATAGAAGAAATTTCAGTTGGTGATTATATTCTATCTGGAGGAGAATTGCCAGCAATGATTTTAATGGATGCTGTACTAAGAAACATTAATGGTATAATAGGAGATAGCAACTCGCTAAAAGAAGAAAGCTTTGGCAATGGCAAAGGATCTAAATATGAAAAATTATTAGAATATCCACATTATACAAAACCTATTAATTGGAAAGATCGTAAAGTACCAGAAATTTTACTTTCTGGACATCATCAAAAAATATCCGATTGGAGACTTAAAAAAGCACAAGAAATAACAAAAGAAAGAAGAAAAGATTTAGACATTATTAGCTAATTATTTTCTTTTCTAAACTGCCAAGATTTTCCCATATACCAGGTTAGCCTGGAAATTTCATAATAAATAAAAATTGAAATAACTAGGCTTAAAAACATATTATTTTAGTAAAATATTTTAATTATTAGGATCATTTTTAAATAATGAAGTAATTCCCTGTGACCTTTTATTACCAGTTAACCTATTGGAAATTATAGATTTAAAAGGTAAAAATTTGCTATTGGCTGCTCTTAACATAAAACTTCTCAAAATTTTTGCTGGTATACGATTATCGGTAAATAAACCGACAATAGTATTTGTACCATGGTACATTACTTTGGTTTCTTTTATATGTTTTTTATGATAATTTTCTAATACTTCTTTTGAACCAATATCTTTTCCTTGTTCAAAGGCCTTTTTTATCTCATTGTAAAGTATATTTTGTCCCAATAACCCTAGATTAAATCCGTGAGCAGTAACTGGATGCATACCTACACCCGCATCCCCAATTAAAGCAAAACGCTGAGCTATAAATTTATTGGCATAAACACCCATTAAAGGATATGAATATCTCTTACTTGATAAGGTTAATTTTCCTAATCTATCCTCTAAATAACCTTCAATATCAGCATTGAATTCTTCTTTACTTAAATTAACTAATTCTTCTGATTTTTTAGCAGGAACAGTAACAACAATTGAAGATGTCTTGCCATGAAGTGGTAAGGCTGCTATAACTCTATCATCAAAAAAACACTCTAAAGCAATATTATCATGACTTTGTGTATGATCCATCTTGCAAACAACCATTGATCTAGCAAAATCACGCATATCAGCTGATATACCCATTTTACTACGTGATTTTGAAAAACGACTATCAGCAGCAGCTACTAGAGATGCCTCTATTACTTTATTATTTGATAGAAATACTGTTGCTGATTGATCATCACTCTTAATATCTTGCACTACAACATCTGTTATTAACTCAACATTACTAAGCTTAATAACTTCTTGAAAAAGGCTTTTTTTAATCAGATGATTTGATACTAAATAACCCAAAGCATCTGACTTAGATTTAGAATTATCAAAGTCTAATGAATAATCTGAATGACCATTTAATACTTTAGCCTCTTTAATTTTGGATATAGATTTTTTATCAATATTATTCCAAGCATTTATCTTTTCTAGAAGATCCTTTGAGGGATGAGTTAATGCAGTTTCTCTGCCATCATACGCTGGGTTTTCTAAGTTTTCTTGGGATGATTTTTCAATAATTGTAATGTTTAAACCAATATCACTAAGCAAGCAAGCAAGAGCAAGACCTGAGGGGCCAGCTCCTATGATAATAACATCTTTTTTCATGAATAAATGGTTAATTATTAATGAGACTTACATAGCTAAATACTATTAAGCCTAATTGTAAGGTAAAATACAAAAAATTTGCAAGTATAATTATCTGATTGACTAATAGTGTTTAGATTATCCTAAATTACGGTCTAATAAATATATTATGTTAAGGAAATTTATTGACTTATAATTAGTCATTAAATCATACTCAAAATGCGCTTTTATTCATATTAAAATAGACACTTTTAACGATAAAACTAATAATAATGCCTTATACAATTGTTGCTCAACGTACAGAATTTATTGAAAAATTATTTACTGATTTTAGAAAAAGTCAAAAACCTATAACTGCGGCAAATAAAGTCAATTTTGGCATTAAAGCATTAGAATCTATTGCTAATCGTGAACTAAAAAACAGATTTTTAACTTATTTAAATTATAAAAAAGAGGATTTACCTGGTGATAAAAACTTACCATTTATTAATACACCTCATCCTATTGGTAATTTATCAGCAAAACATGGCATTATCTTGGATTTTATTGCTAGAATTATCAATATAGAATTAAGGTTAGCCTTAGGGGTAAAGTTAGGAGAAACTAAAGAAAAACATAAAAATCCTAAAGCTTATATACAAGATAAAGTAGTAAAATATAAAGATCTACTTGTTAAGGAAGGAATATTTACAGAATCTGATCTTAATAATGTTAATAATATTGACCAATTACTTGCCATTTTATCTTATAAATTTGTTGGTCTTGGTATTGATACTGCTGTAATTAGTAAACCTCAACAATCTAGAGATGCTAAAGCTAAAATTGAACATTTAGGAGGAGAAAATAATCTTAATTGGGATAGATCTGATGGTGATGGAGACCCAAGAAATGCCATAACTGAAATTTTAGGTAAACAAATTAGAGGGCAAACATTATTAGAAATTTATCAATATCATAAGGCAAGAGAAGGGAAAGAATCAAAAAGTGGGAGATCTGCAACTGCTTTTGAGCCTAGAATATCATGCAAAGATAAAAGAGGCGTAGATGGAATAACTAAAACATTATCAAATATTCCTGGTGTTATGAGTATTAATATAGCAACAGATTTATTAGATCAAGACAAATTTGACTTAGCATATGCAAAATTTGAATCATTTATTGAAACTTTACGATATGGAGCAGTAGCAAGCAGTGAGTATGATATAAACTCATTATTAGACCTTATTTTAAGAGCAACATTACCAAATTACTCTAATGCTAGTGGTTTGGTTTTATCCGATTTCCCTCAAAATGGAGGTGAAAAATTATTGGCACAATTATCATTTATTAAACGCAGCGTAGATAAATTTTTAGATAAAAACACCAATAATTTCCAGGTAAAACCTCAAAAATTCTTACCATTATGCGAAAATGAAGACGCTATTAATAAATTAGAAGAATTATTAGAAGGTATTTTTAGTCAAATTGAACAAGAAGCTGCAAAAATAGTAAAATCATTTGATGATGGGAAAATAAGTACTCAAGACAGAAATAAAAAATTAACATCATTAAAAAATAAATTTTGTGGTGATGGTCAATTTGTTTTTGGTGCCTTTTTTGGCCCAAGTGATTTAACTGCTGATATGGGTGGTGTATCTATAGTTATTTTAAATAATAAAAGATATACATCGGAACTTAGTTATAGAAAATTTCAAAAAGATATAAAATTATCTAGTGGTGGCCTACTAAATTTTGATGATATTGAATTTGTACAAGAATATGGCAAAGGAAGCTCTCCTAAAAGAGGGGGTAATTTTGTATTGACAAACCTTACTAGAACAAATCAAGGACAATCTCCAGCTGCAACTGATAGGTCTTTACAACGTATTTTTAGTAGAAATGCCAGTAAAGCATCATCTTTTTGTTACATCCCTGAGACAGTATTAAATCAATCTATTAAAAATCATCGCTATTTTGGTAATAATGAGGATGATCTTGGTCTAGTAGCACTTGAATATAATGAATTAGCTCAAACTCCACGTGGTAATGCCTTAATGCAAGCTACTACTAAAAAATATGCTAATAACCAAGGAACCAGGGGTAAAAGTGGCTTGGTAGAATTTCAAGATCAAAGAGCTATTGGTCTTGCTGCTTTAACTAGCTATATTGGATTATTACAATCTCCGGCATTTCCTTTTGACGTTCAGACAAGAACAATGGCTGATTGGAGTCAAAATGATTTTAGAGACTTTGTTAATCATCCAGCAGGATTTGCTGTTTTAATTAATGAACTTTATCAATTTTGTGCCATGGATTTTAATAGAGCTAAAATTTTAGGATTTAGTAACGAATTAATTGATCAATCAGCAGCTTATGTTGATGCAACTATTGTATTTTTAAGTAAAGCAATTGGAATTAATAGCGGGGAAATACACCCTAAAAGTGAGCTAATTAACCGTGTATCTAATATTGTTGCACAGCTTCAAGAATCAGATTTTATTTCTTCTGCTTATTTAAAAAAGAGATTGGATTTATTTTCACAACAAATGCCATTAATTCATGGCATTAGTCATGATTTAACAGAGTCTGTCAAACATATGGCTGGTAAATCTGAAATAACAGATGAAGATTATGCTCAAAATGGGATATTTTTAACCCAATTAGCTAATTTTCAATTACCAACAATTGCTAGTAACGACCCTAAAACTAGTGTAAGAGAGACTAAACATCAAAGATTAGTTCTTGAAGAATTAAACGCAGTATCTAAGTTATAATTATAGTTGGAACTTATACAAAAAATCATTACCACTATATGTTAAATTTAATAGTAATATTAAAGCCCACAATCACTAGCTCCCCATTTTGTACAATCACTACTCCTACCACTGCTAGTACTATCATAATGGTAACTAGAAGCAAAACCTATACCTGATGATGGCGTAATTGAATTATAATCCTGGTTTCCTGCCCATCTTCCATCTGGACAGCAACGATTATATCTTGGATCACCATCAACATTACCACTATATTTATGGCATGTGCTACTAACAACTTTTTCACCCATACTAATATTATAACCTTTTATCGTTAATGTATGAGCAGGACAAGTAATTGGGATACAACTACCAGAAGTACTTCCCGTATATACACCATTAGTACAAGTAAGAGGACCAACAGAACCACTTGGAGTATAATATTGATTGCAAGTAAATGTAATTGAAGAACCATTATTAGCAACACCATTATTTGACCAAGTACCACCATCTACATTTACATATCCAGCAGAATTTGTATCACATGGAGGGAAACAATCAACATCATTATAGTCCCATTGTCCATCTGTGTTGGTACCACATGTTAATCTAGGTTTTGTATTATTAGTATATCCATAAGGACAAGTTGCCTCAATATAACCACCATGATCAGCAGAATCATTACTTGGCCAAGAGCCGTTTGATGATAATGCTTGAGCACTACCATTGGTGCATCCAGGATGACAAACTGATCCGGCTATATCTTCCCACTGCCCATCATTACATTTTAACGTTGGCACATCAGAACTATTTGGACAAGTACCCTTAACAGTAGTACCATGATTAGTCGTTTGACTTTGCCAACTACCATGATCTAATGCTAAAAATCCATCTGCATCCGTACATCCAGCATAACATTCAAACCCATTATCTGTCCAAGTTCCATCGTGACAAGTTAAAACTGGTAAATCTGCAGAGCTAGAAGTACAAGTAGCTGTAACTTCGTCACCACTATTAGCAGCGCCACTATTAGACCATGAACCATCTGCAGGATCAATTGCAATAAAACCATCTGACTCTGTATCACAACCTTCATGGCAATAAATATTATTAAAAGTAAATATTCCTTCATCACCGCAAGTTAACTCTGGTTTATCATCATAGGTTGATCTTTGTTGTGGACAATTTGCAGTTATAGTGCTTTCATAATTTACTGTTTGCGATGGCCAAGTACCGCCATTAAGACTTATGTCAAAATTAACATCTGCATCAATGCATTGAGATGGACAAGCATCTCCACCTATTGATTCCCAACTACCATCATTACATACTAACTCTGGAGGTAAATCATAATTACCATAAGAACAATTACCATCAATACTATCACCATGATTAACCGATTCAGATAGCCATGAACCATTTGGGGATAAATCCATAAAAGTACTAGCATCATTACATGGTTGGAATACTTTGCAATTTTCATTATCTCCACCTTGCCATATTCCTGCTGTTTCATCTTCGGTGTAAACACACTCCATATCTGATGGAGCAACACCTAAATCAGAATCATAGCAAGATGCCGATACTGATTGTCCAATATAAGCTGAATCAGCAGACCATTCACCCCACTCACTAATATCTTGATAACCTTGAGTAGTAGAATCACAAACTGGCAATGGATCACATGCTCCTTGCATATTTATAAAGTTATTTTCACTACACTGAATTGTAACAGGACCTCTAAAACCATTGTCACATGTACCAGTAATAGTTTCACCATCATTAGCCTGATTTACATCCCAAGTACCATTATCCAAAGGATCTGATACATTTGGATCTCCACAATCTGTTTGTTCGCAAAACCCTGATGCGCCGTACCATATTCCATCAAAACATACTAAATCATTAATATGACCAAAAAACCCTGAATTACATAATATTTTTATTGAAGAATTATTATTAGCTGATGTACTTGATTTTGGAGATGAGTTCTCTGGTAAATCATAACCTTCAGAAGTTGAAGTGCAATCTGCTTTAACACCAACAACACAATTAAGAACATCACTACCTGATATTACTGCTACGATTGTAACAGAACCAAAAATAGAAGCGATACCGCCTCCCACTCCCAATATTAAGCCCCAAGATATTTTACCTGTAAAAAAACCAATTCCAAGAGATATAATAACTAGAGAAGCAAAAACCTTAGCACCTGTACCTGTTGCCATGGTAACTACATTACACATTGCAATAGTAAGAGATGATTCATCGGTTAAATCTGGATTAACTACCCATGTACATCCTGCAACTTCTTCACAAAGGGTTTGGGTTTTGCCTGTGCAATTAACACCACCATCGCATATTTTAGCAAAAGCATCACTACTATCAAAAACTGATAATAGGAAGATTGCTAAGAAAAGTAATATTGTCTTCTTTATTTTAGATATAAAACCTGCCATAGATCTATAATTAAATAGTTACAATACTAATTATACCATAATAAACACATAAAATCAAACTCAAGATTGTATTTATTTAAAATTTAAATCACCATTAAAAACTATAAAATAATAAACCCAAATTATAATTTTAATCATAGACACTTTTTCTTTCACAAGCCGGACTACTACTTCCTGAGAAATTGTTATGCTTGGTACAACCAGGGGTGCTTGAAATACAGTAACTATTAGTCCAGGCATAAGTTGTGCCTAAATATACTGTATATCCAGAGGCTGCTGTAAGATGTCTGCCGGTTGATCCATGCCATCTGCCATCAGTGCAACATCTACAATAGCTACCAGGTCTCATCTCGTTGCACCCTCCGGGAACTTCACTGGTGACATAAAGCTCAGGGCTCCAAGCAGGATTACCCATTGCTACACAATCTGGTACCGGATCGCAATCATCATTATTAAATATCCATGTTCCTTCATTGCATGTCAATGTTGGAGTAGCGGTATTAAAGGCTGACAAACAACTACCCGTCATGACAGTTCCATCGGAATAGGTGGCATGTTGGTTAGTATAAGAATCACCAGAGCTAGTTCCTGTCCAGCCACCGCCATTTGCAAGTGATTTAGCACCTTCAGGATCGTGACATCTTGAATCAAAGCATATTTCATTATTATATATAAAAGTTCCATCGTCACAATCTAAGCGAGGATCAATAGCAGTATATTCCAAACAGTCAGCAATTATAAAACCACCATGATCAGTACTTTGAGTTGGCCAACTACCTCCACTACCACTTAAATCGACTACTGAATCTGCATCACTGCACCCAGCATGACAAACAATATTATCAGGATTACTCCAAGTCCCGTCATTACATTCCAAAGTGGGTATATCAGAACTGCTATTGCAACTACCTTGAATTGTAGCACCATGATTAGCAGTTTGAATATTCCAGCTGCCATCTGTTAGAGATAAGAAACCATCTGCATTAGTGCAACCAGCATTACATACCACTCCCCCAAGATCAATCCAATACCCATCATTACATTCTAATGTTGGCACGTCAGAACTACTAGTACAAGTTGCTTTAACTGTAGCACCATGATTAACTATTTCACTCTCCCAACTGCCATCTGTTATGGATAGAAACCCATTTGGATCACTACAGCTAGCATAACAAATAAATCCATTGTGAGTCCATTCTCCATCGTGACAAGATAAAACTGGTAAATCTGTAGAACTTGTAGCACAAATAGCTGTAATTTCATCACCACTATTAGCAATACCACCATTAGACCATGATCCGTCTGCAGGATCAAGTTCATATTCACTTCCAGCCTCTACAATACAACCTTCATGGCAATAAACTTCATTAAAAGTAAATATTCCTTCATCACCGCAAGTTAGTTCTGGTTTTTCATCATAGGTTGATCTTTGTTGTGGACAATTTGCAGTTATAGTGCTTTCATAATTTACTGTTTGCGATGGCCAAGTACCGCCATTAAGACTTATGTCAAAATTAACATCTGCATCAATGCATTGAGATGGACAAGCATCTCCACCTATTGATTCCCAACTACCATCATTACATACTAACTCTGGAGGTAAATCATAATTACCATAAGAACAATTACCATCAATACTATCACCATGATTAACCGATTCAGATAGCCATGAACCATTTGGGGATAAATCCATAAAAGTACTAGCATCATTACATGGTTGGAATACTTTGCAATTTTCATTATCTCCACCTTGCCATATTCCTGCTGTTTCATCTTCGGTGTAAACACACTCCATATCTGATGGAGCAACACCTAAATCAGAATCATAGCAAGATGCCGATACTGATTGTCCAATATAAGCTGAATCAGCAGACCATTCACCCCACTCACTAATATCTTGATAACCTTGAGTAGTAGAATCACAAACTGGCAATGGATCACATGCTCCTTGCATATTTATAAAGTTATTTTCACTACACTGAATTGTAACAGGACCTCTAAAACCATTGTCACATGTACCAGTAATAGTTTCACCATCATTAGCCTGATTTACATCCCAAGTACCATTATCCAAAGGATCTGATACATTTGGATCTCCACAATCTGTTTGTTCGCAAAACCCTGATGCGCCGTACCATATTCCATCAAAACATACTAAATCATTAATATGACCAAAAAACCCTGAATTACATAATATTTTTATTGAAGAATTATTATTAGCTGATGTACTTGATTTTGGAGATGAGTTCTCTGGTAAATCATAACCTTCAGAAGTTGAAGTGCAATCTGCTTTAACACCAACAACACAATTAAGAACATCACTACCTGATATTACTGCTACGATTGTAACAGAACCAAAAATAGAAGCGATACCGCCTCCCACTCCCAATATTAAGCCCCAAGATATTTTACCTGTAAAAAAACCAATTCCAAGAGATATAATAACTAGAGAAGCAAAAACCTTAGCACCTGTACCTGTTGCCATGGTAACTACATTACACATTGCAATAGTAAGAGATGATTCATCGGTTAAATCTGGATTAACTACCCATGTACATCCTGCAACTTCTTCACAAAGGGTTTGGGTTTTGCCTGTGCAATTAACACCACCATCGCATATTTTAGCAAAAGCATCACTACTATCAAAAACTGATAATAGGAAAATTGTTAAGAAAAGTAATATTGTCTTCTTTATTTTAGATATAAAACCTGCCATAGATCCATAATTAAATAAACCAATAATTACGATGCCAATTATATCATAATAAATATGCAAAAGCAAATAATAATATTATCGGGATTTTATAAAGGTTTTTTAAGAGAATTTTTAACTTCTGGTGGCATGTAATTTTCATCATGTTTTGCCAGTAATTCGTCAGCAATAAAAATATTGGATTCTGGATTAAATATACCTTTAGCAACCATTCCTTGGCCTTCCCTGAATAAATCTGGCTTAATACCTTGAAAGCTAATTATTAAATCAGACTCTAAATCAGTAATGGTAAAAACTAAACCTAATTTTTGATCTTGCTTAATGCTATTTTCTTTAATTAAACCGCCAACTCTAATAATTTTATTTGATGGAATTGATATTTGTTTTAATTCACTTGGAGAATAGAAAAAAACGATATTATTTTTAAAATTGATAATAATTAATATTAGAGCAATAATGGAAATCAAAAAAGCGCAAATAATAAATGTTATTCTCTTTTGTTTTCTATTATTTTTTCTCATTTTTAATTTTCTTTAAAGCAGCTAACTTTTTTGAATGTTTTTTGAATTGCCATAAGGTGTAACAACTAAAGATAATTACTATAAAAAAAGTAATTAAATAAGCTGAATTCACAAAAATTGAATAATCTTTCATAGAATAATTTAATATTTTATTATCCTTAAACTAAATATTATCAGTGCTTTAATACTTAAAATATTTTACATGATGAACCTCAACCTTGATATCCTTCACATAAGAAACTCTAAGTCATCAAAGATGATTAAGGGTTTCTAAGTTCAGGATGACAGTTGTGGTGTAAATCCAAAATGTTTTAAGAATCTAATATCATTTTCAAAAAACATTCTTAAATCATTAATGCCATATTTAAGCATGGCTAACCTTTCAATTCCAAGGCCAAAAGCAAATCCTTGATATTTTTTACTATCAATTCCAACATTTTCTAAAACATTAGGGTGAACCATACCACAACCTAAAATTTCCATAAAATTTTTATTGCCACCTATCTTAATTTGATTTTCTTTTTTCTCATAACCAATATCAAGCTCAGCTGATGGTTCAGTAAAAGGGAAGAAACTAGGACGAAAACGCATAGAAATATCATTAATTTCGAAGAATTCTTTTAAAAACTCTTCTAAAACCCATTTTAAATTACCCATATTAACATTTTCATCTACAAATAAACCTTCGACTTGATGAAACATTGGAGTATGAGTTTGATCAGAATCGCGGCGATAAACTTTACCCATGGTGATAATTTTAATTGGCGCCTTATCTTTGGTCATTTTTCTAATTTGAACACTAGAAGTATGGGTTCTTAAAAGCATTTCACTGTCACCATCAAGATAAAAAGTATCTTGCATTTGCCTAGCGGGATGATTTTTATCGATATTTAAAGCGCTAAAATTATGAAAATCATCTTCAATTTCTGGGCCATCAGCCATTCTAAAGCCCATTTTGGCAAAAATTTGTTCAACTTCTAGCATGACCTTATTGATTGGATGCATTAATCCTTGGTTTTCTTGTCTAATTGGAGCTGTCAGATCTATTTTTTCTTCTTTTAAAGTTTTATTTAGATCTAATAATTCAAACTCATCTTTCTTTTGTTGAATTTGGGAAGTAATTTCTAGTTTAATCTTATTTAAAGTTGCCCCTACTTCTCTTTTTTGATCTTGCGGTAAATTTCTTAAATTTTGTAGAAGTGAAGTAATAAAACCCTTTTTTCCTAAAAAAGAGACGCGTAGATCTTCTAAATCTTTTGAATTAGAAATTTTAGGAATTTGGCTATTAAAATTATCTTCAACTTTCTTTAAATCTTGTAACATATTTTTATTGTCTTAATATTTGTTGCTTAGGCACTGTTAACAAAGGTAGATACTTTTGTTAACAGTGCCTAGACATTGCTGGCTAATTTAATTCTCAATAAACAATAAATCAATGATTAGTTCTAACATAAATTACTATGGGACCTGGAACCTATTTAAGAAAGAAACTTTAAGATTTTTAAAAGTTTATCATCAAACAATTCTTTCTCCTGTTATTAATGCTTTATTATTATTGGCCATTTTTTCTTTAGCCTTTAGTAACCGTATTAATAATATTGGTGAAATACCTTTTCAAAACTTTATGGCACCAGGGCTAATAATGATGGTAGCTATGCAAAATGCCTTTGCTAATAGTTCTAGCTCTTTTGTTATGGGAAAAGTTTTAGGGCATATTATTGATTATTTAATTCCACCAATTAGCAGTAATGAGATATTATTTGCCATGATAGGAGGGGCAATTTTAAGAGGGTTAATGGTTGGATCTGTTGCTTTTATAGCTATTTCATTTTTTGTAACAATGTCTTTTCATAGTTTGGCTTATGGGTTATTTTGTATTTTCTTTGCTTGTATGTTTTTAGGATTACTTGGAATGCTATGTGGTATTATTTCTGAAACTTTTGACCATATGTCAGCAATTACTAGCTATTTAATTACACCTTTAACATTTTTATCTGGAACTTTTTATTCTACCAAAAATTTACCAGAATTTTGGCAAAATGTTTCTGTGTTTAACCCCTTCTTTTATATGATTGATGGCTTTAGATATGCTTTAACGGGGTATATGGATTCAAATATGAAAATTGGCATTATTACCATGATTAGTATTAATATTATTTTATGGGCAATTATATCAAGAATGTTAAATAAAGGTTACAAAGTTAAAAATTAATTGATTTTTAACTTTATAACTTTTTAATTAAAGAACCAATTAAACCCTTTTTTACTTAGAATAAAACTAAGTAATAATAATGTTCACCACAACATGATAACAGCAAATGTCACATATATCACAACTATCATTTAACGATAAAGTTAACTGGATTAGACTAGTTAGAACTAAGCATATTAGTCGATCCATCTTCTTTAATTTAATCAAAATTTTCGACAATGTTGAAGATATTGTTAATAATATTGAGGAATATTCCCTTAAAGGTGGTTTAAAAAAACCCATTAAAATTCACCCATTAAATGCTGCCAAAAAAGAATTAGAAGATTGTTATAATATTGATGCTGATATTGTTTGCTTTAATGACATAAATTATCCAACAATACTTAGAGAAATTCCAGACCCACCACCTTTAATTACAGTAAAAGGTAATATTGATTTAATGGAAAAAAACATTATTTCAATTGTTGGCCCTAGAAATGCTTCTCTTAATGGCTGTAAATTTGCCCATAAGATTGCCAGTGAACTTGGAGCAAAAGGAATAGTAATTGCCTCTGGCTTGGCACGCGGTATTGATACTGCAGCACATAAGGCATCTATTAATAGTGGTACTATTGGAGTTATTGCTGGTGGCATAGATAATATTTATCCCAAAGAAAATACTGATCTTTATCAAGAAATGATGCAAAAAGGCCTCTTAATTTCTGAAACTCCTATTGGCATGCCACCAAGAGGAGGTAATTTTCCTCAAAGAAACAGAATTATATCTGGATTATCTTTAGGAGTTGTGGTTATTGAAGCAACGCTTAGATCTGGCACTTTAATTACTTCGCGCTTTGCGTTGGAGCAAAATAGAGAAATTTTTGCTGTACCAGGATCTCCCTTTGACCCGAGGTATGAGGGAACAAATCGCTTAATTAAACAAGGTGCTAAATTAATTGAAAATAGTAGTGACATATTAAATGATATTGAAGAAATTATCTATTCTAAAAATAGATTTTCTAACATTAATGAAAGCTTTGATGAAGAATTTATTGGCGCTAGCTTTAAGGCTCCTGATGATAAAATTGTTAATGAAGTTAGGGAGTTAATTTTAAAGAAAATTAATTATACTCCCATCTTAGATGAAACTATTATTGATGAGTTGGATATACCAGTTAAAATTGCTAATATTGCGTTTGTGCAATTGGAATTGGCTGATAAAATTGAGAATAAGAATGGTAAGATTTCTTTGAAAGGTTAATATAATCAATATTAACTCCTCCATTCTTTTTTTGAGATCCTTCATGCAAGAATCTCTAAGTTATCAAAGATAACTAAGAGATTCTAAATTCAGGATGACAATTACGAGTTAGAGATTTCTTTTTTTACTTCTTCTAGATCTTCTTTTGTGTCAATGGAAAGTGGGTGGGTGTCTACTATTTTAACGGCGATTTTCATGTTGTTTTCTAGGGCTCTTAATTGCTCTAGGCTTTCTCTTTTTTCTAAATTGCTTTGTGGCAGGGAAACAAATTTTTCTAAAGATTCTTTGGTGTAAGCATAAATGCCAATATGGTGATAGTAATCTTGTGAATGATTCTTGTCATAAGGAATTGGGCAACGTGAAAAATATAAAGCATTACCTTGTCCATTTTTATCAGGACTAAAAGCTATTTTAACTACATTTGGATTGGTAATTTCTTCTTTCTTTTTAATTTTAGAAGCAATTGTAGCAATGTCAAAACCAGATTTTAAGGATAAAGCGGCTGCTTTGATAGCAGTTGGATCAATGTTGGGTAAGTCACCTTGTAAGTTGATAATTGCATCAAAATTTTGATCTTTGTTAGCCTCTTTAAAAGCAGCAAAAATTCTGTCAGTTCCGGATGGTAAATCTGGATCAGTAATGATGTATTTTCCTCCAAATTTTTTAACATTTTCAGCAATTTCTTCACCATCACAAGCAATTAAAACTTCGCCAATATCTGCTTTAATGGCTTGTTCATAAACTCTTTGTATCATTGTTTTACCAAAAATGTCTGCTAAAGGCTTGTTTGGCAGGCGTGTTGAAGCTAGTCTGACTGGAATGATGATAAGAAATTTTTTGTCTAAACTCATATTTATTTATATTGACTTTTTAACTTTGTGATTATTTAATCTCACCTCTTCTCTTATAAGCAAGAGAGCGCGTAGCTCAGTTGGTAGAGCACCTGACTTTTAATCCGGTTGTCGTGGGTTCGAATCCCACCGCGCTCACCATTTCACTTTAAATTTCTTAAGGCAAGATATAAAATAATTAGAAAATACCCTGATTGCAAGTAGGTATTTTATACATTTAATTAAAAGCTATTGCACTTAATGTCTAATTAGTGTACAATTAGATGATGCTAACTTTAGGTACTGCACAATTTTGTGCCTGAAGAAATATTTTAATTATTAAGATTTAATAACTATGCCTAGAAGAGGTTTATTTGGCTCTAAAAAAGAGGGAGGTACATTATATCATAAGAAAACTAACTCTGCAGTAACAGAATTTGGTGCCTGGAAAAAAAAGAAATTTCTAGGAGAAGATGAGCTTACTAATTTTTTTATTAAAAAAGCGAAATTTCAGGTTCAAGTATCCAAAAAAGCTTCAAATAAAGACAAACAAAACGCAAAAAAGCAGGAAGCAGCAGACGCTCGGTCTTTTGCTAAATTAGTTATTAGAAATGCTAAATTACGTGAATTTGCTAGATTTATGGCAAATGGCCCAAATGAAGGTGAGAAAGGCACGGTAAAAGAAGTCCATGAAAATTCTCCTATACAAGCCTTAAATGATGGTGATAAAAGAAAAATAAAATATGGCGGTAAGAAAGCAAAATTAAGATTATGGACAGACAAAGCATCAGAAATAATAATAAATCTTCCAAAAGTAACTATTGACCCAAAAGATGTTGAAGTTGCAAAAATGAAGAAAAATGCTTGCATATATTATGATAAAAATGTTCTAACAAAAAAACAAGCTCAAAGGATTATGCTTGTTAGGTCTGGCGAGTTAAGTGAACATAAATTAAATAAACATGAAAAAAGAAATGCTAATTTAGTATCGATAGTTATACCCGCTAAAACGTTTTTAAATAGTGCAGGAAAACCTTATGACAAACCATTATCTAGGTTTGATTACCATTTTACTTACCCAGAATTTAGAAGAGATGGAGACATGTTTTATCAAAAGGGTAAAACAATCACCTTATCAAGATGGTGTCAAAAGAATTTAGAAGATGTTATAAGATTAAATATTAAACTTGTTAGTGAGGAGGCAAAAAAAAGAGGGCAAATATTACCTTTTACATTATTAGCCCCTGGAGCTTTTATAGATAATATTACTGGTACTAAAAGAAAAGTTGTACAAGAGGCTATTGAAGCAGCTTTTTTAAAGGTTTTAAAAGGATTAGAACCAGAAGAATATAGCGGTATTAGTGATTTTATACTTAATAATAGCACTAAACATAAAGATTTTGGGTGGAGCCAAGGTACAAAGGGTTTAGGTAACAGAACCCATGATATTCTTTGTAAAAATGCTAAATCTAAAGAAGACTCTATTCCTACTGTACATATAGTAAAGAGTGTTGATATCACAAAAATTGCTGAAATTTTAGGACAACAGGGTCTTGATGCCCCTTCACCATCAATGGGTGATGGTCTTGGAGGGCTAGCAAATGGAGCATTAGGACCAACAGCACAACACGGGGTCGATGAATTTTTAGCTAGGGTTTCTGGACTTAGCGTTCTTTTAAGTGGCAATAAAAGATATAATACAGGGCTCTTAAAGAAAATGTATGATATTAATGACTTTTCACGTCATGAAGAAAAAAGTGATGATAGTGAAATAGAAAGTGATGACGGAATAGAAACTGAAGATGAGGCTGATGAGCATTCTGCATCATCATCAGGAAGTGATACGCCATCATCTAGTGTATCATCTGCATCTAGCGATCATTTCTTGAAATCGCTTAAAATAAGCAAAGAAAATATAGCTGTAGCAGATTTTGTTCACAATAAATATTCTAAATCTGTGCCTGATAAAGATGAATTTAATAAAAAAGCATTAGCTAAATTAACAAAATTTAAGAAAACTATCCAAGATAATATATCTAACCCTAATCCAAAAGGTGCTTATCGTGGTATTGGCGTAAAAGCTGTTAGAGATGAGGATGGAAATTTAAAAATAGCAGATATTTTCTCACCAAAAGAAACAAGATTTAAAACTGCCACTGCTGATGGCCCCCAATATATTAATAATAAACAATTAGAAGGAAAAACCATTACTCATGTTTTAACTAGTGATGGAGCAAAGTTAGTGAATAGCATGAGTATGAAAGATATTGCTAAAGCTTTTCATAGTGATGGAATATTACAATTTAAGACCTTGGATGGCAAAGTTTACGGTTGTGATAATAGAATAAATAAAACAGCAATTTTTGCTCAAGACACAACTAATAATAAATGGGGATCGTTTGATGAAATGCTAACTAAAGCACCAAGTGCAGCAAATAAACTGATTAATAAATTATCTAGAAGTGAATCAAAAGAATTTTCTATTTCTTATTAAACTAATCCCACTCAAATACTTTATTAAGATTATCATCTAGATCATCGTCAAAACCACTATCAAAATTAGTGTTAGTATCAATATTAAAACCTATCTTAGAATCGTAATAAATATTAGATAAAACTGAACTATTCATAATAAAAGGTGCTAGCACTAGTAAAATAAAAAATATATTTTGATGCTTATTTGATAATGGAGCTTTAGAGTAATTGGCCGTCATAGCAAAATCTTGATAAAGTAAATTACAAAAAACCATAACCCAACTAGATATTAATAATATGGCAAATAAAATTGCCACCATAGCAATGATAGTATTAGGGTTATCAGACATTGCTATGAATACATAAGAGAATAAAATCAAATTCATGAAAGGAAATTCAAATAAAGAAAAAATACCAAATAAACTAGCAAATAATAATATAAAAATAAGAAAAAGTACGCCTAATTTTGCAACGTAATTAGAAAATCCATTCTTAATGTATTTTCTACTTTTGGCAATGGAGTTAAGATAATATTCCTCTTCATTAACCATTACAAAAAGAGCTAAAGAATACCATATTATGAAGATAATAGAAGCTAATAAAAATAAAATTCTAACACTGTAAATTAAAATATTATTGCCAAAAATACTAATAATTTCGCCAATACTAGCTAAAGTAATAATAATAGTTGCAACCAAAGCTAATGTGAAAAAAATTGGGATAAAATTAGCCAAAGAAAATTTAATTGCAAAAAGATAACCATCATTATCATCACCAATAAATTTAGCTAAAGAAATAAAAAATATTAAAAAAGCAAAAGTAAAAATAATATTACTAACAGCCAAAATGTCTGAATTAGGAAATTTTAAAGAAATTGCATAAATTAGAATTGGAATTACTAAATGAGCAATAAATAATATTAAATATTTAGGCAGATTACCAAATAACATAAGAAAACTATTAGTAAGTAATGTTATGACAGGAACATGTTTGTGCATAATAACACCAGTATTTCTAGCTCTTATTTCTTGATCTTCAATTTCATCTAAGAATTTATCGTCAATTACTTCTTTTTTCTTTTCTTTATTATCAAAATTAGCATTGTAGCCTTCTGTTTCTGTAGACTTTATTTCTTCTTCTACTATTTTCATAATTAAATGCCTTTTATCAGCATTGTAACCTTTGCTTTTGAGAAAGTCTTCTATCTCTATGTCACTTTCAAGATTTTCGATCTTTTCAATTATTTGACTAACTATTTTCTGATATTGCTTTTTAAACATATTACTAGCCACTTTGAATTAATTTGATAAAATGATCATATTTAAAAATTTTAAGTAAATTTCTAACATTTTCACTATTGGTTAGGTTTGGATCTTTATTTAAAATAGTTAAAGCATTCTTATTAGCAATCTTTAATAAGCTTTGATGTGCAATTAGATTAGCAAATTTGTAGTCTGGTAAACCACTTTGTTTTGTGCCAAAAATTTGCCCTGATCCACGCATTTTTAAATCTTCTTCTGCCACCTTAAAACCGTCAAAACAACTACGCATTACTTCTAATCTTTTTTTACCATTAGCCCCTAAATTATTAGAATAAAGCAATAAACAATAAGACTGTTTATTACCTCTACCAACCCGACCTCGAAGTTGATGCAGTTGAGAAAGGCCAAATTTTTCACTATTTTCAATAATAATAATGCTGGCATCCTGTACATCAATACCCACTTCAATAACAGTTGTGGCAATTAAAATTTTAACTTTACTGTCTTTAGAAGCAAAATTAGTCATGATTTTATCTTTCTCTTTTCCTTTTAGCTTACCATGAATTACATTAACTTTATCAGCACCGAATCTTTTTTTAAAAAACTCAAATTTTTCTAAAACATTGCTAAAATCAACTTCTAAAGATTCTTCAATTAAAGGGCAAATCCAATAGATTTTTTCTCCTTTTTTGATGGCTCTTTCTAGCCCTAAATAAACTTCTTCTACCTTTTTTAAAGACTTAATTCTAGTATCAATTTCAATTCTATTTTTTGGTTTTTGTGTTAATAATGAAATATCCATGTCACCATAAAGTGTCATCATTAAACTTCTTGGAATTGGCGTTGCACTCATTAATAAAACATCCACAGCTACACCTTTTTTAACTAGATCTAATCTTTGCATCACACCAAAACGGTGCTGTTCGTCAATAACAACTAGGCTTAAATCTTTAAATATTACATCTTCAAAAATTAAAGCATGAGTGCCAATGATAATGTCTATTTTACCTTCTTTTAACTCTTTGAGAATTTTCTTTTTAGAGGCTTTAGTGGTTTGAGAAGTAAGAAGCGCTAAATTAATTTTTAGATCTTTAGCTATCTTTAAAAAATTTTCAAAATGTTGCTTAGCTAACAGTGAAATTGGCACAATAATTGCCGCTTGTTTAGAGTCTTCACAAGCTAAAATTGCTGATAAAAAAGCAATAATTGTCTTGCCGCTGCCAACATCTCCTTGTAAAAGGCGTAGCATTTTTCTATCTGACTTCATGTCTCCAAAAACCTCATCTAAGGCTTTTTCTTGACCATTAGTTAATTTAAAAGGTAGATCTTTAATTACCTTTTTGACCAACTTACCTTGAGCATTATTAACGCGACCTTTCTTGTCACTATTGTTTCTCTTGGCAATTAAATTAGCCAAGGAAGAAGCTAGTAATTCGTCATATGCTAGTCTTTTAATGTCTATGTCTTGGGGTTCTAGATTGGATAAATCTTTTGGATAATGCATATTAGTAACAGCCTTTTTCCATACTGGCCACTTATTTTCTTTTATTAAATTTTGATCACACCATTCGGATAAATCTGGTATTTTATTTAAGGTTTCAAAGATAGTTTTGCGCAGCATTTTTAAGGTAAGACCAAAAGTAAGAGGATAAATTACTTCATTTATTGGAATTCTTGAAGATAGATTTTGCGGGTAAACAAAATCGGGATGGGAAATTTGGGCGTTAGAATTAAAAAACTCAATTTTACCACTAACAACAATTTTAGATCCTAAGGCAAAATTTTTTTCTATGTAACCAGGAAAAGTTTTAAAAAATATTAAGGTTAAATCTCCAAATTCATTACTACACCTAACTTTAAAAGGAGAAGAATAATTGTGAGGCTTTTCATGAGACTCAACTGTTAGCTTGGTAATTATTAATTCTTTGTCTAAAGCAGTTAAATGATTTTGGACAAGGCGTCTTTTATGAACGTTAACGGGGCGGAAAAATAATAAATCAATAATTTGATTTCCACCAATTAATTTTTCAATCTTTACGGCAATTTTAGGACCAATATTTGGTAAAATAGAGATATCTGAAAGTAAGAAATCAATTTTATTCATTGGGAAATTTTTGGAATTTGTGGTTCTGATAATAGTAATATTTCATATTAAAATCTTTTTAAAATAAAGAGTTAATTTTAATAAAAAATAAATTGGATATTTTATGGAAGAAAATAATTGTGCTCAGTGAGCACAATTATTTTTCTAAGAAAAAACTCGGGCATAAATCATAGATTTATGGCCGTAAAAGCTAAAAACAATTATCAATTGTTTTCTTAACACTTTTACCTCAGTGAGCACAATTATTTTTTAAGATTACAACCCCATAAAAAATTGGTTTTAATACTTACTTTAACCCCTTATTGCTAGTCTCAGCTAAAGACCAAGTTGTCATCCTGAACTTAGAATAACTTAGGTCTTTAGACCTTAGTTATTCTTATGTAACAGGATCTCACGTCACAAAGAGACCCTAGAACTTATTTTATAAGCTCAAGGGTCTCTAAGTTCAGGATGACAGGTAGAAAATAATCATTAACCCTGTACCATCAGAAGAAAACAATTAACATATTGCCTTTTATTAACAAAAATTTAAAATTGTGACTTCACTACTTTTTAATCAATTTAATAAATAACATAATGATTCCTCGTTACTCACGCCCTGAAATGGCCAATATTTGGTCTGACCAAACTAAATATCAAATATGGCTAGATATTGAAGCCAATGCTGTTGAAGCGATGGAAATATTAAACCAAGTTCCACAAGGAACATCCAAGCACATATTTGAAAATGCTACATTTGATGTTGATAGAATTTTAGAAATTGAAAGAACTACCAAACATGATGTTATTGCCTTTTTAACTAATTTGGCTGAATCTATTGGTGAACCTTCAAAATATGTTCATAAAGGCATGACAAGTTCTGATGTTTTGGATACTTGCCTTTCTAAACAGCTAGATATGGCTAGTGAAATTCTATTAGATGATTTAGACAGACTATTAGAAGCTTTAAAAAAACAATCTGTAGAACATAAAAATACAATTTGTCTTGGAAGATCACATGGAATACATGCTGAGCCAACTACTTTTGGTCTTAAAATGGCTCGTTTTTATGCTGAATTTAAAAGAAATAGACAAAGATTAATTCAAGCAAGAGAAGAAATTGCTATTTGTGCTATTTCTGGAGCTGTTGGAACTATGGCTACGGTAGATCCATTTGTACAAAAACATGTTGCTAAAAAAATGGGTTTAAATGAAGAAGAAGTATCCTCACAAATAATTCCAAGAGACAGACATGCATTTTTCTTTTCAGTGTTGGGGGTTATTGCTTCTTCAATTGAAAATATTGCCGTTGAAGTTAGGCATTTACAAAGAACTGAAGTTTTAGAAGTAGAAGAATTTTTTTCTAAAGGTCAAAAAGGTAGCTCTGCAATGCCTCATAAAAGAAACCCAATATTAAGTGAAAACTTAACTGGGCTAGCAAGAATTGTTAGGTCTAGTGTTACGCCAATGCTAGAAAATGTAGCTCTTTGGCATGAAAGAGATATTTCTCACTCAAGTGTTGAGAGAATGGTTGCTCCTGATGCTACTGTTGTTCTTGATTTTGCCTTAAACCGATTAATAGGTCTAGTAGAAAATCTTCTAATTTATCCAAAAAATATGAAGAGAAATCTCAATAAATTAAATGGCTTAGTATTTTCACAAAGAGTTTTATTAGCTTTAATTGACGAGGCTGGAGTTTCTAGAGAGGCTGCTTATCAAATTGTTCAAAGAAATGCCATGAAAGTTTGGAGCGAAGAAACTGATTTCTTTGAATTGCTTTGTCAGGATAAAGAAGTTTTAGAAGCAATGTCTAAAGAAAAATTAGAAAAGATATTTGATGTTTCTTATTATCAACAAAATGTTGATAGGATTTTTAATAAGATTTTTGCTTAAATATTAGCATTGTTTTTGCTGTATCCTGGCGTCGCCACATAAGTGATGGGGTCAAAGTAAGCACTGACCCCACCCCGTGACAGGGTTAATTATTAAATCTAAAATGAAAAACATCTCCATCTTGCACTACGTATTCTTTGCCTTCTAAACGCAATTTACCAGCGTTTTTGGAGCCTTCTTCACCATTAAATTCTATGTAATCTTGATATGAAATTGTTTCAGCTCGAATAAATCCTGCTTCAAAATCAGTATGAATAACACCAGCTGCTTTAGGAGCCATTGACCCAGCTTTTACATTCCAGGCATGACATTCTTTTGGGCCGACAGTAAAAAAGGTAATTAAATTAAGTAATTTGTAGCCAGCTTTAATAATTTGAGAAAGGCCAGTTTCTTCTAGGCCTATTGTTTCTAAAAATTCTTTTTTCTCTTCTTCATCTTCTAAGGCAGCAATTTCTGATTCAACTTGAGCTGATATTTTTAAAACTGGAAAATTATTTTCTTTGCCAAACTGCTCTAATTGATCATAAAATTTATTGCCTGAAATAACTTCACTTTCACTTAAGTTGGCTACAAAAAGCTGTGGCTTGGAAGTTATTAATTGCAAATTTTTAAAAGTTTTTATCTCCTCTTCATCATTTAATTTTACTAAAGAGGCTGGCTTACCATCGCTTAAAATAGGAATTGCTCTCTTAATTAATTCAATTTGAAGTAAAAGCTCTTTATCTTTGGTATTTTTAGCTTTTTTCTCTAAATTTGGCAGTCTTTTTTCTAAACTTTCTAGATCGGATAAAATTAATTCAATTTGAATTAACTCAACATCTCGAATAACATCAATATTGCCTTCAACATGAGTAATATTTTCATCTTCAAAACAACGAATTACATTAATAATGGCATCTACTTCTCTAATATGAGACAAAAATTTATTACCAAGACCTTCTCCTTTACTAGCCCCTTTAACTAAACCAGCAATATCAACAAACTCTATTTGTACGGGAATTATCTCTTTGGATCCTGCTATTTTGGTTAATTTATCTAAACGCTCATCTGGTACTGGAACCTGGCCACTATTAGGCTCGATGGTACAAAATGGATAATTTTCTGCTTGCGCTGCGCTAGTTTGTGTTAAAGCATTAAAAAGAGTAGACTTACCAACATTTGGCAATCCAACAATTCCACATTTTAGGGACATAATTTGAATTTGAAAATAAATTGTTAATTTAACAAATATTAAATTGCGGTCACTCTAAAAGCAACTTGCAAAATAAAAACCCTAATTTATGATTTCTCGCTCATTATTAGAAAATGATTAGCAAGCTAAAATAAAAGATATTTTAGTTTAGATAACTATTTTTTAGCCCGAATAGCTCAGTTGGTAGAGCAAAGGACTGAAAATCCTTGTGTCCGTGGTTCAAATCCGCGTTCGGGCACCACAAATTACACAAACTATAACACTTCTTAGCAAACTATACAGCAAATTGCTGATCCTTTTTCTTTAGTTTTAGCAGATGAAGGGCTATTTGATGGTTGTTTATCTCTGCATTTTGCCATAAAAGATTCATAAGAAGCTTCTAATGCATAAGTTAATCTTTCATCTTGCTTAAGCTTTTTTATATTATCAGTTACAACTGCATCTTTGTTGTCTTCGAATTCTGAAAATGCATCATCGTTTAAATCAAGAGCTCCTGTTTGTATTTCATGGTTTATATCGTTCAATCGAGATTTATGAAGAGTTTTATATCTTGCAACAGCTCTAAAATCTCTAAAGCTCTCTTGGGCTAATTTAATATTATCTGCTTTCCTATTTGCTATTAGCAAATCTTCACCTTTAGAATCTGGATGACCATGACCTTTTAAATATTGATTAACATCTTCTATCAGCTGCCTACATTCGTTAATTTGAGTCATCATAAGATCATTTAATTGTACTTCTGACATAACTTCACCTTCAGCATTATTAAATACTTCAAACATCATATTAATTAATGCTTCTGGACATTCTTTTAATGGAGCAGCATCTCCTATCTTCTCTCCATTGGAATATAATCTTGAATAAGAATTTTTAGATCTAATACAACTCAAATATTTCCATAAAAACTTTGTAATCTCTCTTACATCACAATCTGTAAGATCATCACTATTACTAACTACTCTTTCATTTTCTATGTCAAGACCTCCAATGTATAAAGGCTTGGTACGCTGTGTAGCTTTTGCACTTCTTTTGTACCTGGAAAATTTCTCTAAATCATGAAGCCATAATTGTACATTTGCCATCTGAGGTTTACGTAATTCAATTCCAATAGATTCAACTGCATCTAACTGTTTGCTTGTTAACCTTCTAGTATGATTATCTATTAAGGCGTGTGGTGCTAAAGATAAACATCTAAGACCAGATGGATGTAAAGAATCGTCTCCAACTGTAGTAGTTTTGCCTACTTTAGAC
Source organism: Rickettsiales bacterium (assembly GCA_038123275.1). Lineage (GTDB taxonomy): Bacteria > Pseudomonadota > Alphaproteobacteria > Rickettsiales > UBA1997 > CAJQHT01. The sequence continues at coordinate 49,640 of JAYORG010000001.1, read as the reverse complement.
CCATAAAATATAATACCACCAGCACCAAGAGAATGATTATTACGAGGAGTTATGTCTAGTCTTGAGCTAGTCATTTGTGCATTTTGAGATCTATCGCAAGGCTGATTAAAGAAATATTGACCACCTGGGAAACGTGCATCTGCAGAAATATAAGTTCCATGATAATATCCAAGGCCTTTATCCGTATCCATGGTTCTATATGCTAACCACTCTTGCTTTTGTCCCTTAGGCTTTACGTAAACTAGGTTTTGCTTTAAAGTTTTGGTTATATCACGTTTAGTATTTATATCATTACCAACTCTTAATGCATGATAGCCTCCTCCAACTGGATATGTCTCGCAATTATCATCCATCACCACAATTTTATTGGATTTATTATCTATACTACTTAATAAAGAACGAGCTCTTGTTAAATTTACATCCATAACCCTCATCATAGGGATACGAAGTGCTTTGTAAAAACCCTTCTTATCTCTTACAACAAAAACCTCCGTATCAAAGGCATCACCATCAAACTCATTTTTTGTACGCAACACCGCAACATCTTCTCCTTGCCATTTGATAAGATCTTTTTGTTTTTTTGCTTTTTGCCAGAAAGTTTTAAAAGATTTATGACATAATAATTCGTGCAAATCTCCAACATTATCAATAAGTTTGGAGTTAAATAACTCGTTAATATTTTTTCGCAATTCACGAGCTGAATCTTTATCTACTATATCTAATATACTCATTCCAATTGCTATGTCAGTATTGGCAAAGACAAATTGCATCAAATCATTCTTGCTGCAATCATTTCCTTCTTGTAAATCATCTATCCTAAATTTTAAATACCTTATATTTATTAAAGCATTGAAAAGTATTTCTACTAATCTTAATACTTCCTTTTTTGAATATTTATTACCTATTTTTTTACTAATTTCAAGGCATGTTTCAGAACAGAATGTATCAAAATTCTCTGTTGGATGTAATTCCTCTGCACTTTCACGAGAATGAGAATCTCCATCCATTAATCTATCTTCATAACGAAAAACAGCTTGAAAAGATTTTTTATTTCCTCTTGCAATTTGAATTAGTTCAGGTGATAAATGGCCATGTCCTTTACCTCTCTTATCGCGTTTAGTTTCATGCTCAAGACCTTTAGATTTACGATCATCATCAAAATCAAGATTAAGTAGCCATGAACTCTCATGATCTACATCAAATTCTTCCTTTTCAGGAGATAGATCAAACAAACTTGAGGAAGGGTGTGGTAAATTTTTTTTCTTTTTTGTCTCTTTTTTCGTCTTTTCATTTAATGATATTGGAGGTAACTTATCATCGGATCCTTTTACCTTAATAGTTTTTACCTCAGTTTTTTCTTTAGATTTAAACATATCTTAAAGCTTATAATTAATTAAACCATAAAAGTATGGTATAATTATTGTATCATAATTTAAAGTAAGTTGCAAGCAAGTTTTAAAATAATTTTAATGAATGATTTTGGAGCGGGTGATGAGGTTCGAACTCACGACCCCAACCTTGGCAAGGTTGTGCTCTACCACTGAGCTACACCCGCTTTTTATGTAAGATTTACAGTTAAAAAAACTATCAATTAATATACAATAAGTTGTTTTTATAGTAAATCCCATTTATTAAAGAGCACTTGACGATAAGTATAAAAAAATAAATTGCAATATTTTAATGATTCAACTAATAATTAACCCATGGATTTTTTAAAGGGAAATAAGTTAACATTATTACCTCTTAAAAGCTGCTAAAAATAGCTTTGAGGTTTATCTTAGGTAAATCATAATTTTTAATTTAAATTAAATATCAATGAAGAAACTCTTAAGCATCATTTCAGCAATATTTTTAACTTCTTGTATTGAAACCATTGTTGTTGGTAGTGTTACAGCTTCACATTTAGCAACTAGAGAAAAAACTCTTATTGACACTAAGGATGACATTAATATTGCCTCTAAAATTATCAAAAACTTCTCAGCATCTGGCCTTAAAATTCCTGGAAATGCAATAGATGTTATGGTTAATGAAAAAAGAGTATTATTAACTGGTATTGTTTCTAGCTCTTATTTAGTACAAAAGGCAGTGGATTCTGCTTGGTCGGTAAAAAATGTTAAAGAAGTTATTAATGAAATTCAAATTGCCAAAAATAGATCGCGCCTAAATGGCTTTAAAACCTACACAAAAGATGCGTTAATTACTACTCAAATTGAAAGCCGAATGCTATTTACCAAAGATGTTTCCGTGCAAAATGTTAAAATCAACACTGTAAATAGTGTAGTTTACTTACTTGGAGTATCAGATGATGACTATCAAATTCAACAAATTACCAACACTATTGCTAGAATTAAAGGTGTTAAAAAAGTTATTAGCCACATAATAAATATTGATGATGCCAGGAGAGATAAAGCCTAGAGTTATTAATTTTGGATGTAGATTAAATGCCTATGAAAGCGAGGCCATAAAAGAACTTCTTAAATCTAATCAAGAAATACAAAATCAAAATAATTTAATTGTCTTTAATAGCTGTGCTGTTACTGCTAATGCTGAAAAGCAGCTTAAGCAAGCTATTCGTAAAATTGCTAAAGAAAACCCTGAAAGTAAAATAGTTATTACTGGCTGTGCCGCCCAAATTGACCCGGGGAAATATGCTAAGATGGCTGAGGTTGATCGCGTTCTTGGCAATCAAGATAAATTTAATAAAGATAGTTATTTTAATAACCAAATAACTAAAATTAATAAAATTGATAGTTCTTCATCTCATGCAGATCAAGTCTTTGCTAAGGAAAATAGCTCTTTTATTGATAAAGATTTAGAATCCAAAATTATGGTCAATGACATCATGTCCATAAAAGAAACTTCCTCTCATATGATTGCTGGCTTTGAAAATCAAAGCCGTGCTTTTGTGCAAATTCAAAATGGCTGTAATCATCGCTGTACTTTTTGTGTAATTCCTTATGGAAGAGGCAATAGCCGCTCTGTAGCTTTTGGTGAAATTGTTACTCAAATTAGAAATTTGGTTGAAAAAGGCTACAATGAAGTAGTTTTAACTGGGGTAGATATTTCTGATTACGGAAAAGATTTACTTGAAGGCTTAACATTTTCAAAAATGGTAAAAAGATTATTAAAGTTAATACCCGAATTGCCACGACTTAGAATTTCCTCCATTGATGTTGCTGAAATTGATGATGATTTTTTAGATCTATTAAAAAATGAACCAAGATTAATGCCCTATCTTCACATTAGCTTACAAGCTGGAGATGACATGATTTTAAAAAGAATGAAAAGAAGGCACAATAGGAAACAAGTGTTAGATTTTTGTGCTAAGGCACGAGAATTAAGGCCAGATATTACTTTTGGCTCTGACATAATTGCTGGTTTTCCAACTGAAACAGATGAAAATTTTAATAATACATTAAATCTAATTAAGGAGGCTGGTATTATTTTTAATCATATTTTTCCTTACTCAGCTAGAAAAGGAACTCCCGCTGCAAAAATGCCACAAATTAATAATAATATTAAAAAACAGCGCGCTAAAGCATTACGTGAGGCTGGAGAAAATGAATTAAATAAATTTTTAGATACATTAATTGGAACAACTCAGAAAATTATTTTAGAAGAAAATAATATTGGTAGATGTGAAAATTTTGCTGTTGTTAAATTAGAAAATTTAGAGAAAACTTTAAAAGTTGGTAATATTTTTGATGTTAGAATAGTTAAAAAAGATGATGATTTTTTAGTTGGTATTCTTGTAGATAATTAAGGTTATTATTATCTTAACGATCCCTTTCTTTGTTATCTCTACCTTTATTTTCTCTAACTTGTGCAGCAGCAGGGCTTGGTGATGGCCTTGAATATTCTTCTATGATTGAAGAAAGCTTTTCTGGTAATTTTGTTCCTTTTTTAATAATTTCTAATTTGCCTTGTTGCTGCATTTTATCTAAAGCTAATACTGTTGCTAATACTGTATCTGGATTTAGATCTCTTAAAAGATGAGCTTCCTTGTAGTGGATAACTTTATCTAACAATGTTCGCTCCTTGGGAATGTTGAGGTAAACGTCTTCAGCGGCAAGGCCGTATGTACGAGCTAATTGTACTAAGCCATCTCTATTATTGTCATCAACTAAATCAACCACTATTCGTAATATTGATCCTAAAACATCTCCACTAGTTGGATTGTCAACGTTATTTGTAATATCCATGTCCATATCTGGATAGAGGTTAGATACACTGTTTATGACACCGCCAATATCTTCTTTATCAATAACGGTCCTGTGAATAAATTTTATTAATTCACTTTGAGGAATATTTCTTAAGATCTTATCTATTTTTAACAATTCATTATAATCACTACATTCAACTTCTGTCATCGCTTTAAATGCTGATGCTAACTTGTTTGTTCTACCGTCTTGTCCATCTATAAATTACCTGAACTTCTTCTTATCACGCAATCCTTTCGCAAAATAAACAGTGGCAATAACGACTGTCAATAATGACCCTATTGCTTTGAGTTGTGTATTATTGTTTCCAGCTCTTACATTAAGAAGTGCTAATTGTAGCTTATTGGAATATGTATTAGCACTAGGGTCCATCTCGATAATGTTTTGATAGGCTTTTATTGCTTCTTTGTAATTGCCAGAGTGATAGTAAGAGGCTGCTAAATTCTTGTGATTTTGCACAGCACTTCTATGATCATGTGTAATAACTTTTTTATAGCTTTTTATTGCTTCTTTGTAATTTCCAGAGCTATGGTAAGCTTCTCCTAAGCTATTGTAAGCTTCGCTATCACGAGGCATACTTTCAATAGCCTTTTGATAACTTTTTATGGCTTCTTTGTAATTTTTAGAAGCAAGGTAAGCATCTCCTAAATTAAGATGAGGAAATGGCCAGTGGTGACTATTAGCACTAATCTCGATAGCCTTTTGATAGCTTTTTATGGCTTCTTTGATATCGCCAGATTTAAACAAGGACTGTCCTAAATGATGATGATGGTCTGCGTTATCAGGATAAATCTTAATAGCTTTTTGATAGATTTTTATGGATTCTTCATAATTGCCAAGAAAATGATAACGTGATCCTGCAAGGAAGTAATAGTTAGAGTCTAATTTGTAATTAGGATCAAGTTCAAAAACTTTATTCCAACATTCCTGCCTACTATCTAAGTGACCCAATCTAGGATGGACTTTATCTATTTCACCATGGGCTTGTCCAAATTTATATTGGAAGTCAACATCGTCATAGTGAAATTTTGGATTTTTGCCAACTGCTTTATCCCAAGCTTGTATCGCTGATTTAAAATCTTTATTTTCAAAATGCTTATGACCTTCTTTTAAAAGAGCATTTAATAATAATTCATTTATGGCTTCATTATTACGACTAAAAGCAAAAATACTGTTCCCCCTGTTGTTATTTATGTTGGCGCTGGCATCATTTTTAAGTAATAACTTAACTACATCTTCATATTGTAAATAAGCAGCCTCAATTAACATGGTTTTTCCATATTTATCTTGAGAATTAATATCTATCTTGTTTGCTTCAAGTAAGCTGAAAGCTTCTTCTTGACTTAAAACTTTAGATTCAAATACCCCATTCATTAACATCACAACTTTCTTTATATCTATAATTTCTTTATCATTTGATCTTAAATTTTGCACAGCTATTGCAAGATTTAATAGTTCTGTTATCCTTGGGTCAGTATTCTCAATTACAAATCCATCAGCTGATACTTTATCTCTTCTTACAGCGTCTCCTTTTAAAATAAAATCTTTTACTGCTTCAAAATTATTGTTCTTTACAGCAAAATCTAATGCTTTGTATCCATCATTTTGTTCATGGCCAAAATTAATTCCTTCTATCTTTCTTAGTGCACTTGATAAGGTTATGTCATTTTCACGTATTGCCTCAATAAGCAAAGTAGAGCCATGTTCATCGGTTGCGTTAAAGTTGTAACCTTGTTCTTTAATAAACTTAATTAACTCCTCTTGGTTGAGTTTTTGTTGCTGAAGAAGATTGAGTGCTGCTTTAATATTGGCTGTTTTTGGTTTTTGAGGAAGATATTTTGATATTTGACTATTAATCACTTCAATATTTTGATTTATTGTGTCTGCATACACATATTGAAGATCACTATCACCTTCATTAAAGATGGTTTGCATGCTTAATTTCTCATCTTGTTCTTGAGCAAATGCACCACCAACCAAACTTAAGGCAGATAAAGTGAACAAAGAACCTCTATTACCCAAAGAAATTGCCTTTATGGCCATCATGCTTGTAGCCATAATTACTGCTTGATTTGCCAATGAAACAACATTAGCAACTGCACTATTTTGGTAATTATCAAAATCTGTTGTTTGTGCTTGGTCAATGTCTTGAGACGAGTCTTGCATTGCATAATTAAAAGACATTTGAGCAATTTCTATTGCCATGGATGTCATAATAGTACCTTGATTTTCTATCAGTGATCTCCTTACTTCTGCGCCAAGTTCCCTGGCAATTTCTTCTGTGCTTCTAATGGTATTTTGTGATGTTTCTTTAATTGAACTAAATAATTGCCCAGCAGATTCTTGAACCAAATCAACAACTTCTTGCTTGCTGGTTGGTAGGTTTTCTCCTATCTTAGCTGTAATGTTGTTAATAAGAGAATAAAAGATGTTATTTTTTGTTTTTGTCATAATTTTTAAATATTTGTATTAAAAGACCCCTGCATAACTCCTATAATTTCTTTCAAACTTCTATTTAATTTTCAAAAAAAATAGATTTCTTAATTTTTTCTAATTTAGTAAACTTAAATCTTCTTTTTAAAGTGCCAAAAGTTTGTTCAACTCTAAATCTTTTACTTGAAACAGCTTTATTAAATCTTTTTTGCCAAATAGTCATTGTCTTATTCTTTTGTTTTTTGTACATGATTCTAGTTTTAATATCTTTACGATCGTAGAGCCTCTCTATTTCCTTTAGAATCATAACCTTTATCTCCAGCAAACTTATCTGCCTCAATAATCATATCTTCAAGTTTATTGATTTCTGATTCATTAGCTGGAACCGTCTTTGTTTTATCAATAAAGCTTTCATCATCAGTTGTAGCAAATGATTTGTAACCAAAGTATGATTTACTCCCTTTCTTTAACCAGGTAGCATCAGGATCAAATGATTTGATTTCCTTGAACTCAGTTTTATTATTATCTTTATTGTCAAATTCATCTTCCTTTCTATCCTTGGGAATATCTTCTTCAAGAATATTATTCTTTTGATTCAATTATCGTAGCATCCAATATGGCCAAATTCGTTTTTTCTACTTTAAGACCTAAGACAACAAGTTGAGTATTAACCTCATCAAGAAGCTTCTCTAATAAACCCTTTTCAATCAGCTTATTTCTGAATCTGCAAATAGTTGTCTTATCTGGTACATCACAATTAATATCAAATCCACAAAATGAAATAAAATCTAACCTTATCATTAAAGCATACTCCAACTCAGCATCACTCATAGAATTCCACTGTCCCAATAAAATAAGCTTAAACATAGATATCTTATCATAAGATCTATTACCACCATTACTTGGATTTACATCATTCTTGTGAAGCTTCGATAAATATTTATTAAAACCGTTCCAGTCAATTAGCTTATCTAATTTAGATAATTTAGATAATTTAGATAATTTAGATAATTTAGATAATTTAGATAATTTACTACGATCACCTAACCCATGATTAACTGCTAATGAGGCAAAAGTAAGTCATAATCAAATAACAAAATATATTTAAATAAAAACAGCAATAAAGCTAAATAAATACTAGCATTATCACTTTTATATTCAAGAAAATATTATCGGAATATTCAGATTATTGTGGAATTTATTGGAAGTTGTGCAGGGGTCTTTCACTTGAAAGAAAGAATAAATATCCACAGAGGATTAAGAAAAAATAGAAATTAGCCCCCACTTTTTTAATTATGCCAGGAGTTTAATTAACTCCTCATCAACTTCTGGTTTTACGCCGTACCAAGCCTCAAAACCAACCAAAGCCTGATTTACCAACATACCAATTCCAGTAACAATTTGATTGCCCCTATCTTTGGCTTCTTTTAATAAGTTAGTTATTAAAGGATTGTAGACAATATCTGTTACAACAGCATCTTTATTAAGATTATCTAACTTAATAGCCAAATTATCTTTTCCAACCATACCAAGAGAAGTGCAATTAATTAATAAATCACAATCCTTTAATGGATCTTCTTTATTATCCCAAGAAACAAGATTTAACGTAGAATTACTAAAATCATCTTTAAAATCATTAATTAAATTCTTAGCCTTAATTTCGTTTCTATTACTGATTGTTATTTTTTTAACCCCTTCTCTTAAAAGAGAAAAATAGATTGCCCTGGTAGCTCCTCCAGACCCTAGAATAACAATATTTTTATCCTTAAAGTTAAATTTAGGAGAATTTTGTTTAATATTATTAATAAAACCCTCACCATCAGAATTATGCCCAAATAATTTTTGATCTTTGGTAATGATAATTGTATTAACCGCTTTAACAGCTAAGGCCGTTTTGCTTAAATGGTCGCAAATTTTAAAGATATCTTCTTTATGAGGTAAGGTAACATTAAAACCTTTAAAATTAGGTTTTTGAGTAAATTTTTTGATAAAAAACTCAAGATCATTTTTGCTGACTTTAAATGGAAAATAAATCCCTTCAATATTATGTTTTTTAATTAAATAATTATGAATTTGAGGAGATAAAGAATGCGAAATGGGGTCACCAATAACACCTGCTACTTTAAAGCCTTTTGGAAAAACTGGCTCACTATTATTTTTATTCTTCATCACTTTCTATTGGAATAGGTTCTTCATCAGTTGCATTATCAGCAGCGCCTCCATCTTTTGGCGTAGCATCTTTTGCATCGTCCTTTTTCTCATCTTTGTCTGGTCTGGTTGGTAAATAAGGCTCTTGCTTAGGAATATCAACTTTTGGCAATAATCTTTTTGTAAATATTTTTTCTTGGTAGTAAAAAATCTTTCTTGATTTAATTGGTGGCTGCGACTCAATTAATAATATTTGTTCATCTCTTGGCAATTGAATAACTTCCTGAGGAAGCAATAAAGCCCTTTGAGTATGAGAAACATGTAAAGACCTAGCTCCAGGATTTAAATCAAGATATTTTGGTTTATTGTACGAAACCTGATCAACAGTTTTATTACCAAGTAATTGTGAAATTAAATTAGCCGTTTCAATGTTGTTAGCCGCAAAAGTAATACGGTAAGTAGAGTTAGATAAGAACGAGTTCATACCACTTTCTTCATAAATTCCTTTGAGCTGCTCAGTATCTTGAATAATTAAGAATAACCTAACCTTGTAACCCCTAAAATAAGCAATACCAGCCTGGAATTGTTCCATTTTTCCAAGGGTAGGAAACTCATCCATTAGCATTAAAACACCGTGTTTATCCTCTTTTGTTGGCATTTTGGCTGTAAAAATTGAAGCGCATTGCTGATAAAACATTCCCATTAAAGGTGCTAAACGACTAATATTATCTGGAGTTAAACCAACATAAAGTGTATGTGGACTTTTCTTAAAATTATGTAGATTAAAGTCACTACTAGCAGTTGTAGTGTCAATTAGTGGGTTAGCCCATAATTCCAAAGAAGAGTTTGCGGTTGAAGTAACAGAACCTCTTTCTTTATCTGGTTTTTGCAAATAAGAAGCAATATTCATGTAAGAAACTGGATGAATTTTTTTACCCAAAGTATCTAATACTACTGCTAAACTGTAAACTACATCATCACTTCTTAAAGTTCTAACAACTTCACCAAGAGTTGAAGGTTTACTATCATCAACTAGTAAATAAAGTATGACACCAACTAAAAGAGCCCTACCTTCATTTTGCCAAAATTCTTGTTCTGGAAGTAAGAAATTGGCAATTTTTTGTACATCATCCACCATTTTACCTGGTTTTTTACTAACCCAATCAAGAGGGTTGTAACAGTGGCTTATTCCATCTGGAGAAGCTGGGTTCCATAAAAATACTTTTTGTTTTAGATGCTTTTTTCTCCAACCAGAAGTTAGCTCATAGTTCTCCAATTTAATATCGTGCACAATAGTAGAATCGTTCCAAAATAATAAATTAGGTATTACAAAACCCACACCTTTACCAGAACCAGTTGGTGCAAATAATAAAATATGCTGAAAACCTTCATTAACTAAGAATTTACCTTTATATTTTCCAAGTAAAGCTCCTTGTTTGCAGCGTAGTCCCATTTTCTTAATTTCTTTAGGAGTAGCCCAAGATGCAGTTCCATGAATTGATTCTTCCTTTTTAAATGGTCTAAAATCCATCAAAGGGGCTCTAAAAATAAAAGCTAATATACCAAGAGTTGAATAAGGAAATAAAGTTGAAACCCATAATTTTACTACAAAATAATCGTAACTTTCTAATTTTAAACGACTAAAATTTTTAAAATAAAAGCTCCAATAGCTTTCTAATGCATTAAATAGAGCAACAAATTGCTTATCAAGCGTCATGTCCCAATAGCTTTTGATAATTTCAAAATCGGTATTAATGGTAACTAGAACTAGAGCACCTGTTAAATAAAAACAAAAGGCTAAAACAATAACGATTAGTAATGATATCGTACCAAAATTCCTAAGGTATCTAACTGTTTCACTGGTTTGAGCCGCCATTACCTAATAATAAATTACTGTTTGAACTAGGTTTAGAACTTGTACAAAAAGTAAATTAAAAACATAAATTACCACCTTTGTATAAGCCTTATTACAATTGAGATTTTAAATTCTAACTGGAATATTTTTACTTTGCAAAAACTTTTTAGCCTCTTTTATGCTATGAGTTTTAAAGTGAAATATTGATGCTGCTAAAACTGCACTAGCACCACTTTGAATACCTTCTTCCAAATGCTCTAAAGCTCCAACTCCACCAGATGCAATTACTGGAATATTAGTATTTTGACTAATTATTTGCAATAATTCTAAATCATATCCAGATTTAGTACCATCTTTATCCATAGAAGTTAAAAGAATTTCACCAGCGCCTAATTCTTGCATTTTTTTAATCCAAGAAACTGCATCTATTCCTGTTGGCACTCTACCACCATTAATGTATACTTCATAAAAATCTTTATTCTTTTTAGCATCAACAGCAACTACAATACACTGACTACCAAACTTTTTAGCAGCTTCTTTAACAATTTGAGGATTTTTAACAGCAGCACTATTGATACAAACTTTATCAGCACCGTGATTTAATAATTTACGAATATCTTCTACTTTTCTAACGCCACCACCAACAGTAAAAGGAATAAAACAAACGCTAGCTACCTTTTCTACCATATCATAGATAGTATCGCGATTGTCGCTACTAGCAGTTATGTCAAGAAGACATAATTCATCAGCACCTTCTAAAGAATAAAACTGAGCTTGTTTAACTGGGTCACCAGCATCAATAAGATTTTCAAAATTAATACCTTTAACTACACGGCCATTATCAACATCTAAACATGGTATTATTCTGACTTTAAGCATAAAATATTTAAATTTAAAGCTAAGGTTAAAGTTTTCTAGTTTCTTCCACTATTTCATAGCACTCAATTAGATCACCTTCTTTTATGTCATCATATTTTTCAAAGGCACAACCACATTCAAAGTTGTTTTTAACTTCTTTAACATCATCTTTAAAACGTTTTAATGTTTTTAATTCACCATCATGAATTACTACATCATCTCTAAGTAATCTAACCTTTGCACCTCTTTTGATTAACCCTGCTGTTACAAAACAACCAGCAATTTTACCAGAACCAGAAACTTTAAATACTTGCCTAATTTCAGCCTGTCCTAGATATTCTTCATTTTTGATTGGCTCTAACATTCCACCAAGTAATAATTTTATTTCATCAACTACATTATAAATAATTGAATGATAACGAATATCTATATTCTTGTCTCTAGCTAATTCTTTAGTGGCATTATTAGCACGTACATTAAAACCAATAATAATAGCCCCAGCAACTTCAGCCAAACTAACGTCACTTTCGCTAATACCACCAGTTGCACTATGTACAATTTTAATAGCAACTTCATCTGTATTTAACTTTACTAAACTACTATCAATTGCTTCTATTGAGCCATGAACATCACCCTTGATAATAATTGGTAAATATTTAGTAGAACCCTTAGAAGCTGCTTTAAAGATATCGTCAATAGATTTAGCAGAATTTTTTAAAGCCTTCTCATCCCTATCTTTCTTTGATCTGTAAGAAATAATATCACGAGCTTGTTTTTCTTCCACTACAACAGAAAAATGATCGCCAGCATCTGGTGCTTTATCAAGGCCCATAATTTCTACCGGCATGGAAGGAGTTGCTGTTTTGATATTTTTACCCTTACTGTCATTTATTTTCTTTATCTTACCATAAGCAGTACCAGCTACCACAATATCAGCAATATTCAAAACCCCTTTTTGTACTAAAAGAGTAGCTATTACGCCTTTACTATGATCAACCCTAGATTCAACAACAATACCACCAGCCTTACAATCATAAGGAGCTTTTAATTCTAAAATTTCAGATTGTAGTAAAATTGCCTCTTCCAACCCATCTAAATTAGTTTTTTCTTTTGCTGAAACTTCTACAAACATTACATCACCACCTAAATCTTCTGCAACAATTTCATGCGCTAATAATTCATTCTTAACTCTAGAAGCATCTGCGCCAGGCTTATCAATTTTATTAATGGCCACAACTATTGGAGCTTTAGCAGCTTTAGCATGATTAATAGCTTCTATGGTTTGCTCTTTAATACCGTCATCAGCAGCAACTACTAAAACCACAATATCCGTAACATTAGCACCACGAGAGCGCATAGCAGTAAAAGCTTCATGACCAGGAGTATCAAGAAAAGTAATAAACTTACCAGACTTAGTTTGAACTCTAGAAGCACCAATATGTTGTGTAATACCACCTGATTCACCGCCAGCTATATCAGTAGACTTCATAGCATCAAGTAATGAAGTTTTTCCATGATCAACATGGCCCATAATAGTCACAACTGGAGCTCTCTCTAACTTCTCAATATTTTCATCATCTCCTAATTCTAATACATTTTCTACATCTGATTCTTGTACCCTTTTAACAATATGCCCAAATTCTTCAACTATTAACTGCGCCGTATCAGCGTCAATAACCTGATTAGATGTAGCAACAACACCCATGGTAAATAGTTTCTTAACCACATCACCAGTTTTTTCAGTCATTCTATCTGATAAATCAGAAACAGATATTAATTCTGGAATTATTACCTCTTTGGTTACTTTAACATATTCCTTAGGCTGTTCTTTAATTTTTTGTTTTTTACGATGACGACCATAAGAAGCATCATCGTCACCATCAACTATGAAAGTTTGCAGTAACCTTCTACTACTTTTTCTTCTCTCTTTGAAAGCTGACTTATTTTTCTTATTTGAAAGATCATCTTCATTATCTTGATAATTCTTCTTATGTTTATTTTTTTTATCCCTCTCTTTTTCTCTTGCTTCTTGCGCTTCTTTTTCTTGTTGAATTTTAAGATTCCTTTTTTCTTCTAAAGCCTTTTGTCTTGCTGCTTTTTTATAGTTATCTTCATTGACACTATCTTTTATTTTACTTCTAATATCAAAATTATCGACTTTATAATCATTACTTGCTGTACTTTGAATATTATTACCAACTACTTCATCTTGTAAAACATCATCCTCTAAAACCTCTTCTGCATTTTCCTGTATATCATCCTTAGCATCAATTTTTGTATCTTCCTTTATTTTTGATTCTTGCGTATTTTTTTCTTTTATTTTTGATAAAACATCAAAGTTATCATCCAACTCTTCAGGAGAGTTATTTAAGGCTAATTTTCTAAATTCAAGCTCTTTATTACTTAATGTTTTAGAATTAAAATCTTTATCTTGAGATTGAGATGCGCTATTTCTTCTGCCTTTAATAGCAACCTGTACCATAGAATTACTAATTCTTTTCTTCTCAGCACTTTTTAAAGCTAAGGTTTTAGGATCAGCTGAACTTGGTAGTTTTAACTTTAATGTTAATTTTTCTCTATTTTTACTATCTTTTTGCATATATAAGCTTCAAATTATAGATAAATCCTAAATTTAGGCTTGAGCCTCTTCTTTACTAGCCTCTTGTACTTTAGTACTTTTGTCTTTAGTATTTTTTTCAAGATACTCAGTAGCTCTTCTCTTAATCTCAATAGCAATATCTTCATCAAATCCTTCTATTCCTGCAATTTCACTAGTTTCAACGCTGGCAAGCTCTTCAATAGTTGAAAAACCTTCTGCAGCAAGTAAATTTGCAATTATATCCTCTACGTCTAAAGCCTCTATAAATATTCTAGAAGATTCATTAAATTCTTCTGTTCTTTTGCTTGATTCTTGCTCATCAGTCATAACATCAATTTTATAACCACAAAGCTTTGATGCTAATCTCACATTTTGTCCACCACGACCAATAGCTAGGCTTAATTGATCTTCGGCTACAACAACTTCAATTACACCATTTTCTTCATCTACCACAACTTTATTAACTTTTGCTGGAGTTAGACCATTAATTACTAATTCAGCAATATTTGGCGACCATTTAATGATATCAATTTTTTCACCTCTAAGCTCAGAACTAACTGACTGAACTCTGCTACCTCTAATTCCAATTAAAGAACCAACAATATCTAAATCTTCTCTTCTAGAATAAACAGCAATTTTTGCTCTTGATCCAGGATCTCTAGCAACTGCTTTAACCTCTATATTGCCATCATAAAGCTCTGGAACTTCTTGGGCAAATAATTTTACTAAAAATTCTGTATGAGTACGAGATAAGAAAATTTGAGCGCCATGAGGTTCTCTTCTAACATCTTCAACATAAACCCTCATTCTATCACCAACCTTAAAAGACTCTCTTGCAATTAAGCCAGTTTGATGAATAACAGCTTCAAAACCACTAACTTCCATTACAATATTTTTTAATCCTACTTTTTTTACTGAAGCATTAACAATTTCACCAATCTTATCTTTAAATTCTTCATACTCTTTATTTTTCTCAGCTTCTTTGACTTTTTTAATAATTTCATTTTTAGCAACCTGTGCTACCACTCGATTTAAATCAATAGGTGGTAATTCTTGTGTAATGGTGCTGCCAATTTTTACGGATTTATCTTTTTGCTTAGCATCATCTAAAGTAATTTGAGTTCTACTATTAAATTCTTCATCAATTTTATTACTAACAACTTCTAATGAATTAATTAAATTGATTTGACCAGTTTTTCTGTCAATTTGGCAGTCAATTGATAAGTGTAAGCCATATTTCTTTTTTGCAGCAAGCTTTATGCCTTCTTGCATTGCATCAATTACATCGTCAAGTGATATTCCTTTTTCATGAGCAATGGTTTCTGCTGCTAATAAAATTTCTTTATTACCCATTACTGTTAAATTACTAGCCATCGAAATTATTTATTAATTAATATTATATTAACTATACACAAGTTAACAACAAATACACTAAAGCGCTTTGGTAGCAACCTTAGCGTTAATTTTAAAAATGTAAAAGAAAAAGTTAAGGAAGCTCAAAAGCTTGAGCTCTAAAGTCTATAAGGGATTTTTTAGTAATGCAACTAAAATTTTGATTGCATGGTAAAACTATAAATTATGAAGCTTTTGTTTTTGAATTACTCTTATTTTCATTGGCAGCTTTATTATCTGGAGCCTGTGTAGTAGTGGTTGAAGTTGATGCCGAAACAATTCTTTTAAACTGACCATCAATATAAGCGCCATCTTCAACTGATAAAGATTTATACTCAATATTACCAACTATTTTAGCTTTCTTAAAAATATTTATGTTATCAGCTTTAATATCACCATTAAATGAACCATGAATACATACAGATTCTGAATCTATCTTACCTTCAACTAAACCATCTTCTCTAATTATAACTGAGTTACCTTTAATTGTACCCTTAGCATTACCTTCAATTTCTAAAATGCCAGAACTCTTAATATCACCTTGAATCTTAAAAGTTTTAGACAAAATTGAAGGCGTTTCTGATTTATTGATAACTGTCATATAATTGATATTTTTTTTATTTTCCTGATTGTTTAATTTTAATATTCTAAAAAGACGTCTTTTTATCATTATTAAATTTCATCCCTTTTAAAAAGATTATCTCCAGATTTTAGGAATTTTCTTGGATTTAAAGGAGAATTATTATATCTTACTTCATAATGCAAATGAGAACCAGTACTTCTACCACTGTTACCTTGAAGTGCTATAACATCACCCCTTTTAACAATATCACCTTTTTTTACATTAATTTTATATAAATGACCATATCTTGTAGTAATACCATAACCATGATCAATTATAACTGTTTTACCATAAGCTCCAAAGGTACCAGCTGTTTTAACTTGACCAACTGAAGGGCTTAGAACCTTAGCATGTTCACCACCAACAAAATCCATGCCATTATGACTTGCTCTAACTTTTTTAATTGGATCTACTCTATGGCCAAAACCACTAGACACATAATAATCTTCCATAGGCCTTGCTAATGGAGCATGATAAATAAATTTTTCTAAATTTGATAAATAATTAATTTCATCATTAATATCCACCGTTCCAAGATCAATTGTTTGACTAATGTCATCACCATCAATAATTGCAGCTTCTTCAAAAGGACCACCTTGTTTTAATAACTCATCTTCAGTATTAAGCGATAAAGCCACTAGCTCACTGTCGTATAAGCCATTTTCACTATTATTAATTTGATCTTCATTTAAAGCAATTCCTGTTGCAGTAATTTTACTCTCAAGACTAGCAATACGTTTTTTAGCAAGAGCTTTTACATTATCCAAAATATAATTAGCACTAGCAATTTCTATAGCTGTCTTTTTATAATTTTCTTCCAAATCTAAATCAGCAACTAAAAGATCAAACTGCTTATCATGAAGACCAATATTATGCTTAGAATCAATACCACCTTCATAATTTGCAGCAGTTATAAAATAACTATTAATTTTTTCAAGATTGCTATTAATTAGAGTTAACTCTCTATTAAAACCTTTATTAGCCTTTTGTAACTTGCTAATTCTAAAAGATTTCTCACTAATTATTTTATTATAAACTGTTGATTTATAAAATAAATTAGCAACCAAAACAACAAAGGACAGCACAAGAACTTGAGCAAAAGAGCTAATTTCAAAGTTTCTAATTTTATCCTTAGATATTAATATCAAGGTTTTTTTAGTAAATAGCTTTTTTATCAATAAAGCCATAAACTTTGGAAACGATAATACCGATAATTTTATTCTTCTTATACTAAACAAAATACTACTCCCATTTATCAATTATCTATATAATTAAGTAACATTATTCAAAGTTCTATATCAAACTTGAAACAAGGGCTAGAACTACTGATATATAGTATACCTTTTAAACAAGATTAGTCAAGAAAAATATTGTACTAATGCCAACTTGTATATAAAAATATAATCATATTTTATACTAAAAGGAATAAATGTTACTAATTAACCTAATTAAGCATACAATAAATGAATGATTTAACCTTTGAAAATGTTTTAGAAGCTCAAAATAGAATTTCTAACCATATTCATAAAACTAAAATTATTTCAAATAAATTCTTAAATAAAGACTTAGATAATGAAATTTTCTTTAAATTAGAAAATCTACAGAAATCTGGATCTTTTAAAGCTAGAGGAGCATTTAATCACCTATTATACTTAAAAGAACAAGAAGAATTGCCAAAAAAGGTTGTGGCCGTAACTTCTGGCAATCATGGTACCGCAATTGCTTATATTTGCTCTAAACTTGGCATAGAGGCACTAATATATACTTCCAAGGTTACTACTCACTTTAAAATAGAATCTATGCGCAATTTGGGTGCTAAAGTAGTAATTACCGATAAAAGATCTAAAGCTAATAAATTAGCCGAAGAAAAAATTAAAGAAGGCTACCATTTTATACATCCTTTTGCTGATAATCTAATAATTGCCGGTCAAGGCACTTTATTTTTAGAAAGTGTCGAACAAATTGGTCAATTTGATAGCACCTTTGCTCCTTGTGGTGGCGGAGGTTTGGTTTCTGGTATTTATCTAGCCAATCAAAATTATAAAAAAAAATCAAAGATTTTTGCCGTAGAACCTCAAATTGCTAATGATGCACGTCTATCAGTTACAAATAATAAGATTTTTTCTTTTAGTGATAGCCCAAATACTATTGCAGATGGAGCTAGAACATTATCCGTAAGTGACAATACTTTTTGTTATTTAAAGCAACTTAATGACATTATTGAAGTTAGCGAAAAGGAAATATCTTACTGGACAAAACAATTAACTAATATTTTACAAGAAAAAATTGAGCCTACTGCAGCAATGGCAATGGCTGGGTGCAGTAAATGGATTACCGACAATAAGATTCAAAATGAAAAGATTCTTGTTGTGATCTCTGGAGGAAATTTATCTTAAAACACAAAAAGCCAATCATACTTTAACATGATTGGCTTTTTATATCATATCTATCGAAATTTGCAAACTTAAGCAGAAACCTTTTTTCTACTTTTTACCTTTAAATTATCAAATTCACCTTTTTTAACTAAAGCTTTCTTTATGCTAGTTCTGAACTTTTTAGCAGTATCAGTTAGCTTGTTAAAGCGATAATTAATTAAAAAATTATCAATATTACCATATTTGTTTATGGTTCTTAAAGTAGAAGCTGCAATCTTAAAGTTTAGTTTAACTCCAAGAGCTTCACTTTTAAATGATAATTTATTTAAATTTGGTAGGAAACGTCTTTTAGTTTTCCTATTTGAGTGGGAAACATTATTCCCACTCATAGGAGATACATTCAACAAATTACATCTTTTAGACATCTAGAAAAGTTTTATTAGTTAATATATTATTATTCCTCGCAATCAAATGCAGATTCTCCTGAAATTGCTGAAACAATTGTTGGAGCACCAAACATAGCAGCGATACCAGCTGCAACACCAAGCATTAAACCCCATGATACTTTACCCGTAAAAAAACCAATACCAAGAGAAATAATTGCGAATGCCGCAAATGCTTTACCACCATTACCAGTGGCCATTTCAAAGATACTGCATAAGCTATCAACAAAAGCATTATCATCAGCAGTATATGTTGTTTCTGCTACTTGTATCCATTCGCTACTATCAGATGCAACTGCATCATTGCTTCCTGACATAACAGGAGCAAGTGTTATTAAAAATGCTATAATGAATAAAGCAGATATTTTTTTAAGAATTAAATTTATCATAAGTCACCTAAATTAAAGTTGTTAATAAAAATGTAAAATTTATAAAGAACTAGAATCTATTATAGCAAATAATTTTATCTTTTGCAAGCATTTTTATTAGAAACCACAAAATACAATAGATGCCAAACAGTCGGTATTCTCAAATAATAATTTTATTTTTGCAAGTTTTTATTTTAATTCTTGCACTATTTTTAGCAAAATTTCGCTACTATCTTGATCCATTTTCTTCCAGTTTTCTCTAAGGCTGCTCCTAAATTTAGGATCTTTTAATAATTTTAACAGATAAGAGAATAGATCTTTTTCATCTTTTGCAAGCAAGCAAGCATTATTACTCCCTAAATCATCATATATTTGCGCAAAATTTATAACATTTTTACCAGAAATAACAATTGAACCTAATTTTAACGCTTCAAAAGGGTTATGCCCACCAATACCATCCTTAAGAGAACCAGCAATAAGAGAAATATCACTTAATTTATAAAACAACCCTAATTCTCCCAAAGTATCAGCTAGATAGAGGTCTATATCCTTATTTATTACCTCTTTTTTACTTCTAATAGCAAAATTTAGGGTTTTTGGAATAATTTTAACTATTTCATCTATCCTATTAGGGTGTCTTGGAGCAATAATAGTTAAAAGATCAGGATAATATTTCTTTAATTTTTGATGAATTCTAATAATAATCTCCTCCTCACCCCTATGAGTACTAGATGCAAGCCATAACTTCCTATCTTTTATTTGATTTGAAAGCTTTTTTAACTCTTTTTCATTAAATTCAAGAATTTGAGCGCAAGATTTTAGATTTCCTATAAATTTAGTATGTTTTAATCCTAAATCTATTAATCTTTTTTTATCTTGTTCACTTTGAGCAAAAGAAATTTGGAAATGTTTAAAAATATTAAAACCTATTTGATGTAAATATGACCATCTTTTAGCTGATCTTGCAGAAATTCTAGCATTAATCAAAGCTAGTTTAATATTATTTTTAGATAATTCATTAATTAAATTTGGCCAAATTTCTGATTCAATAAAAACTGCTAGATCAGGACGCCAATATTTTATAAATCTTCTTATACTAAAAATATCATCAATTGGCAAAAATTGATGTATTACTCTTTTATTGTTTTTTAACTTATTATTAATTTGAGCAGCAGAAGTTAGAGTAGTAGAGGTAAATAAAATATTAGTTTGTGGATTATTTTTTAATATTGTTTCAATTAGTGAAATAGCTGAATTGGACTCTCCAACGCTAACTGAATGTATAAATATCAATTGACCGTCTTGTCTTTTGTGACTATTAAACCCAAATCTTTCCTTAAAACGAGACCTATCCTCTTTGCCTTTTATAAGTCTAATAATTAGATAAAGGTAAATTAGAGGAAATAATAATACTGATAATAATCGATATAGAAACATTATCATTTAATTATTATAAGAAAATCACCTAATAATATTAGGAGAAATTAATAGATACTTCTATTAAAATACTCTATTAAGCTTTAGCTTCTTCTTTAGGAGCTTCTTCTTTAGGAGCTTCTTCTTTAGGAGCTTCTTCTTTAGGAGCTTCTTGAGCTTCTGATGCGTCTTCTTTAGCGGCAGCTTCTTCTTCTTTTTTCTTAGCCGCATCTTCTAATGCTTTTGCAGCAGCTTCTTGAGCTTTCTTCTTAGCACCATGACCTTTTTTTCTAGGCTCAAATTCTGGCTTATATTTATCAGCACCTTTTACTCCTAATTGATTTAAGAATATAGACACTCTTTCACTTGGAGTAGCACCAGTGCCAAGCCAATACTCAATTCTTTCTTTGTTAATGGTAACGCGATCTTTTTCTAAAAGAGGATTATAAGTTCCAACTTTCTCAATAAATTTTCCATCTCTTGGAGAAGTTGAATTAGCAACAACTATTCTATAAAATGGGGCGTTTTTTCTACCACCTCTAGAAAGGCGAATTCTAGTACTCATATCTATGTAATCTATTAATTATATTTATAAAACCAAAAAGGATGGCGGATTTTAAGCCAAAGTTTTTAATTATCAAGCTAATACTTATATATTCCTAAGAAAGTGATAATAATTCTTTATGACATTTATCTAAGATCTTAGAATTTCTAACAATAACATTATTTTTAAAGAAATTACCCTGATTAGATCTTATTTCCCTATCATCATTAACAGTTTTTACCTTTTTTAAATCTACCCAATCATTTTTAGCAACTTGATTAATGTTGCCAAAAATAGGATTTATTGAAATAGCAATATCTCTTAATTGATCTAAATTATTAAAACCAAGATCAATATCTAATTTTTTGGCTAAAGTATAGATTACCTGCCAATCTTCCTTAGCATCACCTGGAGCAAATGTAGCTCTGGTAGTTCTTTGAGGTCTTCCTTCAATATTAACATAAGTAGCATTTTTCTCTGTATAAGCAGCACTTGGTAAAATAACATCAGCCATTGAGGCAGATTTATCACCGTGTGATCCTTGATAAATAACAAAGGTATTTTCTAATGTATCTGTCTTAATAGAATCATCACCTAGTAAATATAAAGCCTTTATCTTATTTTTAGAACATTTCTCTAAAATTGTGGCACGATTAATATCTTTATCTTGAGAAACAAAACCAGCATCTAAAGAACCAACAATTGCAGCATTATCATGCAAAATATTAAAGCCATTAAAATTATCTGTAACTACATTATATTTTTTAATAATTTCACTTACTAAAGTTATGATCTCTTGACTATTTTCTTGGTTTAATACATTACCGCCAATAATAACCATTGGCTTTTTTGAGCTTTTTAAAACTTTAGAAAATTTAGATGTACCATCAATTATTTCCTTTAAAGACTCTATTGAATCACCTAAATCTAGGGTATTATAAGTTAAATCTTGTTCTACTCCAATTTTAGCAATTTCTAATTTGCCAGTAAGATATCTTTTTCTAATCCTAGCATTAACTATTGGGGCATCATGGCGAATATTAGAGCCAATAATTAGACAAGAATCCGCCTCATCAATACCATTAATTGTGCTATTAAAAACATAAGAAGCCCTATTATTTGCATCAATTATGCTATTTTGATCTCTACAATCAATATTATCACTACCTAATTTTTGCATAAGCAATTTTAATGATAATATGTCTTCAACGGCAGATAAGTTACCACTTAAAGCAGCAATTTCTTCTGGTTTTATGTCTTTAAATTTATCTATAATAGCTTGATAAGCTTCATCCAAAGAAACTGGTATTAATTTTCCAGCTCTTTTAATATAGGCCTTATCTAACCTTTGATATTTTAAAGCATCATAACAAAAACGAGCTTTATCAGAAATCCATTCTTCGTTAATATCTTCATTTAAATTAGGCAAAATTCTCATCACCTCTAAACCACGACTATCAATTCTAATATTACTTCCAACACCATCCATTATATCAATTGAAGTTGTTTTCTTTAATTCCCAGCTTCTAGCTTTAAAGGCATATGGCTTTGAAGTTAAAGCGCCAACCGGACATAAATCAATAATATTTCCTGATAATTCTGAGGTTAGAGATTTTTCTAAATAGCTAGTAATTTCCATATTCTCACCTCTATTTACAGCACCAAGCTCAGCCACACCTGCAACATCAGTGATAAATCTTACACATCTGGTACATTGTATACAACGAGTCATTGCAGTTTTTACTAAAGGACCTAGATTTTTATCTTTAACGGCTCTTTTGTGCTCACTAAATTCACTATCTGTTCTACCATAGCTATATGCCTGATCTTGCAAATCACATTCACCACCTTGATCACAAATTGGGCAATCTAATGGGTGATTAGCCAATAAAAACTCCATAACACCTTCACGCGCCTTTTTGACCATTGGGCTATTGGTTTTTACCTTCATGCCATCCATAATAGGAGTAGCACAAGAAGCTACTGGTTTTGGTGGCCCACCTTCAACCTCAACCAAGCACATACGGCAATTTCCAGCTACTGATAATCTTTCATGATAACAAAAACGAGGCACTTCAACTCCGGCAATTTCACAAGCTTGAATCAAAGTGATGTCGCCATCTACCTGAATAGTTTTACCATTAATTGTAACTGAAGGCATAGTTTTGAAGAATAATTATTAAATTTCTTAAAATGGAATATCATCATCCAACTCTTCACTGAAATTATTTTGAGTTGTATCATTTGCTGCTACTTCTTGCGGTGTGGATGTAGCTTGTGAAGTTTGTTGATTACTGTAAGAAGCTTGCTGTTGATTACCATAATCACCATTAGAACCTTGTGAATTACGAGAATCTAGCATTTGTAAATTTGAATTATAATTTTGCAAAATTACTTCAGTTGTATATTTTTCTACACCATTATTATCAGTCCATTTTCTAGTTTGTAATTGACCTTCTATATATAGCTTTGAACCTTTTTTAACATAGTTTTTAATAATACCAACTAACCCTTGAGAGAAAACAACAATTCTATGCCATTCTGTTTTATCTCTTTTTTCTCCAGTATTTTTATCTTTCCAACTTTCAGTGGTGGCAATAGAGAAATTTGCTAATTCTCTACCATCTGATGTTGATCTAATTTCTGGGTCTTGACCGACATTCCCTATAAGGGTAACTTTATTTAATGACATATTCTTCTGGTTTAATTTAAGGTTAATAAAATATTGCTCTAAAAACTATCTTATTAATTTTTAATTTGCAAAAGCTTTAATCTTAAAAAAGCGATAGAAAATTATATTTACTTAGACTTTGATTACAGCTTAATATTACTTACTTTTTTGCAAAGTGAGTTGTCATTAATTTTACTAATCTATTAGAAAAATCTTTATGATCTAAAATTGGCTCACCTTCAATAATACAAGCTTGGTCAAAAAGAGTTTTAATAATAGCAATATTATCTTCTTTTTTAGCATCATCACCAATATTATCATTCAAATTTTTTATTATCTGATGATTTGGATTAATTTCTAAAATTTTAGATGAAGCTGAAGGTATTTGCTTTTGTTCAAGCATATATCTTTCCATTCTAATATCCATAGCTCCCAGCTCTACAACTAAACATACTGGACTATCAGTTAATTTCTTGGAAATTTTTACATCCTTAATATTATCCTTTAGGACTTCCTTAACTAATTTGTTTAAATTCTCAAACTTACTATTGGTAACGTCTTTTGTGTCATCTTTTTGACCATCCTCTTCACTTTCCTTTTTATCAACTTTTTCTAAGTCAATATCAGACCTTGTAACTGAATGAAATGTTTTTTCTTTATAAGCGTTGCTAACCGTGACCCAAAATTCATCAACTGCATCAGTTAAAAATAAAACTTCTACATCTTTACTAATAAAACCTTCTAATTGAGGGCTATCTTTAGCTTTTTTAATTGACTCAGCAGTAATGTAGTAAATTTTGTCTTGATCACCTTTAATATTGTCCAAATATTGCTGTAAAGATATCAATTTATCTGGAGATTTTGAGGTATAAAAACGACAAGCTTCAAAAATTTGATCTTTAAAACTTGTTGGTTCACATAATCCTTCTTTCAAAACAGCACCAAAATTATTCCAAAATTTTAGGTAATCTTCTTCGCTTTTTTCTGATTTTTTCTTTAACTCACTTAAAACTTTTTTAATAATTGCTGTTTTAATTTTTGCCAATACTAAATTATGCTGCAAATTTTCACGGCTAATATTTAAAGGCAAATCTTGTGAATCAATAATTCCTCTCATAAATCTAAGCCAAGCTGGAACCAATTCTAACTCTTCACTAATAAAAACTCTTTTAACATAAAGTTTCACTCTGCCTCTTCTGTCTGGATGAAACAAATCATAAGGCTTCATTGATGGAATAAAAAGTAAATTAGTATATTCTAAAATACCTTCTACCTTATTGTGAATCGTCATAAAAGGATCGCCAGCTAAATGAGAAATATGTTTGTAAAATTCTTGATATTGCTCATTTGTAACATCTTTTGGCGATTTTGTCCAAATTGCACTAGCTGAGTTAATAGTTTCTGCCTTGCCATCTTCACCAATTAAATCAATCTTGATATCTATATGATCAGAGTAGGTTTCAACAATATTTTTAATGTGAAAATTATCCAAAAACTCTTTAGCATCATCTTTTAAATGTAAAATAATCTTAGTTCCACTATGTTCTAGATCTTCTGCTTCATCAATAGAAAAGCTACCTTGACCTGTTGACTTCCATTTATAAGATTGTTTTTCACCTGCTTTTTTAGAAATAACTTCAACTTCATTTGCAATCATAAAAGAAGAGTAAAAACCAACACCAAATTGACCTATTAATTGTACATCTTTTTTATTATCTC
The DNA here is from genome assembly GCA_038123275.1 of Rickettsiales bacterium. Classification (GTDB taxonomy): domain Bacteria; phylum Pseudomonadota; class Alphaproteobacteria; order Rickettsiales; family UBA1997; genus CAJQHT01. The sequence goes on along the minus strand of JAYORG010000001.1, from coordinate 23,977 downwards.
CGGTTAAAGATTTAATAAAATTCTCCGTTCCACTGCGAGCAATTGTCCCTAGGTTTTCTAGTAGATCCTCTTTATTCATACCAATACCATTATCTTGAACAATAATAGTTTTGGCATTGGCATCATTAGAAATAGTAATTTTTAATTCATCTTTGCTAGTTAATTTTGCATCTTGCAATGCAATATAACGCAATTTATCACAAGCATCAGCAGCATTTGAAATTAGCTCTCTTAAAGCAACATCTTTGTTAGTATATAAAGAATTAATCATTAAACTAAGGATCTTACCTACCTCAACATCAAATTCATATTGATTTTGATTTTGACCTTGCTTATTTTCTTTCTTATTTTTCATTATTGATTTTTAGTAATTATTAAAAAACTTATAAAAAATTAGATAATATTTTTTAAAAGCTTTTCAAGTCTATTTACAGATTTTTTGTAATTCCTGGTAAGCTCTATCAAAACCAGTCAAAGAATAGCTATCTGTAGAAGTTTTATTTTGGGCAGAAATTGTTGAAATTACTACGTCATCACTATTTCTCATAGCCTTAATTATTTCGATATCATCATCTATTGAATAAGTCCAAGACTGATCTTTATAGGTTAACATGCTAAATTTTTTAAGACCAAAAGATAGTTCAACCTGAGAATTCTTTTTATAATAATAACCAGCAGCAATGCTAATTTCTGGTAATTTTTCTTTGGTTTTAGTCACTATTATATATGACTCACCGCGATTATAGGCATTTCCTGATTTTTTAAAAGGAATAGCAGTCATATAGCAAATTATTTTACTACCTTGTTTATTGCTAAATAAAGACCATTCAACATACTGACCATGAAACTCTCCTTTATCTTGAGATTCTTGAGCTAATAGAGTTGCAATAGAAAGGTTAGATATTATTATAATGTGTAGTAATAATTTTAGCATTTTTGTTTGGTTTGTTTCACATTAACCAAAGGTTAATGCTAATTTTACGCCACATTAGTGGCGACCCGCCTTGCGGGTACCCATATGACAAAATATCTTTTTTGTTTTTTTTCATAATGAATTTTGTCATAAATTATTTACTTTATTTCTTTGTCACGTAACGTAAATTCTTTAATACTTGCCCCGTGACTTGGGCGGGGTCAATGACTAAAAAGTCATGAACCAAAAGTTCATAACTTTTTTGCTTTAACCCCTTATTGTAGTGGCGAAGCCAGGTATCAACATCTAAGATGTTTAATACTACACAATCTCCCCACAACTGCAAACTTCCATCATACCAACACCATACTTACAACATCCCGGATTCTCCACATAAGCGAGGGGGTCAGAGTAAACACTGACCCCATCCCGTCAGGGATGTCACCAAAATATAAATATAAAATAAATACCAAAAATAATCATTGACTTTTTGTTATTTTTTGTGAATTTTAAAAGCTCTTAATTTAAATTAACACACAAATTTATAGAATGTCGGCAGATTCTCATAGTCCTTTAGATCAGTTTAAAATTAAAAACCTAGTTGACATTGAAGTTGGTGGTCTTGATTTGAGCTTTACTAACTCTTCTCTTTACATGGTAATAGGTACTTTTATTGCTATTTCTTTCCTACTATTTGCTACTCGTAAAAAAGCAGTTATTCCAGGAAGATTACAAGTAATAGCTGAATCAATCTATGGCTTCTTAAATAATATGGTTACTTCTAGCCTTGGAAGTGAAGGAAAAAAGTTCTTCCCCCTAGTTTTTAGTCTGTTTAGCTTTATTTTAATGTGTAATATTTTAGGCATGACTCCTTATAGCTTTACAGCTACTAGTCATGTTGCTATTACTTTCACTTTGGCAATGATTTGCTTCTTGACAATAACTATTTTTGCTATTGTTAGAAATGGTATTGGAGGATTTATTCATATGTTTTTGCCATCAGGGGTGCCTTGGTGGATGGCTCCAATAATATTTTTAATTGAATTTTTCTCATTTTTAATTAGACCAGTTACACTGTCTGTTCGTTTATTTGCAAATATTGTTGCTGGACATGTTTTGTTAAAAGTAGTAGCAACTTTTATTATTAGCCTTGGGGTAATTTTTGGAATTTTACCAATGGCATTTGCTATTATTATGACAGGCTTTGAGTTATTCGTTGCCGTATTGCAATCCTATATTTTTGCTATATTAGTTTGTGCATATCTAGGTGAAGTCACAAAAGCACACTAACTTTCTAGATAGCTAATAATATCTTGATGATTGGCAAAATGAAGAAGTGGCTTATTTGGAACTTCTTTTATTCTTCTTGTTAAATCTTGCGATAAATCATTACTCTTATTAAATAAAACTGGCTGACATCCAGAATTAAGTGCACATTCAATGTCAATATAGCTATCTCCGATAAACCATATTAGATCTTTCTTGGGGTCTAGATCACTACCCTCTAAAGCTAAATCAACAGGTGCTTTATCTGGCTTATCATAAAGAGCATCATGAGCACCAACTAGAGTAAAAAATTTATCTTTTATTTCTAAATGACTAGCTTCATTCCTTAATGTTGGACCTTGTTTATTGCTAACTACAAATAATATTATTCCTAGATCATTGGCTTTATTTAGTAAATCTAGAGAATTTTTAATCATAATTAAATTTTCAAGATGATTTTTATGATAGCTATCTTTATAGATTTTCCCAGCCTTTTGCCAATCATCTCCAAAAATCTTTGGAAATGATTCACGCATTGATTGATGAACATTCTTTTTGACTTTTTCCAAGCCCCATGGCTCTTTTCCCATGCTAACCATTGTCTCATCGATAGCATCTTGAATTAATGGCCAAGTATCAATTAGGGTATTGTCCCAATCAAAAATAATTGCCTTTGGAATTTGATTCATTACTTTGTTTAAATATTAATAGTCACAATCAATTTATGTTCTAGACATTTTAATCTCAAGACAATAATATCTGACAATTATTGTTCTAATAAAATAAAAATACTATGCCAATTGAAGTTTTAATGCCTGCTCTTTCCCCAACAATGAAAGAAGGAAATTTAGCCAAATGGCTTAAAAAGGAAGGTGATAATGTTGCTGCTGGTGATGTAATTGCTGAAATTGAGACTGATAAAGCTACAATGGAAGTTGAGGCTGTTGATGAAGGAATTTTGGGTAAAATAATCATCAAAGACGGTACCCAAAATGTTGCTGTTAATTCTTTAATTGCTTTAATTTTGGAAGATGGCGAAAAGAAATCTAGCCTTGATTCTTATAAAATTGCTCAAAATGATAATACAAAGCAAGCTCCAAAGGAAGAAGTTGTAAAAGAAGCTGCAAAAACCCAAGCCCCAAAAGTTGAAATTCCTAAAGTAGTTAAGCAAGCACCAATAGCTCCACCAATTTCTGTTAATAAAAATAATAAAAAAGTAACTGCCAGCCCTGTTGCTAAAAAAATTGCAGCACAGCAAAATATAGATATTAGCAATATTTCTGGAACTGGGCCAAATGGAAGAATTATAAAAGAAGATCTAATAAATCTTGGTCAAGGTAATAAATCTGGAGTTATTCAAAGGAACCCTCAGGAATTTGAATTACAACAAAATGGTAATGTTAGAAAAATTATTGCTCAAAGATTATTAGAATCAAAATTAACTGTTCCGCATTTTTATCTTAATTTAGATATTCAAATAGACAAATTACTAGAGCTTAGAAAAGATCTAAATGACAATGCCTTAGTAATTGATGGCAAACCTTCTTACAAAGTATCAGTTAATGATTTAGTTATTAAAGCTGTTGCATTAGCTTTGAAAAAAGTTCCTGCTGCTAATAGCTCTTGGTATGAAGATGCAATTGCACTTTATAATAACATTGATATATCAGTAGCAGTTGCAGCACCTGATGGTTTAATTACACCAATTGTTAAAAATGCTGATCAAAAATCAATCATTGAAATTTCAAATGAGATGAAAACTTTGATTAAAAAAGCGCGTGATGGTAAATTACAACCAGAAGAGTTCCAGGGTGGTGGTTTTAGTATTTCTAATCTTGGCATGTATGGAATTGACAGTTTTAATGCTATTGTTAACCCGCCGCAAAGCTGTATTTTAGCAGTTGGTGCTGGTGTTAAAAAGCCAATCATTAAAGATGATAAAATTGAGATTGGACATATTATGTATGCAAGTCTTTCTTGCGATCACCGTAGTGTTGATGGTGCTGTTGGAGCAGAGTTTTTGAGTGCACTTAAAACAATCATACAAAACCCAATTACAATGTTAATATAAATTTAAAATAATTAAAAATGATCATTTCAATCAAGTTAATATTCTACGTAGTTTTACTAGCATTTGCTTTTCTTTCTGGTGTGAGATATTCCGAACAAACCAGAGGTGTTGCTAACTGGCTTTTTGAAGCTAAAGAGCAAGAAATACCTTTTCATGAAATAAAAAAAGATATCAAAAATAATGATGAGGGGGAAACTCTAAATCAAGAAGTTGATATTCAAGATGATGTTATTATTGAAGATGTAATTATTGAAGAAGAAAATAAAGATAACATCATTCCTAATGATTCTACCAGAAATGAATAAAAAGAAGAAAGCTTTTTCTTTAATAGAGATTTCAGTTATTTTAATTGTAATCTCGGTTCTAATTTCAATAACTATTAGCTCTTCTCAAATATTGCAAGTGGCTAGAATTAATGCTGCTAGGAATATTACTAAATCTTCTATTGCTAAAGATATAGATGGTATGATTTTATGGCTAGAATCAACCTCTGTTGATAGCTTTGATGATGAATATGTTGAAGATGGTGATGAAGTTACTAATTGGAATGATATCAAGGATTCTCATCTAGATTCTTATATTGCAACTTCTCCTACTAATAAACCAACTTATGACGAAGATGCTCTAAATAAACTACCAGGAGTTAGTTTTAATGGCATTGATGACTTCTTGCAAATTGATAATTTTGCTGCTAATGCTTATATGACCTTATTTGTTGTAGGAGATTTTTCCAATACATCATCTGAAAGTTTTGCCATTGAACACAGCGCTACTACTACTTCTAATAATGGTTTTTATTTTTATGGACATGGAGACACCTATCCTGGAAGAGTTAAAAGAAGTGGTGATAGTACAGCTACCGTAAACTCTGGATGGTTTGGTTCTGATATAGGAATTGGTACAATGCGTTATGATGGCACTAATATATCTTATAAACTTAATAATAATTCTTTTACTAATACAGCTGATTCAGATGCAGAAAATAGTATTGTCATAGATACGTTGTATATAGGATCAAGGGGAGGTACATCTATTTTTACTAATGGCGCCCTTGGTGAGATTATTATGTATGATAAAGCTTTAACTGATGATGAAGTTGATGATGTAGTTGAATATCTTAATAAAAAATGGAAGATCTATTAAGAAGTAGATCTTATTTTGGATAAAGGATGCTTATTTGTTACTAATTCCTTTAATTTTGAATCCATAATGTGGGTGTATATTTGAGTAGTAGAAATATCACTATGACCCAATAATTCTTGTAACATTCTTAAGTCTGCTCCTCTATTTAGTAAGTGAGTTGCAAAAGAATGTCTGATAATATGTGGAGAAACTTTATCTTTATCAACCCCTGCATTAACAGCTAATTCTTTAAGCATTTGATGGAATCTTTGTCTGGTGATATGTTTATCAATAACATCAAACTTTCTAATATTTTTTTGCAAGTTCATTTCTTTACTAGCCCTGAAATTACCACAAAATAACCATTTAGAATTTTTTTGACCTAATCTTTCTCGTAATGCTAAGTAGTTTTTTAAAATTACTAAAGATGATGAATTAAGAGGAGCTATTCTTTCTTTATTGCCTTTACCACTTACTAATAAATAACTCTTAATTCCTTTGTCATTTTGTTGAATAGATGACATTGGTAATGAAACTAACTCTGATACTCTTAAGCCAGAAGCATACATAACCTCAAGCATACAAGAGAGTCTTGTGCCAAAATCTGATTTATCTTTATTGATGGTTTTAATTAACACAACAACTTCCTTTTCACTCAACACTTTAGGCAATTTCTCATCTTCCTTAGGTTTAACCAAATTAATTGCAGGATTTAATTTTATGTGTGACTCTAACTCTAAAAAAGCAAAGAATCTTTTTAAAGTTGATATTTTACGTGAGGCAGAACTAGCAGAAATACCCTCTTCATATATTTTATTTAAATATAATTTGATTAATTCTTCATCTACTTTTACAAAATTCTTCTTTTTTTCCTGAATAAAACGTAAAAATAATTTTAAATCAAGATTGTAAGACTCTAAGGTGTTTTTGGCTAAGCCACTTTCAACCTTAAGCATTTCAAGAAAGCTAATAATGAGATCTAAATCACTATTTTTCATTTTAAAAGCAGCTATAGGTTACAATTAATTAGAACTTAAAGAAGTTTTATTGTCTTTTACAGCTAAATTCATATTAAATTTATACCTTAAATCAAGTGTGATAGTTGCCTCTTCTTGGGGAATTTTAATATCGTTATTCTGCAAACTTAAAAGAGAAATGCAGGACATAAACAGTAAAGAACTAGATAAAACTGAATAGATGATATTGTTTTTCATTTTTAAAGAGTTTTTAAGCAAAAATTTAACACTTAGAAATAATTTTGACCTCGCTATTCTGCCTTTTAAAAACTAAATTTCTACTATTATTTGAATCTTTCAATGCAGCTGTTAATTTTTGAAGCAGTTAGATTAAATTAACCCTTTTCACTAATTAATAAACTAGTTAATAGAAGTAATTTTCTGAGGTAGTGTTGAATTATTTATCTATTAGAATTAATAATTTATCTTCAACATTATGGGCGAAACCACCTGTTATTTCAATGTTTTTTAAGATATTATTATTATCACTATAAATACTAATTTTACCTTCATGTAACCTAGTTAAAATTGGCTCATGATCATACATTATGCCAAGGTCACCATTATTTCCAGGAATTGTAGCCATGTGACAATAGTCATCAAAAACAATGCCTGCTGGAGAAATTATTTCAACATGAAGTTTGTCAGATTTACCCATTATAAACTATTTACTTTCTTTTAAAAGTTTTTCACCTTTTTTGATGACCTCATCAATAGAGCCAACCATATAAAAAGCATTTTCTGGTAAATGATCATATTTTCCGGCGCAAATATCTTTGAACCCTGAGATAGTATCTTTTAGAGAAACTAATTTACCAGGACTACCCGTGAAAACTTCAGCAACATGGAAAGGTTGAGATAAAAATCTTTGAATTTTACGAGCACGTGCTACAACTAACTTATCTTCTTCTGATAACTCATCCATACCAAGAATTGCAATAATATCTTGCAATGATTTATAAGCTTGTAGAATTCTTTGAACTTCTCTTGCAACTTGGTAATGTTCTTCACCAACAATTCTTGGATCTAAGATTCTAGAAGTTGAATCAAGTGGATCTACAGCTGGATAAATACCCATTTCAGCAATTTGACGTGAAAGTACAGTGGTTGCATCCAAATGAGCAAATGATGTAGCTGGAGCAGGGTCAGTTAAATCATCAGCCGGCACATAAATTGCTTGAACTGAAGTAATTGATCCTTTTTTGGTTGATGTAATCCTTTCTTGCATTTGTCCCATATCAGTAGCAAGAGTTGGTTGATAACCAACAGCTGAAGGAATTCTACCAAGTAATGCTGAAACTTCTGAACCAGCTTGAGTAAACCTAAATACATTATCAACAAAGAATAATACATCTCTACCTTCTTCATCTCTAAAATATTCGGCTTGAGTTAAACCACTTAGAGCAACTCTAGCTCTAGCTCCTGGTGGCTCATTCATTTGTCCATATACTAATGACACTTTTGACTTAGCAATGTCATTAATGTTGATTACGTTGGATTCAATCATTTCATGGTAAAGATCATTACCTTCTCTAGTTCTTTCTCCAACGCCAGCAAAAACTGAATAGCCATCATGTGCTTTTGCAACATTGTTAATTAATTCCATAATTAAAACTGTTTTACCTACACCAGCACCACCAAATAGACCAATCTTACCACCTTTAGAATAAGGAGCCAATAGATCAACTACTTTAATACCAGTAACTAATATTTCAGTATCAGTTGCCTGATCCACTAACTCTGGAGCAGCTGCGTGAATTGGAAATTTTTGTTTGGATTTAATAGGGCCTTTTTCATCAATAGGCTCGCCAATAACATTCATGATTCTACCAAGAGTTGCTTCACCAACTGGTACTACAATAGGATTAGTAGTGTCAACAACTTTAGCACCTCTGGCTAGGCCATCTGTTGAATCCATCGCAATAGTTCTGACTGTTCTTTCTCCTAAATGAAGTGAAACTTCTAATACTAACTTCTTACCGTTATTATCACACTCTAAAGCATTTAAAATTGCTGGTAGCTCACCATTTTCAAATTCAACATCTACAACTGCTGAAATTACCTGTGTTACTTTTCCAATATTTGACATTATTTTATCTTAATTCTTAGGGTTGTAATTTTATTATTAACTAAAAATATAGATGGACATTGTTAGTTAATATTAGAGGGCGAATTGTAAGATTATTATTCTTTACAATCAAGAAATAATTTAAGACCTTTTTGCAAAATAAAAGTATTTATTATGTATCAAGTCTTTTTGCTTCCTTTAATATTGCCTTAGCTAAAGGAGCTGCCGCTGCTGATCCTGATCCACCATGTTCAACAACTATGCTAATAGCATATTTGGGATCATTAGCAGGAGCAAAAGCAGTAAAAATGGCATGATTTTTATTCTTTCTAACTTCAGCTTCTGTCATATCTTTTTCTCTTTTGGAAATAACCTGTGATGTTCCAGTTTTTCCGGACATTTTAAAATTTTTATCTCTGATTCTACTATGATAGGCAGTTCCCTGTGACTCGTTAACTACTTTATACATTGCTTCCCTAATATATCTAGAATGCTTTTCTTCAACCAACCTATTATTTTGCAATTTATCATATTGAGTGTAAGAATCAGAATCCTTTACCAAATAAGGATTAATAGCAACACCACCATTGGCAATTCGAGCTGTTGCTACAGCAATTTGAAGTGGGGAAGCCAACATAAAACCTTGACCAATTGCAGAATTTAAAGTATCACCACCAACCCAAGGCTGATTAAATACTTTTCTTTTCCAACCGTCAGATGGTAATATAGCTGATTTTACTTCTTGCAAGTCAATATCAAAAGATTGTCCATAGCCAAATTTACTGGCCATTTTTGTTATTTTATCAATTCCTAATTCTTTGGCTAAATTAAAGAAATATACATTGCAAGAATGCTTAATGGCATTATCCATATCTAAAATACCATGGCCTTTTTCTTTCCAGCAATGAAAAGTTCTTTTGCCTAATCTATATTTGCCATTACATCTTATCTTCTTCTTGGGATTAATTCCATGTTCTAGAGCTGCCAAAGCAACAATCAACTTAAATACTGATCCAGGTGGATAATTTGCTGTTAACGGTTTATTGTTTAATGGCCTTCCTTCATTTTCAATCAAGCTTTGCCAATATTCTTGACTAAATCCTTCTACAAAATTATTAATGTTAAAAGATGGACTCGAGTTAAAAGCAAGTATTTCACCTGTTTTAACATCCATTACAACAACAGAAGCAGTTAATTTAGAAATTTTATCAAAAATAAACCTCTGTAATTCAATATTAATAGTTAATCTTAAACTTTCACCCTTAACACTTGGTATTGCAGAAATATCTCTTAAGGGTAGACCAAAAGCATTTACTTCTGAATATTTTATACCAAATTGTCCTCTTAAATATTTATCAAAACTTTTTTCAATACCGTTCTTGCCAACTCTAAAATTTGGATGCATAAAAAGATTTTGATTCTCTGCATTAATTTCTTTCTCACTAGGCAAAGATACATATCCTACTAAATGAGCTGTTTCAAGTGGAAATGGGTAATATCTAACTGGAGCACTTTCAATTGAAAGCTCTGGCAATTTATATGAATTAACCTCAACTTTTGCCAAATCATTCCAAGATAAATTATCTATTAGAGAAATAATACTTTTTCTTCTAGCATCTGATATGCGTTTTAGTAATTTATTTTTAGTTTTGGAATCTAAATCTAATATTTTTACTAATTTTTCTATAGTATTTTTAACATTTGATTTATTTTCAAGATATAAAAGGAGTCTGTAGTTTTTACGATTATTAACTAAAGATTTATTATTGCGATCAAATATTATTCCCCTTAAAGACGGTTGAATAATTGTTTTAATCCGATTTTTATCAGACCTTGTAGAATATTCCTTATGTCTTCCAAGTTGCAAATATCCTAAACGAACAACTAATATAGCACTTAAAAAGGATCTAATACTGGTTAAAATAACTGTTCTTCTATTAAATAGCTTATTTTTTCTATAATCGCGACGCATTACCAGGTGCTACAGTTAATATTCTATCAAAAATTTCTTACTTAGAAAATCAAAGAATTTATGCATTATAACATAAGTTAAAGATGATATTATCACTTGCGATAAAAAAGGTGAAACACTATATGGATCCTTATAATAAAAGGATAATAATAACCATTTTAAAAATAGTATGACAGTAATAAATATAACAAATTCTTTTAAGATTGATTTAAAATCTTCCTTTGGTGATTGTTTATGACTTATTAGATCGAATATCTTTACAACAACTACATATATTAAAGAAGTAATTCCAAGAGGTATCCCATTGAGTGAGTCACTCCAAATTCCAATAAAAAATATAAACCCTAAACCAAAAACATTCTTTTTATAAATTGCAAAATAGTAAATAATCATTATTTCAAATAAAGGCAAAGATATGACAAGGCCAGTAGGATTATTGCTAATGCTATTTAAATTTACTATTGTCAATAGTATGGCAGTTAGATATAGAACTGAAATTTTTAATAAATTATGAGGCATCTTTAAAAAGATATTTATATCAAAAAACAAATAGTAATTATTATCCCTTTAGTTAATTAGTAAACATCTTTTTCTTAAAATTAGAACATACTTTAATATGTTGCTCTTGTAATTTTTTTTATAGTTCATATATATGATTTTATCATTAAAAATATTAATAATTTAAACAAAAAATAATGAGTAAAGTTATAGGAATTGATTTAGGTACCACAAACTCTTGTGTTGCTATTATGGATGGTAAAAATGCCAAAGTTATTGAAAATGCTGAAGGTTCAAGAACAACTCCTTCGATTGTAGGTTTTTTAAAAGATGGCGAAAAAGCTGTTGGCGCGCCTGCTAAAAGACAAGCTGTCACTAACCCTCAAAACACTATTTTTGGTGCTAAAAGATTAATTGGTAGAAGATTTGATGACCCTATTACTAAAAAAGATCAAGAATTAGTTCCTTTTAAAATTGTCAAAGGCGGAAATGGTGATGCTTGGGTTGAAGTTGAAAAAGAAAAATATTCTCCAAGTCAAATTTCTGCTTTTACATTACAAAAAATGAAGGAAACTGCTGAAAAACATTTGGGAGAAAAGGTAGAAAAGGCAGTTATTACTGTTCCAGCTTATTTTAATGATTCTCAAAGACAAGCAACAAAAGATGCTGGTAAAATTGCTGGTTTGGAAGTATTAAGAATTATTAATGAGCCAACTGCTGCTGCTTTAGCTTATGGTTTAGAAAAGAAAGAAGGTCAAACAATTGCTGTTTATGATCTAGGTGGTGGTACATTTGATGTTTCTGTTTTAGAAATTGGTGATGGTGTATTTGAAGTAAAATCAACAAATGGTGATACTTTCCTTGGTGGTGAAGATTTTGACATGGTAATATTAAAATATCTAACTGATGAATTTAAAAAAGATACCTCTGTTGATTTAACAAAAGATCCTTTAGCCTTACAAAGATTAAAAGAAGCAGCTGAAAAAGCTAAAATTGAACTATCGTCAACTTTAGAAACTGAAGTTAACTTACCTTATATTACTGCTGATGCTAGTGGACCAAAACATTTAAATGTTAAAATTACTAGAGCTAAATTAGAATCTCTAGTTGATGACTTGGTTCAAAGAACAATTAAACCTTGTGAGAAAGCCTTGGAAGATGCTGGTATTAAAGCAAATGATATTGATGAAATTATCCTAGTTGGCGGCATGACTAGAATGCCAAAAGTTAATGAGGTAGTTAAAAAATTCTTTGGCAAAGAACCAAATAAAAGTGTAAACCCAGATGAGGTTGTAGCAATTGGCGCCGCTATTCAAGGTGGTGTGTTACAAGGTGATGTTAAAGATGTATTACTTCTTGATGTTACTCCTTTATCTTTAGGGATTGAAACTGCTGGAGGTGTATTTACTAGATTAATTGATAGAAATACCACTATTCCAACTAATAAAAGCCAAGTATTCTCAACTTATGCTGATAATCAAACTGCAGTTACTATTAAAGTTTATCAAGGTGAAAGAGATATTGCTGTACATAATAAATTACTTGGAGAATTTAATTTGGAAGATATTCCACCTGCTCCAAGAGGCATGCCTCAAATTGAAGTTACTTTTGATATTGATGCTAATGGTGTAGTTAATGTTTCGGCAAAAGATAAGGCTACAAATAAAGAGCAAAATGTTAAAATTCAATCTTCTGGCGGCTTAAGTGACGATGAGATTGAAAAAATGGTAAAAGATGCCGAAGCTAATGCTAGTGCCGATAAAGAAAAGAAAGAATTAGTCGAAGCTAGAAACCAAGCTGATAGTCTTGTTTATTCAACTGAAAAAAGTGTTGCAGAACATGGTGATAAAGTTGATGACGCTACTAAAGAAGCGATTAATGCTGAAGTTCAAAAAGTTAAAGATTTATTAGCTAAAGAAGATGCTAAAGCTGATGAATTAAAAACTGCAACTGATGCTTTAATGCAATCTTCAATGAAATTGGGTGAAGCTATGTATAAAGATCAACAAGCAGCTGCAGGAGAAAATCCTACAGATGCAGCTTCTGACACTAATGATAATGGCGAAAAAGTTGTTGATGGTGAATTTGAAGAAGTTAATGAAGATGATAAAAAGAATGATGATGATAAAAAATCTTCTGCAGCTTAAAATAACTTAACTTCCCCATCCCTGACGGGATGGGCTCACCCTTATCTTGCGTGGTGAAGCCGGGGTGTAGCAAAAACTTAATTAACCACATCCAAAATTGGAGCAATATTTTTAATAATATTACCAACAACTGGTGCAGCAACCATTCCTCCGGTATTAAAAGTATAATTTGGCTGATCTATTCCAACAAATATTAAGTATTGTGGATTATTAATTGGAAAAGCAGCAACAAATGATGCTAATGTTTTCTTTTTATTGTAACCTCCAGCTTCTGCTCTTTCAGCAGTTCCGGTTTTTCCACCTATTTCATAGCCCGCAACTTTAGCATTTTTTCCAGTGCCATTTAAAACTGTTTCTTGTAATAATTTTTTCATAATATTAGAAGTTTCCTTGGATATCACTTTATTAAATAAAGGATTATTGTCTAGCTTAACAAAGGATGGTTTAAATAAATTGCCATTATTAACAATTGCTGCAACTGATCTAGTGATATGTAGTGGTGTAACTGCTATTCCATGACCAAAAGCAATAGTAGATAGGCTAATTTCACCCCATCTTTTAGGGTATATTGGAGTTCCAAGGGATGGGAAGTCTGTATTTAGTTTATGTAATAGACCTAGGCTATCTAAAAACTCTTTTTGTCTTTCAGGACCAAAAAATTTTGCTATCTTAACTGAACCAATATTAGAAGACTGTGTAAAAACTTCTTCCACTGTTAAAATATCTTTTTCTTTATGGTCATCATCAATAGTAAACTTACCATATTTGATAGGATCTTTAACCTTATAAGTATCACTCATATCAATTAGCTTATCTTCAAATGCTAAAGCATGGGTAAAAATCTTAAAAACTGATCCAAGCTCATAAACGCCATATGTAGCACGATTAAATTTTTCTTTATCACTAGCCACAACTTGATTATTAGGATCAAAATTTGGTAAGCTAGAAAGAGCTATGACTTCACCATTATTTACATCCATAATGATACCAAAAGCCGCAAAAGCTTTGAATTTCTTCATAGCCTTTTTTAATTGATAATTTAAAACATCTTGTACTCTAATATCTAACGATAATTGTAAATTTTGATTATCATTTTTTAAAAAATCATCATATTCCTTTTCAATACCAGAAATACCGTTGCCATCTAGATCTGTATAACCAATAACATGACTTAAAGATGATTTCTGGGGGTATACTCTGGTTTTGCTATCCTCAAAAATTAACCCAGCTATTCCTAAATTATTAACTATCTGCTCTTGTTTTGGAGTGATATTTCTTTTAACTAATAACCATCCATCTTTGGATTTGGATAATCTTTTAAATAATCTTTTATACTTTAAGCTAGGAAAAGTTTTTGATAATTTTTGGGCTACAAATTCTGGATCCCTTATTAAAGCAGAATTAGCATAAAGAACTTTTACATCTAAGTCTGTAGCAATAATAATGCCATTTCTATCGATAATATCAGATCTTTTATTAATTTTATTATTATTATAAATTTTTCCTACATCTACCTTATCACTAAAGGTTACTAAAAATAATAACCTTAAAGTAACGGCAATAAAACCACAGATAATACAAAAATAAATGAAGAATAAACGATTTTTATTAGGAGCTAATAACATAATTTTAGCCACTTTGTTTAACGTAAACCTCGCTGCCCATTTCTTTAAATTTTGTACTCATCTCCTGCATGCCTTTTTCTTTATCTTGTTTATTAGCATAATCTCTAACATCTTGACTAATTTTCATAGAACAAAATTTAGGACCACACATTGAGCAAAAATGAGCAACTTTAGCACCATCAGCTGGAAGTGTTTCGTCATGATAACTTCTAGCCAATTCAGGATCTAAGGATAAATTAAATTGATCTTCCCATCTAAATTCAAACCTTGCTTTTGATAATTCATCATCCCACGCCCTAGCAGCAGCGTTACCCTTAGCCAAATCAGCAGCGTGAGCAGCAATTTTATAAGTTATTACCCCTGTTTTTACATCTTCTTTATTTGGTAAACCTAGATGTTCTTTTGGGGTAACATAGCAAAGCATTGCTGTACCAAACCAACCTATCATAGCTGCACCAATTGCAGAAGTAATGTGGTCATATGCCGGGGCAATATCAGTTGTAAGGGGGCCTAATGTATAAAATGGAGCTTCATGACACCAGTCAAGTTGCTTATCCATATTTTCTTTAATAAGATGCATTGGCACATGACCTGGCCCTTCAACCATTACCTGGCAATTATATTCCCAAGCAATTTTCGTTAATTCTCCTAAAGTTTTTAACTCACCAAGCTGAGCTTCATCATTAGCATCGGCTATTGACCCTGGTCTTAAACCATCTCCTAAAGAAAAGGCCACATCATATTTATTTAATATTTGGCACATTTCTCTAAAATTAGTATAAAGAAAATTTTCTTTATGATGAGATAAACACCATTTAGCCATAATTGAACCACCACGACTAACAATTCCTGTTACTCTTTTGGCAGTTAATGGCACATAAGACAATAAAACTCCAGCATGGATGGTAAAATAATCAACACCTTGCTCACATTGTTCAATTAAAGTATCCTTGAAAATTTCCCAGGTTAAGTCTTCAGCTACACCATTAACTTTTTCTAAGGCTTGATAAATTGGCACTGTACCTACTGGAACTGGACAATTTCTAATAATCCATTCTCTAATATTGTGAATATTTTTACCAGTAGAGAGATCCATCAAATTATCACCACCGTGGCGAGTTGACCAGATCATTTTTTCAACTTCATCTTCAACAGATGAAAATATTGCCGAATTACCAATATTAGCATTAATTTTAACCAAGAAATTTCTGCCAATTATCATTGGTTCTGATTCAGGATGGTTAATGTTTGATGGAATAATTGCTCTACCACTTGCAACTTCTGATCTGACAAATTCACCAGTTATGTAAGATGGAATATTTTGATCAAATTTTGCTAAATGTTGATTATTTTTTTTATTATTGTCAGCTATTTTTTTTCGACCCATATTTTCTCTAACAGCAATATACTCCATCTCCTTAGTAATGATACCAGCCTTAGCATAAGCCATTTGTGTAGGTATCTTTCCTTCCTTAGCTTTAAGGGGTTTAAAATCTTTTAAATCAAATTCTGGAACGCTAGATTTTGCTGATACACCATTTAATATACCATTATCTTCTGGCTTAACATTTCTACCTTCATACTCTTGTACATCACCTCGATCTTTAATCCAACTTTCTCTAATTTTTGGTAAACCTTTACTAAAATCAATATTATCAATAAAATCTGGATCAGTATAAATACCAGAAGTATCATAAACTGTGAAGCTTTTATTATCAGAAGCTTTGGATAAATTAATTTGCCTCATAGCAACCTTAACATCATCATATTTTTCGCTTTTAATATAAACTTTTTGAGAAGATGTTAATGGACCGGTGGTAATTTTATCTTTTAACATAGATGAAAATAATTAAGATATAAAAATTGAAATAAAAAAACGGCCTTTTTAACTATTAAAAAGGCCGCTTGAAAACTTTATTTTGTTACTTTGTAAAAGAACTATTCTACTACAACAGTAACTGCACGTCTATTCTTAGACCAAATTGATTCTCCTGAACCAATGAAAGCTGGCTTTTCTTTACCATAAGTAACAATCTTGATTCTAGAAGAATCAACTCCTTTAGAAACTAGATAATTCTTTGCAGCCAAAGCCCTTCTTTCACCAAGAGCAAGGTTATATTCTCTGGTCCCTCTTTCATCGCAATGACCTTCAATGATAATATTTAGAGAGCTATCACTATCTAACCACTCTGCCTGAATATCAAGAACCTCTTGAGCAGATTCATCGATATTATGCTTATTAAGACCAAATAAAACTCTATCTGGAACCTCAACTTCTTCTATTTCTTCTTTGATTTGTTCGTTTAACTCATCTGCTTCTTCTTCATCAACCACTTCAAAATCTTGCTCATCTTGAGGTTGATCTTCAATGATAAATTCTTCCATGTCCTGCTCTTCCTCAAACCTATTTTGAGTATCAATAGCTTTACAATTTGAAAGTAAAAAAACTAAAGAAAATGTTACTAATAATTTATTTAACATGGTTAACCTCACTTGATTAATATTTAAAAACTTTAGATACTTATCTACAGCTCTATCGTATGTTGCTTAAAGTTGAATATTATGCCACCTTAATTGATTGTCAAGCTCAATTTGCAAGATTTTCTTTTTTGCTAACCTCTATTAATTTAATTGATCTTAGATCAGCTTCCAAAATCTTAAAAGACAGATTGGCATTAAAATTAAGTACTTCACCAACTTGAGGCACCTTCTTCATTTCTGATAAAATGAAACCACCAATAGTTTCAAAATCATCACTATTGTCTTTCATAATTTTCTGGGATAATAGCTTTTCAATTTCTTCTATCTCAACTCTACCACCAATATGAAAAACATTATTGCCAACTTTTTGAATTTTATTGTAAATATTATCATCTGGCAAATCGTGTTCATCCTCTATTTCGCCAACAATTTCCTCCATAATATCTTCAATTGTTATTAAACCGTCAGTACCTCCATACTCATCTAACACTATGGCAATATGAACTCTAGATGAACGCATTTTTCGAAGTAAATCGACTACTCTCATTGAATGAGGAACATAAATTATTGTTCTAATAAGAGAATTAATATCAAAATCTTGCACTTCTTTTGATAAAAACTTAACCAAATCTTTACTATGTATAAAACCAATAACTTCATCAAGATTTTCACCATATATTGGCATTCTGGTATGTTCTTTACTAATTATCATATCCTTAATCTGCTCTAACGTTGATTTTTTTGACATGGCAATAATATCAGTTCTTGGAATCATTACATCTGACACTTTAATATCATCAATTTTGATGATATTATTGATCATTTTTTGCTCTTCACTAGATATAAATGATTTTTGTGCACAGACAGCTACCAATTGACTAATGGACTCTAAAAACTGCTCTTTATTCTTTTGACCAAAAATTTTTCTAAAAATAGACTTAAATGAAGAAATAATGCCATTATTTGCTTCTGAATTTTCTTCTTTTGTGGAATAACCTTGTATTGTAACTGAATCATCAGTTTTATTATCTGCCTTATCTTCAAATTCTTTAGTCGATCGACCTTCCATAGTTTAGTATTATTATTATTTATAAGTTGTGGTGATTATTAAATAAGAGATATCAATTAATAATGTAAGGATTATCTATTTCAAGTTTTTTTAATAATTCTATCTCTAAATCTTCCATCTCTTTTGCTTGTAAATCAGTTTTATGATCATAACCAATTAAATGTAAAATACTATGAATTAACAAATGCACTAAATGATTATTAAATGTTTTATTTTGTTCTTTACATTCTCTTTTAATAGTTTCAAAAGATAAAATAATATCGCCAATTGCTATAAAATTCTCCGTTATCAATTCATTATCAAAATCTTGTGGATTGATGGCTGGAAAAGATAAAACATTGGTTGGTTTATCAATTTTACGATAAGTTTTATTTAAATTTTGTATCTCATTATCATTACTTAAAACTACACTGATTTCTATCTCAATTCCTTGTTTTAATAATTTATTAAGCTTAGTACTGGGAATTACATTATTGATTAAATCTTGTAAATAAGATTCTAGATTGGGATTTTCTTTTCCCCAAGATTTATCATTAATTAAAATATCAGTAATTATTGGCATATGCATTTTGTAAAATTTTTAGGACAAATTCTTGTGCCATTGTAGCTAGCATATTCTTTGGGTTTATTGTTAATATTTTTACAAATTTCAACTAGAGATTCCATAAAATAACCATTATTGTTTAGGGCGTCTACTCTGTGATAGAAAAGCACCTTATTGTCTTGTGCTATTTTTTTATACTCAATATCTAGTTCAACCAAAGTTTCACTATGATCTCCTGTAAATGATATTGGCACTATTATTAAACCTTTTTTATCATTTGCAGCCCTAGAAATTTCATCATCTAAAGAAGGGGTGGTCCATTTTAAAGGGCCAACTCTTGACTGATAACAAACTTGAAAATCTATTTCTTCTCCCAAAAAAGATTTATCACTCATAATTTTGGCAATAATTGCTTTAGCAGAACTTTGAATTTGAAAAACATAAGGATCTCCATTGTCAATAATTTTTTGCGGCAAACCATGAGCACAAAATAATAAACGATATTTTTTATTTTTAGTATTCTTAATTTTATTTATTACTTTTTTAATTAATACAGCATGAGATTCAATAAATTTGGAATTTGTCCCATAACAACAAACTTTTTTTAGATTAGCATTTAATTTTTGCTTTCTAGCTTCATCTTCAAAATCTTCAAAAGAAGATTGAGTAGTTGTCGTTGAAAAATGTGGGTATAAAGGAAGCATAATGACTTCATCAGCACCATATTCTTTGACTTTTTTTACTATTTCCTTTGACATTGGGTGCCAATATCTCATACAAACAAACACTTTAAAATCTCCTGAAAATGATAATTCCTTTTCTAAATTTTCAGCCTGACTATTGACAATTTCTAATATTGGTGACTTTCCCCCTATTTTTTTATAAATTTCCATGGCAATTTTATTTCTTCTCTTGGCAATAAATTTAGCCAATAAATAGCGTATTGGATTTGGTAAATTGATAATTGCTTTATCTTTAAAAAGATTAAAAAGAAACGGTTTTACAGATGATAATTTATCTGGACCACCAAGGTTAAATAAAATGACTGCGGTTTTTTTCATATTTAGTAGATAATAAGAGAATTACAACTTAATTGGTGTTGGATAATTGCCAATAACTTTTACATGCGGCTTAATTTTGCTACTGGAAAGCAACTTGATTTTTTCATCATCTTGTTCATAAAAACCATCAACTTCCACTAGATAAAAAGCAATATTATTGATTTCTCTAATTTTGGTACTTTTAATTATTTTTGCCTCTAGGTTGTTTTCTGCAAATATTTTTTGTAAAGAATGAGAGGATGTTTCACTATTAAGTTCAATTGTAAGTAAAGTTTTATCACTTTGAGATTTTTCTGCATCCTTAATGGCAACCACTAGTAAATCATCCTTTATCATATTCTCATCTTCTTCATATTCTATGAAGGGAATTTTAGTAAAAACTTTAAGATCACTCTGATTATTAGCAATATTTATCCACCAATGATCTAGGTCATCATTTTTACAATCATTTGTGGGAAGAGAAAAAATACCTAATTGTAAATTATTTTTTTCTATCTCGGATATCACGTTATTTGAACTAGAATAATCAGTAATTGGCATAAAATCACCATAATATTCTTTAATTAAATGATGATATGATAGTAATTTTTGTGGATTATGAACTCCAATTGCAATATCTTGCTCTAAAACATTAGCTGAAGTGATAACTTTACGCCAAATTGTAACAATTACTGATTTTGGAATGGATTTATCGGCTTTACACACTAAATCTTTGATCATATCAGCCTCACGATTTGATCTAATAAAACACTTATCTTGAACATTTTCCTTATGTTTTCCAACCTTGGATACAATTTTCATTCTATCGCTTAAAAGATTGATAATTTTATTATCTATCTGATCAATTTGAGAGCGATATTTCAACAATTCCTTAGAAATATTCTTATTATGTTGATTTTCCATTGCTAAATTTTAATATCTATTTGTTAGAATTGGTTAGACACTGTTAACCAATTAAAGATGACAATAAACAATAAATATGACAACGATAAAATCAAGCTTTGGTTCTAATTTTAAAGAATATGAAATTGGTAAAATTATTCAATTAGCAACCAATAAAACCTTAGAATTAGATAGTGGTATCAAAATTGATAATTTTAATGTTGCTTATCAAACATATGGCAAATTAAATAAAGATAAATCTAATGCAATTTTAATTTGTCACCCCATTACTGGCGATCAATATGTAGCTTCTAAACACCCTGTTACCAAAAAAGAAGGCTGGTGGGATTTTATGGTTGGCAAAAATAAACCCATAGACACAAATAAATACTTTGTCATTTGCTCTAATGTTATTGGTGGTTGCATGGGCTCTTTTGGTCCAAAAGACATTAACAAAAAAACAAAAAAACCATACTGCACAGACTTCCCCGTTCTTACAATTGAAGATATGGTTAGAGCTGAAAAATTACTAATTGATCATTTTGAAATTAAAAATTTATTAGCAATTATTGGTGGATCAATGGGTGGAATGCTAGCACTAACCTGGGCTAATATTTATCCAAAAATTACTCAAGCAATTATCCCTATCTCTACCTCATTTAGAAATTCAGCACAAAATATTGCCTTTAACGAGGTTGGAAGACAAGCTATTATGGCAGATCCAGACTGGTGTGGTGGTCAATATTATGAAAAAAAGAAATATCCAAGTAAAGGTTTAGCCGTGGCTAGAATGACTGCTCATATTACCTACATGTCTAAAAAATCACTTCATGAGAAATTTGGTCGCAATTTACAAGATAAAAAACAATTATCCTATGGTTTTGGAGTAGATTTTCAGGTAGAAAGCTATTTAAGGCATCAAGGTCTTAATTTTATTAAAAGATTTGATCCTAATTCTTATTTATACTTAACAAAAGCAGTGGATTATTTTGATTTAGAAGCACAAAATGATGGTATTTTAAGTAATGCCTTTAAAGATTGTACTGCCAAATTTTGTGTAATATCTTTTGATGATGATTGGCTATTTACATCTCAAGAATCAAGGCGCTTAGCTCAAGCCCTTAATATTGTTGGTAATGATGTTAGTTTAATAGATATTGAAGGTGGAGCTGGTCATGATTCATTTTTAATAGAAAATGAAATGCTAAAAGATACTATTAAAGGATTTTTGGAAAGCTTATGAGTAAAAAACATATTCGTTTTGATTTAGAAGTAATAGCTAATTTAATTGAACCAAAATCTAAGGTTCTTGATATTGGCTGTGGCAATGGCGAGTTATTACACTTACTTAAAACCATCAAAAAAGTTGATGCTAGGGGGCTAGAAATTTCTCAAAAAGATGTAAGCAAGGCAGTTTCTAAAGGAATATCGGTTATTCAAGGAGATGCTAAAAAAGATTTACCCCACTATCCAAATGATAGCTTTGATTATGCTATTTTAAGCCAAACAATTCAAGCAATGCAAAATCCTAAAGAAATATTAGAAGAAATGCTTCGAATTGCTAACTTTGCTATTATTTCATTACCTAATTTTGCCTATTTTAAAAACCGTTTTTATCTTTTATTAAAAGGCGAAATGCCAGTTAGAAAGTCTATTCCCTATCAATGGTATGACACACCAAATATCCATTTTTGTTCTATTGATGATTTTGAAAAATTATGTCATGATATGGGTTTTATTATCCAAGATAAATCTTATTTAACTGCCAAAGGTAAAAAAGCTGGCTTATTACAAGGCAAAATATGTGCCAATTTTTTTGCTGAATTTGGGGTGTTTATGATCACTAAAAAAGACAGGGCTGTAATAACTCAAAGTGAGTTTGTTTTTAATAAAGCGAGAAACCCATTAATGAAAAAAAATAGAGTTGGGTTAGCTAGTGATAGTAAATAATCAAGGTTTTTAGAGACAGTCTAGTATCTTAAGTTGATTTTCTTTAATGCGCTAATTTTTGTGACACTAAAGCATTTAAAGAAACTCCAGCTTTTATGGCTTCTATTGCTAATTTTTTATGTATTCTTTTGTCAATTCTTACGTTAAATTGACCGCTAAATATCTTATTTGTGATAGGTTGTGGTATTTCTTCACCTTTTTCAAGATAGCTTTTTTTTATCTGTGACCATGCAATATCTAACTCTTTCAATGCTTTTTCTGGGGATTCTCCAAAGGCTGATATGTGAGGTAATTCTTCAAAATGAGCTAACCATTCTTTATCATCATCTAAAAATAATTCTATGGCAAATCCATCAAACTTTATCTTGTTGTTTTTTTCTTTAACCATTTTTTTCTCCTTCAATAATTTTAATAAATTACTTTACTTGATATTCCTTAGAACCTGTTAAGATCTTTTTAAATGTCAGATTTTCTGCTATTTGTAGCGCTTTTTTATTAAAATTACGACTAATATCGGGAATATTTGGAGTAATTTTCATAAAAAATAAGCACAAATAGGAGAAAATATGGTGTTTAAAAAGATCTTGAACAGGTTCTTATCCTGTCCTTTACGATTTTGAATTGGCAATCTAACTCCACTAACAGAGTAGTAAACCTTATGACTACCAGTTTGACGATCAAGAATCCAACCAAAATTACTAAGAAATTCTCAAAATATTTGAAACTTAATCCTTTTGGATTATTGATGGCTCTTTCTAGTAACTTTCCTTTTTTAGCCATACTAATTGTAACTGTATGCAGTTACAAAGTAAAAGTCTATTGATTTGTTGTTTGAATACATTTTATAAGCCATTAATCACCAACTTTTTGTAGTTTAAAGCTTCTAAAATATGATATTTATTAACATCTTCTCTTTGGTCTAAATCGGCTATTGTTCTGGCTACTCTTAATATTCTATTGTAACTTCTCATAGAAGCTTTGGTTTCTTTAAAAGATTGTTTAAGAACTTTTTGGCTTTCTTGATCTAATTTAACATATTTTTCTATTAAACTTTCTTTTGCTTTAGAGTTGGTTTTGCAAGCAATATCTTTCATGGCAATATCATTTTCATAACGACTATTTTGTAATTCTCGAGCTTTTTTAACCCTTAATGCCACTTTATCTGAAGATTCACCTATTTTAGAAGAATTAATTTCAAAAATATCAGCTCCAGCAACATTAATAATAATATCCATACGATCTAGTGTAGTGTCCTAAATTGATTATATATTATAATTCTTTCTTAATTTTAT